>CAZCGF010000423.1:0-1503 GCA_964498115.1 uncultured Planctomycetaceae bacterium | reverse complement strand
CCACGAGTTGATTCCCGGCGCCGATTCTTTTATCCGCAGCTTGCGCGATCGTCAGATTCCGTTTCGCCTGTTAACAAACAACAGCCAGCGCGCTCGCCGAGACATCGCGACCAAGGTTGCGCGCCTGGGCATCGAGGTGGAAGCGGAACATGTCTTCACCAGCGCCATGGCCACCGCGCGTTTTCTCGCTCTGCAAAAACCCGGCGGGACCGCGTTCGCGATCGGCGAAGGAGGACTGCATACGGCCCTGCATGCCAACGGTTATGCCGTCGTCGATCACGATCCCGATTACGTCGTCGTCGGCGAAGGCCGCACGTTCAATCTCGAGATGGTCGAGACGGCCGTGCGCATGATCCATCAGGGGGCGAAGCTGATCGCCACGAACCTCGACCCCAGTTGCCCCACCGAAAACAGCATCCGCCCCGGCTGCGGCGCCATGGTCGCGATGCTCGAAACCGCGACCGGCGTCAAGGCGTTCTCCGTCGGTAAGCCCAGCCCCATCATGATGCGGGCCGCACGCAAGGAGATCGGCTGCGCGACCGACGAGACCATCATGATCGGCGACACCATGGAAACCGACATCCTTGGCGGCGTGCAGCTCGGGTATCACACGATTCTGGTACTTTCGGGCGGCACCCGCCGCTCAGACTTGCCGAGGTACCAGTATCGTCCGGAGATCGTCGTCGATTCGCTGGCGGAATATGCGCAGATGCTGGAGGATAACGGCGGCCTGCCGCCGTGGATGATGAGCAACAGTTCGGGTTATTTGGCCACGGAGCTTGCTTCACGGGCCATGGGCGCGAATGGGTCGCGCGGGGCAAGCCCCGCGGCCACCTGATCACGCCTTCAACATCCCCACTTTCTTGGCGTACGCGAAGATGCCGCCGGCGTCGATGATCGGGGCGACCTCGCCGAGCGGCTTTAGTTTCCAAGTCTCCTTGGTGGTAAGATTGGTCAACGTGCCGGCCGTTACGTCGAGCTTTATTTCATCGCCCGTGCAGATCTGCTCGCAGAGCCGGTCGGGCGTCTCGAACGGGATGATGTAGCCGCCGTTGACGGAGTTGCGAAAGAAGATGCGGGCATAGAACTCGGCGACCACGCACTTGATGCCGGCGGCGTCCAGGGCGATCGGCGCATGTTCGCGCGACGAACCGCAGCCGAAGTTCTTGCCGCCGATGATGATCTGGTAGTCGGAGACGAATTCGTCCCTGGTATGAAACGGCACATGCCCCTTCGGCAATCCGGCCTGAGCCGGCGGCACGCTGGACAGGGCGTACTTGCCGAACATTTTGTACTCTTCCGGAACCGACGGATTGAACGTCAGGTATTGCGCCGGGATGATTTGATCGGTATCGACGTTATCGCCGAGAACATAAGCGCGGCCGGTGATTGTGGATTGCATGAATGCGCCTCACGTGGTTCAAGTCTGTTTGTAGGTGGCCAAGAACTCATCGCGGGCGATGCCCGCCTCCACCTCATTCACCAGCGCTGGGAAGGTCCGCG
>CAZCGF010000422.1:0-1508 GCA_964498115.1 uncultured Planctomycetaceae bacterium | reverse complement strand
GCGCCGCAGACCGGGGAACAGGCCGAGCCGTCCGCCGCCGATGCCTACCGCGAGGGCCAGCTTGCGCGCGACCAGGGCAAGGCGCTCGCCAGCGTTCCCGACGCGCTCCGCGGCAACGAAGCGATGAGCGAGGCGTGGCAGTCGGGCTGGCGTGACCGTGACGCGGAAATCGTCGCCGACAACAAGGCCGCGAACGGATGATCTTGGCCCTCGCCATAGCCTTCGGCCTCTGCCTTGTCGCGGCTCTCACCGTCTATCTGGTGAGGCTGCACAGGCGGGCGAAGGCGGAGGCGAGGGAACACGTCGAGGACGACGTGAGCCTTGGTGAAGCGGAATTGCTCCGCCGCGATCCACAGATGCTGCGGCGGCATGCGGAGGGGCACGATGGGTTCTAACTCCGCCTTCGCCAGCGCCGGCGCCCACGCCCTCGCCCTCGCCCGCGCCCTCGCCTTCGCCAACGCCAACGCCAACGCTTTTCATGAGGCCACAGAATGATTGCACATAGCCACCTTGCGACAGCGCTACTCAGCGCCGGGATAGCGACCGTCATTCTCGGAACCGGCGTCATGATGCCCGCGCCTGAGAAGCCGAAGCGCCCCGAGTGCGCGCTTGCCTACACCATGCCGGACGACATGGCCGTCAAGCTCATCGTGCCGTGCGAGATCGTGACGAACGCAGCCGCGAGGTCCGCGAAGATCGATGACCGGATCGCGGCCCGGCAGACGATGGGACTCGCGCAAGTGCCGTGGCGCGGGAAACAGATATACGACCGGCTGGCGACGAACGACCAGCCGAAGAACGATTACAGCATGATTATCGAGAAGAAGAAGTCGGAGATCGAGGCCAGGAAGAAGGGGAAGAAAAAATGATACATCAGACCAGTGTTTTTGATTCTGTATTGATCGAACAGCTTCGAAAGGCCCGCACTGCCGCTGAAGTGGCAGCTCTGATTCCTCAGATGCAACAGGCGAGGATTGAATGTCAGCGCGAGCTCGACGCGTTGGAAGACTCGCGTGAGGATGCCGTCTTGAAGGGTGGAACGGAATTCCGGGCAATCAAAGAGCGCATCCGTGAACAGCAAGAGCAGTTGAGCGATTGGGACACCGCGATGCGCGCCGCTGATCGCCGGCACGAGGAATTTAAGAAAGACGAGTTGAAGCGCACGTCTCCACAAGAGTTAATTGACCTCCTTGAAAAGGGGAGGTCCAAATTTATTGACATAATGTTGGAAATAAAGCGGCTTCGCGATGAAGATAAGGCCCTAACAAAATCGATCGATGAATTCTCTAAGAGGGCCATCAAAGCTGGTCGTAAGGACCTAGTACCGAGAGACGAGGAGGCAGAACAATTTGCGACGGCAGGACTACCGTATAATCATCCGGTGAAAAATCCCGCTTGGGATCAGCCAATAAACGAAACCCTAAAATATCTGGCTAAGAAGGGGAAGAAGAAGTGATCCCGGACGCAGCCCTCGACGACCGTCTTGCATTCATCGGCACTTCCGGCAG
>CAZCGF010000421.1:0-1541 GCA_964498115.1 uncultured Planctomycetaceae bacterium | reverse complement strand
ACGAGCTCCGCTTTGGTGTCTCTCGAGCCCTCGCCAAGAGATTGGTCCTTGGTCACACGCAGCACTTCCTCTGGTGTTGTTTTGCCCTCTTTCACCAATCTCCAGCCGTCGTCCGCAAGCGCCCTCATCCCCGACTTGCGCGCGGCATCGCGAATCTCCCCGCTGGAGCATTGTTTGAGGATCATCCGCCGGATCTCTGGGGTCGTGTCCATCCACTCAAAGATGCCACGGCGGCCGTGATAGCCCGTCTGGCGGCATTCCCGGCATCCTACCGCCCGAAAAAACGGAATGGACGGCGAAATGCCCAACTCCGAGCGGAGCGTGCGCGCCGTACTGGAATCGTCCACTTCCTTGCAGTGCGCGCACAAAACACGCACCAACCGCTGGGCGAGGACCGCCTCCAGCGACGACGCGACAAGGTAGGGCTCGACGCCCATATCCACCAGCCGGGTGAGCGCCCCGGGCGCGTCGTTGGTGTGGAGGGTTGAAAACACCAGGTGACCTGTCAGCGAGGCCTGCACGGCAATCTGGGCCGTTTCCCGATCCCGAATCTCCCCGATCAGCAGCACATCGGGATCGTGACGCAAAACCGCGCGCAAGCCGCGGGCGAACGTCAACCCCGATTTCTCGGAAACTTGAATCTGGTTGACGCCCTTGAGCTGGTATTCGATGGGGTCTTCGATCGTGATGATCTTTCGGACCGAGTCGTTGATCTCCCCGAGCGCGGTGTAGAGAGTCGAGGTCTTGCCGCTGCCCGTGGGGCCCGTGACCAATATGATGCCGTGGGGGAGACCCAGGACGCGCCGGAACGATTTCAGCTCCCGATGGTCCATTCCCAGCTCACCCATGCCGCGCAGTGTCGAATTCTGTCGCAGCAACCGCATCACCACCGCCTCGCCGTGGAGCATCGGAATCACGGAAACCCGGATGTCCACCTCGCTTTCATCAACTCTTATCTTGATGCGGCCGTCCTGAGGAAGCCGCTTCTCGGCGATGTTAAGGTGACTCAGGATCTTCACCCGCGACACGATGGCGGGTTGAAACCGTTTCACCTGCGCCGGCACTGGCACTTCTTGCAGCACTCCGTCGATGCGATACCGAATTCGAAGCTCGTCCTCGAACGGCTCCAGGTGAATATCCGAGGCTCGAAGATCGATCGCATCCTTCAACACCTGGTTGACGAATCGGATGATGGACGCATCCTCCGCCGCGTCATCCAGATTCGTGTCATCCTCTCCATTTTCATCCACCACCTGGAGCGGTGTTTCTTCTCCCAGAGTGTCGATCGTGTCCGCGCCCACTCCGAGCCGTTTCTTCATCTCGCGCCGAATGGCCTCGCTCGAAGCGAGAACGGGTTTGAGATTCAAACCCGTCATCGTCTTCAGGGTATCCAGCCCCGCGGTCGCGAAGAGCCGGCTGGTGGCGATCTCGACGCTCCCGTTGATCCGCCTTAAAGGGAGGAGCTCATCCCTCAAGAGCAGGCGGGCCGGGAAGAGCGTCAAAACTTGACGGTCAGGCTCGACATCGTCGAGGGAGATGTA
>CAZCGF010000420.1:0-1565 GCA_964498115.1 uncultured Planctomycetaceae bacterium | reverse complement strand
TCACCGCGTTCCCGGTGCGGTGCACATACTCTTGAATGAAGCGGAGCGCGCTGACTGTGTTGACGCCGGTGTCCGATGAGCCGGGAATGAACAGCGAAGGGAGTCCGGCCTGGTCGAAGGCGGAGGTGACCTTGTTATAGAGCCGTTCTCCGGTGATCGCGACGGCAAACTCATCGGTGAGCGTCTTGTAGAGCGGTTGGCGGAGCGTGATGCCGAAGATCTCAGCGTCGGCTTTCAAGTCGAGAAAACGGAAGCTCTGATCGACGACGAGAAAGTCGTTGCGCCGGTAGTAGGCCGACAGGGTCGTATCGTACCGATTTACCGGAATCGTGTAGGAGGTATCGATGATCGGATTCACGCCGCGCGACCGGCCGTAGGTAAAGCTGAAGGCATCGCCGTGGCCGGTGACATTCTGGTGGGCGATAGTCGCCAGCCCCCGTTCGGCGCCCACGACCGGTGTCTGATGGTTATTGAAATCCAGCCAGGCTTTCCAGGGAGAGGCTTCTTTCACCCGCAGATTCAGCACGCTCTCCCCGCGGTGATCGCCGGGGCGGAGTTCTGCGTTGATGCGCTCGAGACGCTGGTCCTGTTGGAGCAGTTGCAGCCGTTCCTGCAGCGGTGTGATGGCAAAGGGGGTTTTGACGCCCAGTTCCACCCGGTCGCGCAGATAGCCGTCACGGAACCAGTCGGTCCCTTCCACATCAATCCGCGCAACCGTGCCTTCGACGATGTGATAGGTGATGACTCCGAGCGTCACGTCCTGATCGGGAATAATCGCGCCCGACGTGATGTAGCCTCGATTGACGTAGAGCAGGGTCAGCGCCAGCCGCAGCCGCTCCAGGTCATCCGTCGTGAGGGTGCGGCCTTTGAACGGCTTCGTGACCTGGTCGATCTCCGCCTCCGTAAAGACGGTGTTGCCGGTCACATGAATGTCGTGCACGAAGACGCGGATCTGTCCCAATTGCCGCTGAACGTCGCTATCCGGCGCCTGTGGCACCGGCGGCAGCACCATGCCCGGCGGGGGAGCCGGCGGCCTGAACTCCTTCTTGAGCGGGCCGGGCGGTTCACCGGATCGGCCGGTCGGATCGAAGACCGGCGGAAGGGCTTGGGCCGGGAGTGATGAAGGGGCCAACGTGAGCAGCATGACGAAACCCGCAGAAAGGGCGATGCCTGCGCTCGGCCGCGCAAACGATATGTGAGTCCTCATCCAAGCCTCGACCTTACGCTCGGCATCCAGTCAATCCATTCTCCGCGAAGCGCTGTGTCAGAAAGCCTGCGGGGGTTAACCGGCGCAATGAGACCGGGGCATCGGCCGATGCGATCATGGCGCCGACCGGCGGTGACGCGCTGGCAAGATAATCGGTCTCTTCGCCCATGAGCGCGAAGGGACTGGGCGACCAGCCGCCCGGTTCCGTCGGAAGGATATCGCGCCCGGCGACGATCAGGCTGCTGGACCGGCTATCGGCCAGTGCCGCGCAACGGCCGGTCTGTAGCGACTGCACCTGGCGAAGCGAAGAGGGGAGTGAGGAGATCGTGCCTGCCAGGTTCGAGGTCGGACTCTGGAT
>CAZCGF010000419.1:0-1569 GCA_964498115.1 uncultured Planctomycetaceae bacterium | reverse complement strand
GGGCAGCAGCGATTTGAAGTTTGAGGGCGCCAGCGAGCCCACGTTTCCGTTGACGCTGCGGCCGAATTGCGTCTCGCCGTGCAGGGTGATGAGACCGCCGGGCCAGAGGCCCATGCGGGCGGTGTCCAGCCGGAGGGTGTAATCGGCGGAGCCGCCGTATTCGAGGGCGCCCTTGGTATTCTTGCCGCCGTGGGCGTTTTGCTGAAGGACCTGCGTCACGGTGAAGTCGAAGAGGATGCCGTGATTGGCGAGTTCGGTCCGGGCGCCGCCCCAGTCGCCGGTCAGGTAGCCGCGTTTCCAGACGTCGCCGGAATAGTCGGGAAGCGTGGGGATCAGCGATTGCAGGGCCATCGGTTGCGTGGTCGGCCCCGGCGCGCCGGGATTCGTCTCGGGACTTGATTCGGGTTTGGTGGCGGCGGATTGCGCCGGTTCGTCCTGCGCGGTGGCGAACTGCGCGAGATTCAGGAGTGATACGACGCCGGCGATCAAGAGGCAACGCATGGTTTTACTCCAGTCAAATTCGTCACCCACAAGGAGTGAGGCTACGGGCCTTACTTCTGGGCTACGGTGACCTTGACGATCTTGCCGGTGAAGGCGTTTTCGCCCTGTTCGTAGTCGGGAGAGACGTTCGTTTCGCCGTCCACGCCGACGTCCGCGCCTTCATCGCCGGAGAAGGCGAAGGGCTGGGTTTTGGGGATGTGGCCTTCGGCGACTTTTTTGCCGTCGACGCTGAGGATCGATATGCCGCCGGCGCCGGGATGGGTGGATTCGGGGATGAACTCGTAGTGGATCGTGTGTTTGCCGGGGGCGAGGGCGTCGTCGCCCTTGATGTTGGTGCGCTCCAGGGCGAAGAAATTGTACTCGTGGTGCGGCCTGCCGTCCTTCAGGTAGAGCGTCCATCCGCCGAAGTAGCCGGCCTGGGCGATGATCACGCCGTTCGCGCCGGCGTCGGGCACTTCGACTTCGGCCGTCACGGTGTGATGCACGCCTTTGATGTTGATGAAGGCGTTCTCCATGATGCCGGTCATGCCCTCATAGACCGTAAGCGACTTGCGACCGCCCATGAGGTCCGGCCGGCCGGCGATGGCGGGGTTGAAGCGTTCGACGCGGCGATCGTCGATGGGCAACACGAAGTTCCGTTCGGCCTCTTTCATGAAGAGTTCCTGAAGTTCTTTGAGTTTGGCAGGGTTCTCGCCGGCGAGGTCGTTCGCCTGGCTGAAGTCTTCCTCCACGTTGTAGAGTTCCCAGACGTCGTCCGCGAGGGCGGGGAGATGCGCCATGAGCCACGGGATGGAGTGGCGGGTGCAGGCCACCCAGCCGTCGTGGTAGATGCCGCGATTGCCGAACATCTCGAAGTATTGGGTGGTGCGGCGGTCTTTGGCTTTGGCGTCGTCGGTCGAATAGAGCATGGAGACGCCGTCCATCGGGCGCTGGGCGATGCCGTTGACGCTTTTGGGCTCGGGGATGCCGGCGGCTTCGAGGACGGTGGGGGCGACGTCGATGACGTGGTGGAACTGTGAGCGTACCTCGCCCCTGGCTTTGATCCCCTTGGGCCAATGCATGACCATT
>CAZCGF010000418.1:0-1574 GCA_964498115.1 uncultured Planctomycetaceae bacterium | reverse complement strand
TTCATCGCGCGCGGGATTTTCACCGACGACGAATTCGAGCGACGCCTGTATGTGATCCGGAAGTGCGCGGAGCGGGCGGTGCGGGAATCCGCCATCGAAGGGCGTGAGTACTTCTATATCCCCAGTCTGTCCAGCAGCACCATCGTGTATAAGGGCCTGTTACTGCCGCATCAGATTCCCCAGTACTATCAAGACCTGACCGACAGCAGCGTGACGAGCGGCCTGGCCCTCGTGCACTCGCGCTTCAGCACGAATACCTTCCCGACCTGGCCGCTGGCCCATCCCTATCGCTACATTTGCCACAACGGTGAAATCAACACGTTGAAGGGCAATGTGAATTGGATGCGCGCTCGACAGGGACGGCTGAACACCGAACTGTTCGGCGAAGACATGCAGAAACTGTTTCCCATCGTGTACGAGAACCAGAGTGATTCGGCCTGTTTGGACAACGCGCTCGAATTCCTGGTGCTCGGCGGGCGGTCGCTGCCGCACGCGATGATGATGTTGATTCCCGAACCCTGGGTCGCCAATCCGCAGATGGACCTGGATCGCCGTGGATTCTACGAGTACCACGCCGCCATGCAGGAACCCTGGGACGGACCGGCTGCCGTGTGTTTCACCGACGGCAAGCTGATCGGCGCCACGCTGGATCGAAATGGGCTCCGTCCCTGTCGTTATCAGGTGACTACCGACGGTCTGGTGGTGCTGGCGTCCGAAGCGGGCGTGCTTCCGATGGACCCGCAGCGGATTCGGCAGAAGGGCCGTTTGATGCCGGGACGGATGTTCCTCGTGGACACCGTGCAAGGCCGCATCATCGACGACGAAGAAGTCAAAGCCGATATCGTGCGCCGTAAACCCTACCGGTCATGGGTGGCTCAATATCGGATTTCGCTTGATGAGTTGCCGGATCCGATCAACGTGCCGCAGCCGGATCATGCCACGATCCGGCAGCGCCAGCAGGCGTTCGGCTACACCGTCGAAGAACTGAAGATGGTCATCACCCCGATGGTGGTGGAGGGGCAGGAGGCGATCTCGTCGATGGGCACGGACACGCCGCTGGCGGTGTTGTCGGATCGGCCGCAACTGCTGTTCAAATACTTCAAGCAACTCTTTGCGCAGGTCACGAATCCGCCGATCGATCCGATCCGCGAAGAGCTCGTGATGTCGCTCACGACCAGCATCGGGCCCAAGCCTAATCTGATGGATGAACATCCGGAATCCTGCCGGCGCATCCGGGTGAAGCAGCCGATCCTGACGAACGCCGATCTGCAGAAGATCCGCGAGATTAACGACCCCAATTTTAAGAGCAAGACGCTGAAGATGTTGTTCCGCGTCGCCGAAGGCCCGGAAGGGTTGGGCGCGGCGGTGGACGATCTCTGTCGGCAGGCTTCGCAGGCGATTCGCGAAGGCTATAAATTTCTCATCCTCAGCGACCGCGGGGTGAATGCGGACTACGCGCCGATTCCGAGCCTGCTCGGCGTGGCGGCGGTGCATCACCACCTGGTGCGCGAATGCACGAGAACCGAAGTGGGCCTGACAGTGGAAACCGGCGAGCCGCGCGATGTCCATCACTT
>CAZCGF010000417.1:0-1613 GCA_964498115.1 uncultured Planctomycetaceae bacterium | reverse complement strand
ACCATCGCCGTTATCTCGTCACCGGAGAAGTCGTCTACCTGAAGAGCTTCCGGTCGCTCACGGAGCAGAAACCAACCTATCTGAAGTATCTGAAAGACCTCACCGCAGGGCTCCCGCTGCAAGAGGGTCGAGTCGAGACACTCCAGAAGCTGATCGAGCAGCAGATCAACGCGGAAACGGGAGCGATCGCCAAACGGGACGGAGGGGGATTCGAAGCCGTCCGTCGCATCGCCCTTGAAGGAGCGGCCAAACGAGAACTCGCGGCCATTCACCGGATCATCGCTGAAATGGAGGGCGACGAGCGCCAGAGTTTGCGTCGACGCCTCAGCGAATCGACGCTCAGCACAACCAATACCATTGTGCTCCTCGCCTTAGGAGCGCTGCTCCAACTGGTGCTCCTCGCCTCCGTCTATTACCTCATCCGGCACGATATTACCGCTCGTCGTAAGGTCGCCGCGGAACTCCAACTTCGCGGAGAACTCCTCGAAGCGGCCAACAAAGAGCTTGAAGCGTTCAGTTACTCGGTCTCGCACGACCTCCGTGCCCCGCTCCGCCACATCGATGGCTATGCCTCGCTCCTGAGCAAAGCTGTCGGCGACAGCCTGAATGACAAGGCCAAGCGCTACCTTCAAACGATTTCCGACTCGGCCAAACAGATGGGCCAGTTGATCGATGATCTCCTCGTCTTTTCTCGCATGGGCCGTCAAGAAATGCTTCACACCACGGTCAATCTCGATCAGCTGATTAAGACCATCCTTTACGATTTACGTCTTGACTTGCAAGGACGGGAAATATCCTGGACAATTGACACACTGCCGGAAGTACCGGGCGATCCCGCTATGCTCCGACAGGTATTTGTGAATCTGATTTCGAATGCGCTCAAGTTCACCAGCACGCGGCCCATCGCCAAGATCGCCGTTGGACTTGAGAAACAAAGTGCCGGGGAAATCACCGTGTTTGTCCGAGACAATGGAGTAGGGTTCGATATGCAATACCTCGGCAAACTCTTCGGCGTTTTCCAGCGGCTGCACCGCGCAGATGAATTTGAAGGGACCGGCATCGGCCTCGCCAATGTACGTCGAATCGTCCATCGCCACGGAGGGCGAGTGTGGGCTGAAGGCATCCCCGATCAAGGCGCAACGTTCTTTGTCACCCTCCCAACCAGGAGACCGCGAACATGACGGCTGCAAAACCAATCTTACTGGCCGAAGACAACCCCCGGGATGCGGAACTCGCGCTCGCGGCCATGGAAGAAGAGCATATCTCCGATAAGGTCGTCCTGTGTCACGACGGCGCCGAGGTTTTGGACTATCTCTATTGCCGCGGGCAATTCAAGTCACGCCTCAAAGGCAATCCCGCCGTTGTCTTTCTGGACCTCAAAATGCCCAAGGTCAACGGGCTCGAAGTGCTCCGCACCATTAAGTCCGACATCAGCCTGCGTCCGATTCCCGTCGTCATGTTGACCTCTTCGAGGGAGGAAAAAGACCTAGCCGAAAGTTATGCCCTCGGCGCAAATGCCTACGTCGTGAAGCCCGTCGAGTTTCACCAGTTTCTCACGGCCGTGAGAGAATTGGGCACGTTCTGGGGCGTGATCAATGAGCCACCCCCCGAAG
>CAZCGF010000416.1:0-1620 GCA_964498115.1 uncultured Planctomycetaceae bacterium | reverse complement strand
ATGGGCGAGGCCTATCACGAGTTGCGCCCGGCAGCCGGCACGGTGGCCGAGGCGACACGGGGTGAGGAAGAACGGTTTATCGCCACGCTCGATCAGGGCTTGCCGATTCTCAACGACATGCTGACCAAGGTGCGGGCCTCCGGTCAAAACATGCTCTCGGGTACCGAAATTTTTAAGTTGTATGACACCTATGGGTTTCCGATGGACCTCATTGCGGAAGCCTGCCGTGAGCAGGACATCCGGCTGGATGAAACCGGATTCGAAGCGGCCATCGAAGAGCAGCGCACGCGCGCCAGGAAAACGGGGGGCTTCGAAAATGAGACGGCCCGCCCTGCATTGAGTGAAGTGGCCGCTCGTGTCGGCACCACGGCATTCGTCGGCTACGAACACCTGAATTCGGAAGGTGTCGTGCAGGCGTTGCTCAAGGGCGATCGGCTGGTCAAAGAAGCGCGTGAAGGTGACGAGATCGAAGTCGTGCTGGATGTCACGCCGTTCTACGCGGAGGGCGGCGGACAGGCAGGCGATCAGGGGATCCTGACCGGCCCCGATGGCCGTGTGGAGATTCGTGAAACCACCAGGCCGGTGCCGACTTTGATTGTGCACAAGGGCGTAGTTACCTCCGGTTCGATCCGTGAAGGAGAGCGGTTGCAGCTCGCTGTGAATCGTCGCACTCGGCACGATGCGGCCCGCAATCATACCGCGACGCATTTGGTGCATGCCGCCCTGCGGGATCTGTTGGGGCCGCATGTGAAACAGTACGGGTCGCTGGTGGCGCCGAATCGGTTGCGGTTCGACTTCGCGCATTTCCGTCCATTGGCCTCACGCGACATCGACGAGATCGAATCGATCGTCAATGAGCAGGTGCGCCAGGATCAGCCGGTGCAAACCGATGTGATGGGAGTGCAGGAAGCCGTGGCCGGCGGGGCGCTGGCGTTTTTCGGCGACAAGTATGGCGATCAGGTGCGAGTGGTTCACATCGATACCTTCAGCAAGGAATTGTGCGGCGGTACGCATTGCCGGCGGACGGGCGAAATCGGCCTCTTCCGGATCGTGTCCGAATCGGGGGTGGCCGCCGGTGTGCGCCGCATCGAATGTCTCACCGGCAGCGGCGCATTGGATTCGCTCAAGCGATTGGAAGCGGATGTTCGTGAGTTGTCCGACCTCCTGAAAGTGGCGCCGGGTGAAGTCGTCGCCCGTACCCGCAAGTTGAGCGAGCAACTGAAAGAAAAGGAACGGGAACTCGCCGAAGTGAAGCTCAAGATGGCGAGCACCTCGTCCGGCGACGCGCAGGCGCGCGAGATCAAGGGTGTGCAGGTCCACGCGCAACGTACGGACGGCCTCGATGTGAATGGCATGCGGGCGTTGGCCGATCAATTGCGTGACAAACTGCGCAGTGGCGTCGTGGCGCTCGGGGCGGCGAATGACGGCAAGGTGTCGCTGCTCGTCGTGGTGACGAAGGATCTGGTGGGCCGTCTGAAAGCGGGCGAACTTATTAAGGAGATGGCAACGGAAGTGGGCGGGACCGGGGGAGGGCGTCCTGAGATGGCGCAGGCCGGAGGAAAAAATCCCGAAGGGCTCGGCACCGCGTTGGAAAAAGTTTTTGGGTTGGTCCAGAAGGCC
>CAZCGF010000415.1:0-1649 GCA_964498115.1 uncultured Planctomycetaceae bacterium | reverse complement strand
CGTCGCAGGCATCGCCCAGCGCATCGCCGTCCGCATTGGCCTGGTCGGCATTCGGCGTGGTGACGCAGTTGTCGGTCGCATCAGGCACGCCGTCCGTGTCGGCGTCGAGCAGCGCGAAGCGGAGATTGTCCATCACGCCGGAGAAGGCGGCGACGTCCACACTGGCGATCGGAGTCGTGGACGTGATGCCGATGAATCCGTACTCGAGAAAGCCGCAGCCCGTTCCATCAATAAAGGGGCCGGTGAAGACGGCCGTCTCGATGACCGCGCCGTGGATGTCCTTGGCGGTGAAGGTCGCGTTCTGAAACGCAATGGCGACAAAGACGCACCCAAACGCGCTGACGGGCGGGTTGAAGACCATGGTTTGGGTTTGCGACGCGATCAGGCCGTAGGGCGTGGAACCGCCGGCGAAATCCTGCACAAAGCGAAAGCAGGAGTCGTTGTCCCGAGTGAGTCGGGTGCTGGGAAGAAAGGAGACGCCCTGCGCGGCGTATTCGCTGCTGGGCAGCGTCTGGCTGGCAAGGATCGGCGAAAACGGAACGCCGGCGCCGTTCAATTCAAAGGTGAGGTGTGTGTGCGAAATGGCATTGAAAAAGCCGGGGTCGGTGATCGGCGCGGCGTGCGACTGTCCTGCGCCAATCATGACGCACAATGCCATCGCCAGCGAAAGCGGTGCATGCAGGGATTTCATAGACATTCTCCACAGTATTGGACCACGGGTAGGGGACTGCGATCCCCGGATACACAATGAAACATTGAGATGGGAGGGAAATGCGAACCGCCCGCATCGATGCGCGAGGCATCGATTGGGATTCTCGGGACAGATTGCGGCCGAGCCTGCAGAAGGATCACATCGACACCCCGCTCCGATTTGATCCGGCGAAACTCAATCGAGCGCTGGGATGTATACTTACACAATTGCGAACACTAATCAAGCGTTTTGCACAGCAGTTGTGCGAAAAAACACGAAATTTCGCGTATGGCGCAAAGATTGCGCCCGAATATGAGCGGCAGGCGGGAAAAGGGGCGCTCGGAAATGGAACTGCGAGCGATCGGTTAAGATGCCCCTGCCGTTGGATGCGAGGGAGAATACCTGGAGAAGATGCCATGACTGATCCGCGAATGGCCAGACTGGCCGACGTGCTCGTCAACTACTCATGCGCCGTTAGAACAGGCGAGACGATCCTCATTGAAGCGATCGATGTCCCGCACGAATTCACCTGCGAACTCATCCGCACGGCCCGCGCCGCCGGGGCCGTGCCGGTCGTCAAGCTCGAATCGAACCAGATTCGGCGGGCCATGATGCTGTCCGGTAGCCGAGAGGGATGGGATATCATCGCCGATCACGAAGAGGCCTTGATGAAGCGAATGGCCTGCTACATCGGCGCTCGCGGCAATCCAAACGTCAGCGAATTATCCGATGTCCCGTCCGACGCCCAGGGACTATATGAAAAGTCGGTATGGCAGCGGGTGCACATTCAGATGCGCGTCAAGAAAACCCGCTGGGTCGTCATCCGCTGGCCCAGCCCGTCAATGGCCCAGATGGCGGAGATGTCCACCGAGGCGTTCGAGGATTTCTACTTCAACGTCTGCACGATGGACTACCGCAAGATGTCCGCGGCGATGAAGCCCCTGGCCGAGCGAATGAT
>CAZCGF010000414.1:0-1660 GCA_964498115.1 uncultured Planctomycetaceae bacterium | reverse complement strand
AAAGCTGCTGCTCAAGAACTACCGGCTTTCCGACGACATCGCCTTCCGCTTCAGCGATCGCTCCTGGCCGCAGTGGCCCCTCACGCCGGAAAAGTTCGCCGAGTGGATCTGCGCCCTGGGCGAGGGGGCGCAGACGGTCAATCTGTTCATGGACTACGAGACGATCGGCGAACACCAGTGGGCCGAAACGGGCATCTTCGAGTTCCTCCAGCGGCTGCCGGCCGAAATACTCCGCCATCCCGACAATCGCTTCATGACGCCCAGCGAGGTCCTGCGCAGCTTCGAGCCCGCCGGCGAAATGAACGCCCCGCACCTGGTGAGCTGGGCCGACACGGAAAGGGATGTTTCCGCCTGGCTCGGCAATGCCATGCAGTCCAATGCCCTGCAGGAGCTGTACGCCCTGGAAAAGGCCGTCAAGGCGAAGGGCGATCCCACCCTCCTGTCCGACTGGCGGCGACTCCAGAACTCAGACCATTTCTATTACATGTCCACGAAGTCCTTTGCGGACGGCGTGGTCCATCAGTACTTCAATCCGTACGAATCGCCCTACGACAGCTTCATCAATTTCATGAACGTGCTCGATAATCTCGCCTCCCGGACGCGATAGGCCCCCCTCGCCGCCGATCATCGATTCGCATCGCCATTCTGCCGATCGGGAGACGAAGCGGGGCCTTGGCGAGACCGCTTCTTTTCCCGCATTCAGGAGCTATAATCTCGCTGTTAATCGTTTTACCAGACTGCTTTCACAGGGGCGAAACATGCGCCATGGAAAACTCGCGATCCTCGTCGGCGGCGGTCCGGCGCCGGGCATCAACGGCGTGATCGGTGCCGCGACCATCGAGGCGATCAACAAGGGCCTCTCCGTCGTCGGCATTTACGACGGCTTCAAGTGGCTGGCCTCGGACAAGTTCGTGCCCGAGCGGCACACCGTCGAGCTGAAGATCCGGGATGTCGCGCGGATTCACTTCGAAGGCGGCTCGATCCTGCGCACCGCCCGCCAGACCCTCCTCGACGAAGACAAGCTCGGCGAGTCCACGGTCGTCCGGCCGGATTCCAAGAAAGTCGATCTCGTCCTGCGGCATTTCACCGAGATGGGCGTCACCCACGTCGTCACCATCGGCGGCGACGACACTGCCCTCTCCGCACGCTTCGTAGCCGAGCGGACCAACGGCCGCATCCGCGTCGTCCACGTGCCGAAAACGATCGACAACGACCTGCCACTGCCCGGCGACATCCCCACCTTCGGCTTCTCCACCGCCCGCCACCTCGGCAGCGAACTCGTCGCCAACCTCATGGAAGACTCCCGCACCACGGGCCGCTGGTACATCGTCGTGGCCATGGGCCGTCACGCCGGCTTCCTCGCCCTGGGCATCGGCAAGGCGACCGGCTCGACCGTCACCCTCATCCCCGAGGAGTTCGGCGAAACCGTCAGCCTCGCGCAGGTCGCCGACGTGCTCGAAGGAGCGATGATCAAGCGCCTGGCGAACGGTCGGGCCGATGGCGTCGCCGTCGTCGCCGAGGGCCTCGCCTATCGCCTTGGAGACAAGGAAGAACTGGAGCGTCTGCTCGGCAAGAAGGTGCCGCTCGATGCCGCCGGGCACCTGCGCCTCGCGGAAGTCCCCCTGGCACGGATGCTATGCGACGAATTGACCCGCCGGTT
>CAZCGF010000413.1:817-1678 GCA_964498115.1 uncultured Planctomycetaceae bacterium | reverse complement strand
GCCCCCCCTGCCCCCGAGGGTGCCCGCCGGCCTGATCGTCGAGAACGGCGAGTCCACGCGGCGAATCTAGCTATTGCTCGCGGGTCGGTCAAACATCGACCACCTTGGGGCAAACAAGCCCAGTTTTGAGGGTCCTCCACGAGGCGGATATGATCCCGGCGCGCCGATGAACGGCGATCGCGGTCTCGGCATCGGCAGCACGTGTCGCCGCCGCGAGCCCATCGGGCCTGTAGCTCAATGGTCAGAGCAAGGGACTCATAATCTCTTGGTTCTCGGTTCGAATCCGAGCGGGCCCATTCACGTCGATGCACGCCGCTGCGCCGCAAGTCTCGATGTCGTGGCCGCTTGCGGCGCCGCCGACGCCCGCGAAGGTGTCAGCGTGCACGTTAGTGCGCGGGAGTGCCGCAGCGCCTTTTGCAGCGCCGAATGCAGCGCATTTTGCAGCGCGCTGCGAACGGACATCCGCCAACCCGTTCGCAGCGTCGAAAACATCCTCGGTGAGTTGCAGGTAGTGCCGCTCCGAGACGGCCATGCTGTGCCCGATCCACTTCGAGACGGCGTGCTGAGGATGGGTCATGGCCCATTCGGTCTCTCAGCTTCGACGCAGGGCTTGGAACAGGTCCGACCACTGCTTCAGCCTTGCCGCCAGGATGATCTTCTCCAGCCCGCGATGCAGGTAGTTCTTGGACAGCGCGACAACTCGCTCTTGCCCTTCGCCCGCGGCGTCGAAGGCGTCGTGGAGGATGGGCATACGCGGGTGTGTGAGAAGGCCTCTTTCTGCCGATGATCGCCATCGGCATGGAGGCCACGACCTATGGCAAGGACGGCGTATCCCAGCGATCTGACGGAGCAGCAATGGAA
>CAZCGF010000413.1:0-807 GCA_964498115.1 uncultured Planctomycetaceae bacterium | reverse complement strand
TCCCGCCGGCTCAGCCCGGAGGGCGGCATCGCACGGTGGACATGCGGGAGATGTTCAACGGCATCGTGTACTTGATTCGCACGGGTTGCTCGGGGCGGCCGTTGCCGCACGGCTTCCCGCCGTGGGGGACGGTTCATTACTACTATCGCCGCTTTCGACTGGACGGCACTTGGACGAAGCTTCACGGTGTCCTCCGGGATCAGGTTTGCACGGCGGCGAGTCGAAAGAAGTCGCCCTCGGCGGCGATCGGGGACAGCCAGAGCGTCAAGACCACGGGAAAAGGGGGCGTCGGGGCTATGACGCGGGCAAGAAGATCAAGGGCCGCAAGCGGCACCTCGTCGTTGACACGCAGGGGCTGATTCTGGCCGTGGTGGTTCATTCCGCCGACGTCCAGGATCGCGACGGCGCCAAGCAGGTGCTCAAGAAGCTTTGGGGGCTGTATCCGCGATTGAAAAAGACCTGGGCCGACGGCGGCTACGCGGGGAAGCTGGTCGCTTGGATCCGGTCGTTCGGCGGGTGGGCGCTGGTCATCGTCAACCGATGCGACGCGGCGTTCGGCTTCACCGTGCTGCCGAAACGCTGGATCGTCGAACGCACCTTCGATCGGCTCGGCCGCTATCGGCGAATGAGCAAAGACTACGAATCGCTGCCCGCCAGCAGCGAGAACATGATCTATCTGGCGATGATCAACCTGATGGTCCATCGGCTTCAACCGGGGATGAAATCGCTTCTCTCACACCCTCTCCCACTCGATACGGAATGCAAGAGCCCTTTGTGCTGTAAACCCCTTGCATGCCCCGTGAAGCC
>CAZCGF010000412.1:0-1692 GCA_964498115.1 uncultured Planctomycetaceae bacterium | reverse complement strand
CTAATTGTGATCTCAATTCCCTCACGGTCGGCGGCTTCCGGCCAAGTCAATTGTCGTCCTAAGTCGCCAAGTCTTAGGCGCCGGGTACATGATGTCCACGACGGGCCCATCAAAGCTCGATTCGCGCGAAGTTCGCATTGGTCGCATTCTCTCCGAAATCCATGACTGCCGGGCCGGCGGCATGGCGCTCGATGATGCAAAGATCCTCGCCGAAAATCCTGACATCGCCGATGAGCTGCGCCGCCATATAGCCACTTTGCGCGAAGTTCATCGAACGGACCATACGATCGACAGCCTGATTCGCCAGGGTATTCTCGCTCCGCCCGATGGCGCTGATCACGTGGCCACGCTCGGTCCCTATAAGATTCTCGGCTGCATCGGGCGCGGCGGGATGGGTGTGGTGCTGGAGGCCCATGACGAAGCGCTTCGCCGTCGCGTTGCCGTCAAGTTGCTGCGCCCCGACCTCACCGACGATTCCACTGCTTTGGCGCGCTTCCAGCGCGAGGCGCGAGCCGCCGCGGCGGTCAGTCACGAGAATATTCTCACCGTGAATGCTGTCGGTGAGCATCACGGCTCGCATTACATCGTCATGCAGCGCATCGCCGGGCCCTCGCTCGCAGATGTGATACGGGACCACGGGCCGCTTCCCGCGAACTTCGTCAGGGCCGCATTCCAGCAGCTTCTCGAGGGGCTCGGCGCGGCTCATGCAGCGGGTCTGATTCATCGGGATATCAAACCCGCCAACCTGATGTTCGACGTCGCCGGTCCGCTTGTCGGCGAGAAAGATAAGGGCGCGCGGAGCGGTTCGCCCGAGTGCGGGCACGCGGCAGCGCTGAATCGGTTCACCGCCGGTAAGTTGAAGATCACCGATTTCGGTCTCGCCCGAGTCGCGTCGTCGCAGACCCGGCTGACGCTGCCAGAGCAGCGATTCGGCACGCCGCAGTATATGAGCCCCGAGCAGGCCCGCGGCGATGCCGACATCGATCACCGGACCGACCTCTACTCCGCAGGCGTCGTGCTCTACGAGATGCTGACCGGGCGTACGCCTTTCCGCGCCGCCTCCTCGTCAGCCGTCATTCGCCAGATAGTTGACTCGACACCACCGGATCCTCGGTCGTTTCATCGTTCTGCCGATCCGTCTCTCTCCAGTCTGGCAGTTCGACTTCTGGCCAAGAACCCTGAGGACCGGTTGGCATCAGCGAATGACGTCTTGGCGGCCTTGAAGGCAAATCGACCTGTGACCGATCGGGAGAAATGGCGCCGGCGTGCATGGATAGGAGCTGCCGGCATCGTCGCGCTCGGCGCCGTTGCCGCCATCGCGTGGGTGTCGCGATCGATCAATCCACGTTTGACCGAACATCCGATGATCAAGTCGGTGCGTTCTGAATCAAAGCGGTATCTGCAAGTAATGATGGAAGGTGCGGGAGATTGGCAATTGCTGCATGAGTTTTCCTCGCCGATCCTGGTAAATGGAGCCACGGCCGCAGATGTTGATGGACATGGGGACCGCGTCGCTATCGCCGCGATCAGTCCGCCGGAGAATGGGGACTGCCTGATCGCTTATGAGAGTTCCGGCCGAGAGCGCTGGCGGTTGAATCTGTCTTCCTCGCGTCATTGGCCCGATTGTTCGGAGGCAAAAGGGTTTTCAGGAATACATGTCCTTGCACTGCCGTTGGATGAGGTTCCCGGGGA
>CAZCGF010000411.1:0-1702 GCA_964498115.1 uncultured Planctomycetaceae bacterium | reverse complement strand
TCGCGGAGTTCAAGGACACCATCTATCCGGGGCTGATCAGCACCGGCAAGGTCGCTCGTGGCGAAGGCAAGCCCTTTCATACCGTCATCAACGGTGAGAACTACCATGTCCTGAAGGCACTGACCTACACGCATCGGGGCAAGGTCGATGCCATCTATATCGACCCGCCGTACAACACCGGTGCGAAGGACTGGAAGTACAACAACGACTAAGTCGAGGGTGACGATCTCAACCGGCACAGCAAGTGGCTGGCGATGATGGAACGGCGACTAAGAGTCGCTCGGGAGCTTCTGAATCCAGCGGACTCGGTACTAATCGTCACTATCGACGAAAAGGAATGCCTGCGGT
The DNA here is from genome assembly GCA_964498115.1 of uncultured Planctomycetaceae bacterium. GTDB lineage: Bacteria > Planctomycetota > Phycisphaerae > UBA1845 > UTPLA1 > UTPLA1. The sequence continues at coordinate 1,354 of CAZCGF010000411.1, read as the reverse complement.
TGGGATTATTACTTGAACAACTTTTTGCTGAAGCCCGGCCCAGAATGATCTCGACCCTGATAAATCCCAAAGGCGTTGGCGTTAGCGAAGGTTTCAAGCGAGTCGATGAGTACATATTCATCCTGCGATTTGGCAATCAGGATGTAACACCCAGTACTTCTCCCCGTATAGGTAGCAAGGCAGCGGACGCCACTGAAAGAGCTCAAGGCGATGAGGACGAAGAAGCGCAAAGAATAGGCCTCGACTGGCAGACAGCTAGGAGGCGAGATCTGCAATCAGTTAGAAAAACGCGACCCGCTCAGTTCTACCCCATATACGTGAACGAGAAAACAGGGATGATTCAGGCGATCGGCGACCCGATTCCGCACGCCAATAACCGAAGCACGGCCCCGAGAATCAATGGATGCGTGGCCGTGTTTCCGATTCGAGATGATGGAACAGAAATGAATTGGAGCGTCACAGCTCCAACGTTCTCAGACCGATGGAAAAAGGGATATGCCCGTGCCGGGAAAGCGCAGCCCGGAAAGCCACAGCCCTACATCATTCAGTACCTAAAGAGTGGTCCAATAGCCGATATCGAGAGCGGGCGCGCTATTGTGGAGGGCCGAAATGCGGACGGATCGGTGATTGCCTACTACGAAGAGCCGGGCGCCAAAGCTCCGCCGACGCAATGGAACATGCGCTCTCATAATGCCGAGCACTACGGAACAAAGACTCTTCGTGCACTACTGCCAGGGCGCAATTTCCCCTTCCCCAAGAGCATCTACGCAGTAGAGGACGTGCTGCGACTTTTCGTCGCAAGAAAGCCGAAAGCGATAGTCTTAGACTTCTTTGCCGGGTCTGGAACCACGGCCAATGCGGTCATGCGTCTAAATCGCCAAGACGGCGGGGCTCGCCAGTGCATCTCCGTCACCAACAACGAAGTAGCCGCGTCCGAGCAAGGGCAACTGAGGAAAGTAGGACTGCGTCCAGGTGACCCCGACTGGGAAAAGCACGGCATCTGCGACAACATCACCAAGCCTCGTGTGCTTGCGGCCATCACGGGGAAGACGCCCGACGGGCAACCGATCAAGGGTGAATACAAGTTCACGGATCAGTTTCCGATGGCCGACGGCTTCGAGGAGAACGCCGAGTTCTTCACCTTGACTTACGAGACCCCGGTCGCCGTCAACCACCACATGGCGTTCGCCCGCATTGCGCCGTTGCTATGGTTGCGTGCCGGGAGCCGCGGGCGGCGGATTGACAAGTTGCCCGCCGCGGGCTGGGACGTTGTCGATGCCTATGGCCTGCTGACCGAATTGGACCGCGCGGCACCGTTCCTCAAGGCGATGGGCAAGCACGGCGGCGCACGCGT
>CAZCGF010000410.1:0-1704 GCA_964498115.1 uncultured Planctomycetaceae bacterium | reverse complement strand
CGTTCCGGATTGAACAGGTTGCCGTTGATGCTCCTGGAACCTGCGCTTTGCGGCGCGAAAGACTCCGTGTAGTTGGCAAAGAGGGTTATCGGCTTCCAGGGTTGATAGGCCACACCGACTGAAGGACTGAAGGCCGAATCGGTTTTGTTGTTTTGGCTGCTGGTGGCGGTAAAATCGTCGGGATGATTCGTGATGGTTTGATCGAAGAGGTCGAATCGCCCTCCGAAGTGCACATGCAGGTTATCCAACAGGTCCACTTGGTCGCCGAAGTACGCACCCAGGATGTTGTTCTGTGTGCTGGCGTCACTGAATTTCGTGAGGGCCGGATTCAAGAATAACCGGTCGTTGGTATTGAATATATTGATATAGCTGAACGCGCCCGGCGTGCTCGTGTCGCCGCCGAAATCCCCCGAGGCCGTGGCCGATGAGTTTTCTCGGCCGAGTTCGATTCCGATGATCGTTTTATGTTTGATCGAGCCGGTCGTGAAGTTGCCATGGAGTTCATTTTGCAGGTAGTGGCTCTGGACCGTCGTCGGAATCTCATACCTCGCCAAATTCAAGATGCCGTCGCTCTCGGCTCCGACCAGGAAGTTGGATTCAAGGCTTGAATAGCGGCTGCTGGTGACGGCGGTTCTGAACGCGGTTCGCCACCGGAACATATTGCTGATGTCATGCCACAGAGTAATGGTCGCCTTCCCATGATGGGTCTCCAGCTTGCGGGAGGGATCACCCAAGAAGCGCGAGACCGGTATCGGAGCGACCCCGTTGCCGATGGCGACGAGCCCTCGATCGATAGGCGCGCGGTCGTACATGTATTCGGCTTCGAACCGCAACGTCGTCCGTGAACTCATTTCCCACCCGAAGGTCGGGGCGAGGAAGATACGTTCGGTCTTCACGCCATCTCGATAACTCTCCGCCGATTCGTACATGCCGTTGAACCGGTAGGTGAGCGTCTTGCTTTCGTTCAGGGGACCACCGATGTCGATCGTAGGGCGGTACAATCCGTAACTGCCGACGATCATCTCTGCCGAATAGTAGGGATTTCTCAACGGAGCTTTGGTGACCTGGTTGATGACTCCGCCGGGATCAGAGCGGCCGTACAGGTAGGACGGCGGACCTTTCACGACTTCGACGCTCTCGATGTTGATGATGTCGCGTTGCGCACGGGCACTGAAGGTACTGTCGTCCCGGAAGCCGTTTTTGAAGACGTTCAGATCGGAGGCGAAGCCCCGAATCATGAAGGTACCGCCTTGTCCGCCTTGCGTGCTGGACTGCGAGACGCCGCTGACGTTCCGGAGGGCTTCACTGAAACGAATCACTTTTTGGTCGTCCAGCACCTGCCGGGTCACGACCTCCACCGAGCGTGGTGTGTCATGGATCGGAGCGGGAATGCGCGTGGCCGAAGAGGATTCATCGACGGCATATCCGCGATCTTCGACTTCCTGTACCACGATTTCCGGCACCTTTATCGGCTTGGGTGCCGCTTGCGTCTGCATGTTCGGAATGGGCCGCGGAAGTTCCTGGCTCAGGGGGGCTGGAGGCATCGGCGTTGCCGCCACTGGTTCCAACGTCATCGTTCTGGCCTCGGTCATTCGATAGCTGAGGCCGGTCCCGGCGAGCATCAGCGTCAAGGCCTCCTCCGGAGTATAACGACCGCTGACGCCGCTGGTGCTCCTTCCTTCAGCCAGGTCGGATGGCAGCAAG
>CAZCGF010000409.1:0-1743 GCA_964498115.1 uncultured Planctomycetaceae bacterium | reverse complement strand
TGCTGCTCGACACGGAGTTGACGGCGGAGCAACGGGAATACGGCGAAGCGGTGCGGAATTGCGGCGATCATCTGCTGACAATTATTAATGACATTCTGGACTTTTCGAAGATCGAGGCCGGCAAGATGAGTTTGGAGATTATCGACTTCGATCTGCGTCATGCGGTCGAAGATGCGTTGGATCTCTTTGGAGAGCGGGCTTCGAGCAAGCATCTGAATCTCGCCTGCCTGTTTCACGCCGAGGTGCCGAGCGCGTTGCGTGGCGACCCTGGTCGCGTGCGCCAGGTGCTGACCAATCTGGTGGGGAATGCCATTAAGTTTACCGAGCAGGGGGATGTGGTGGTACAGGTGCGGCTGGTCTCGCAGGAGGACGGCATCGTCGTGATCCGGTTCGATATCACCGATACCGGTATCGGCCTCTCGGATGCGCAGCAGGCGGGATTGTTTCAGGCCTTTAGCCAGGCGGATGGGTCGACGACGAGAAAGTATGGCGGGACGGGGTTGGGATTGGCGATCTGCAAACGCCTGGTCGAAATGATGGGCGGCGACATCGGGGTGACCAGCAGCCCAGGCACGGGGAGCACGTTTTGGTTCACGGCGCGATTTGAACCGCAACCGGCTTCGGCTGAATCGGTTGCGCCGGAAGGGCGCTCGTTGCAGGGGCAACGCGTGTTGATCGTGGATGATAAGCCCATCAACTGCCGTATTTTAGAGTTGTTGATGAAGAAGTGGGGTTTGGTGCCGACGGTCGTCAGTGACCATGTGACGGTCGTCCCTCATCTGCAAGTCGCGGCGGGTCGAGGCGACGCCTACGATGTGGCGGTCATCGATTGCGACCTGGCCTCGTTCGACGGATTGCAGCTTGCGCAAACCGTGGTCGGTTCGGTCGCGCCTCCTCCGCGCGTCATCCTCTTGACCTCGGTCGGCAAACGCGGAGATGCCAAAGCGGCCAAGGCGATGGGGATCTCGGCCTATCTCACCAAGCCGCTGCGGGAAAGCCAGTTGCTGCGCTGCTTGGAGGTGGTGCTGGAGCCGGGCGCGGCGGCGTCCCCACACGGTGCCGCCGAGTCGGGGGCGGAATTGGTCACGCGGCATACGCTCGCCGAAGCGACAAGGGCCGTTGGGATGAAGATCCTGCTGGCCGAAGACAACGTCATCAACCAAAAGGTGGCGGTCCGTATGTTCGAACGGCTGGGCCACCGTGTCGACGTCGTGGCGAATGGGCTGGAGGCGGTCGAGGCGCTGTCCCGCATTGCCTACGACATGGTGTTTATGGACTGCCAGATGCCGGAAATGGACGGCTTTGAAGCGACGCGGGCGATTCGGGAAACCGAACGGCTCGATAAAGCCCGTGCAACGCACGAGCTGCCGGGCGCGGATCCGCATCGCGCGGCTGAGCTGGAGTCCCCGTCCCCCCTCGTGCGGCATGTCCCGATTGTCGCCATGACGGCGAATGTGATGCAGGGCGACAGGGAGCGATGTCTCCAGGCCGGTATGGACGACTATGTGTCCAAGCCGATTACGAGCGACTCATTGGCGGCGGTCTTTGAGCGGTGGCGCCGGCCGGCTGTACCGCTGTCTACCTTGGACGTGCGGACCATCGCGAATCCCACGATCGATCCTGTGGTATTCGACGGGCTGCGGGTATTGAGCGATGAGGACGACCCGGGATTCTTATCCCGGCTCATCGCCCATTTCCTGACCGACACGCGCCCGGATGCCGTACTGACAGAGCTTGCGCTGC
>CAZCGF010000408.1:0-1780 GCA_964498115.1 uncultured Planctomycetaceae bacterium | reverse complement strand
GTCTCCGTGCGAACGCAATTCTCGCCCGGCGGACACAGGCCATCGCAATAGGGAAGCGCCGGTCCGCCGAACTCGACGTGGCACTCGGATGTATTTCGACAATCGCAATCAATGATCTCCGGGCCGGCGGGGCCCATCTTCACGCAGCGCGGACGGCAAACCTCGTTTGGATTCGGACATGGAGTGGTCTGCAAACAGGTCTGGCCGTCGGTCGCGCACGGATCGCCGGTTTGGGGATCACATCGGCAGGTGAGTTGCGTGCCGGGCGGCGACGTCGAAAAATCGAAGAAACTCTGACCGGTCGGCACGCCGTTCACGAAGACCTGGCAGGTCCCGCCGGGAGGCGCCGTGCAACCACCGTCGCATCGCACGCCAGTCCCGATGACTTGAATCGGCCCGCACAGGGTGGTGTCGATGCATGTGCAGGTCACCGCCGTCAGACCGCCCGGGGCGCCGGGATCCACCAAGACGATGACCGGCCTGCATAGCGTGCCGGTCGTCGTGGTGTTGCACTGGGATGATTGCAGCGAGGCGCAAAAGGGAACTCCCGGTTCGAGAGGACAGGGCGGCTGGGCCATGACGACGGCGGAACAACAACACAGGACCAGTGACACAACAGTGGCGCCTACACTTTGTTGCATGGCTTGATTCTCCTAAGTTTTTTCCGACAGGATGCGCGACGGCCAAGACTCTGTTCAGCATTTGAAAGCGGTGGGCAAAACAGGCGGAATCTGATTAACGAAACGCGTGGGCGGAAAGCCGGCGCTGTTCATACGCCGATGGACCCCGGCGCGGCCGCCGGCTTGCGCGGCAAGACTTTGCGCCCTGATTGCACCGAACTCGCTTCCGAATGGGAAGACGATATGACCCGAATAACGGTTACTATATTACCTCGGAAAATCGAAGAAAAACAGAAAAAATGCGATTCCGGGGAGGATCTCAGATCGTACCGAGGGCGGTCTCCGCGCGTGTGCCCGGATACTTGTTTCTTAACCGTGAGTTCAGATAACCGCTTATGCGTGCTTCACTTGTGTTCTCGGCGGGGCCGGCGGTGGAGACCGGTCCAATTGGCGCTCAACACCGCGCCGTCGCCCGCTTCCTCCCCACCCGCTTCATTTTCGCCACCTTTGCAATATACGCCGTCGCGTCCGGCACCTTGCACGACGTATCCCCCATGTCCACCTCCACCTCGCCGATTTTCTCCGCCGCCGCCACCGCCTTCTCCGACAGCGGCGCGACGTAACACCCCACGGCGATGATGAACCCGTTCATCCAGTAACGCGCCCGGTTCGGCGATGCGTGAATCGTCTTCACCACCCGCCCGATCAGCTTCTCCAGTTCCTTCAAGTCCAGCTCGTCATCCGGCTTCACCGCCACCAGGCTCGAAAGCGTCGCCCATCCCGCCGCGACAACCAGTTCATCCTTCGATTCAATCCACTCAAGCCCCAGCTCCCGCCCGAACCGGCTCTCCGCCGCGACCCACGGCACGGTGAATTCGCTGATCATGCTCCACGATGCCTGCTTCATCCACCGCTGAAGGTCCTTCTTCGTCATCCGCGTTTCGTCGGCGATCAGCCCGGCCAGGTACATCGCATCGCCGATGCCCGACGCATATAGATCAAGCGCAAGCTGGTAGTCCTTCTTGATCTTCTTCTGATACTTCTTCATCTCCGAAATCTTGACCCCGAAATAAGGCTCCACCGCGCCGTGATTCAGCATGGTGCGCTTGTAGCTGGCGGTTCCAAGCTTCGAAAGTTCCTTCACGATCTGCACGGCACTG
>CAZCGF010000407.1:0-1799 GCA_964498115.1 uncultured Planctomycetaceae bacterium | reverse complement strand
CGCACGGATCGCCCAATCTCTCGACGAAATCCACGCGGCCACGCCCGGCTTCAAGACCACCATCGCCTTGGAGGTCACGGCAGGCCAGGGCTCCACGATCGGCTTTGAAATCGCGCATCTCGGAAGGATCATGGCGGCCTCAAAAGACCCGGGGCGCGTGCGAATCTGTCTCGACACCTGCCACCTTTTCGCGGCGGGCTACGATCTCTCGGACATCGCCGACTATCAACGGATGACCGACGAACTCGCCGCCTCCGTCCGTTTCGAAAACGTCAGTTGCATACACGCCAACGACTCGAAGGGCGAGCGCGGCAGCAGGATTGACCGGCACGATCACATCACCCAGGGTCGCATCGGCGTACGTGGCTTCGAAAACATCCTGAATGACGCACGTCTCGCCGCCGTCCCAAGAATTCTTGAAACACCCAAGGAATCCGACCGAGGCGTCGAATTTGATCGCTCGAATCTCGAACGCCTGAGGGTCATGATTGCGAAGAAGACGTAGCGACACTTTGCACGGCCTTTTCTCTGATACAATCCCTGCGAGTTCTACCGATACGATTGAATAATGACCGCAAGCAACCCGACATTAGGACTCATCGCCGGCGAAGGAGTCTTCCCCGCCATGGTCCTCCGCGGCGCCAAGCAAGCCGGACTTCGCGTTGTCGTTGTCGGCCTGCACAGTTGTTGCGACGAATCCCTTTTCGCGGACGCGGACGCGTTTTACGAAGCGGGCGTAGCCCGCCTGGGCCGCTGGATTCGCATATTTCGCAGGGAGCGGGCCCATCAAGTCATCATGGCCGGTCGCGTCCGCAAGACCCGCATGCTCGACCGATCCCCGTGGCGGCAATGGTTGGCGTACCTGCCGGATTGGACTAGCATCAAGGTCTGGTATTTCGGCGCGAAGGACCGGCGAAACGACAATCTCCTTCGCGCTGTGGCCGACGAAATGCGGCGCAAGGGTGTGGAGTTGATCGATTCAACCGCCTATTGTCGGGACGCGATGGCGACCGAGGGAGTCTTGGGAAACAATAGCCTCACGCCCGCTCAGGCCGTCGACGCCGACTTGGGATGGACCATCGCGAAAGAAATGGGCCGCCTCGATATCGGCCAATCCGTCGCCGTCAAGGATAAGGACATCATCGCCATCGAGGCGATCGAGGGGACAGATGCAATGATCGCCCGCGCCGGCGAACTGTGCCGCTCCGGTGGCTGGACCCTCGTGAAAGTCGCCAAGCCGAACCAGGACATGCGTTTCGACGTCCCTACCATCGGCCCCGGCACAATCGAAGGGCTGGCCAAGGCGCGCGCTGCGGCCGTCGTGGTGGAAGCGGGCAAGACGCTGTTACTGGCTCCAGACGAGACCATCGGCCTGGCCAACCGGCATAGGATCGCAATCGTCGGCCGAAGCGCGTTGGGCGGGTTCCACCCGCCGACGATAGGATCGGCGTCGAAACGAGCGGCGGGCGAAGCCCGCCCTACAGAGGGACAATGCTCGATGGAATATTTGGTGACGGGTGGAGCGGGCTTCATCGGCTCGCATCTGGTGGAGCGCCTGCTCAAGGACGGTCGCCGCGTGCGCGTGCTGGACAACTTTATTACCGGCAAGCGCGAGAATCTCGCCTCGTTCGGTAATCAAATCGATCTCCTCGACGGAGACATGGCTGACCCGGCTGTCTGCCAGCGTGCCTGCCAGGGCATCCGCGTCGTCCTGCACGAAGCGGCGCTGCCGTCCGTACCCAAGTCCGTCGCCGACCCGGTCGCCAGCCATCGTTCCAACGTACAGGGTACCTTCAATA
>CAZCGF010000406.1:0-1816 GCA_964498115.1 uncultured Planctomycetaceae bacterium | reverse complement strand
AACGAGTCAATTCTTCCAACATCCGGCGATAGGAGGAATAAGACACTTGCGCATCATTGGCCCACCCGTAGCTAACGATAATGATTCGCTCGATCTCGGTGTTAGCGGCCAAGCGCGCGCGGGCAAGATCAAGCTCGCCTGGATTCTGCAACTCGCCCCACCAGTTGAAGCTTAGGATGTACAGATTCTCCGCAACGCCCTGATCCGTGGGGTTCTGGATGAGTAGCTGCTCAGGCCGGCGTTCCGGAACGCCGGCCGTCATTTCGCCGGAGCGGTCCTCACCGGAACGTGCACATCCGATGAGACCAACGAAGAGAGCGACGATCGGGGCTAATCTTGGTGCGATTTGGCGCATACTCTACCCCCGAAGATCATCAAGATTTGATAGGCGGAGCAGAGCAAGTAACACGGTGCTACGCTTACGGCAAACTCAACGCCACGATTTCCGCCGGGTACTTGCCGGGGCCGCCCATGAAGGCGCCGCCGCCCGTCGCGACGGCAATGACTTGTTTGCCTTCGTGCATGTAGGTCATGGGGTTACCGTAAGGCTCAGCAGGAAGCGGAATTCGGCCGAGAAGTTTTCCCGTTTTTTTATCGAAAACCGAGATTTTGGACTGCTTGTCAGCTTCGGAGCCGAGGAAGGCTTCGCCTTGCGTGACGAAGAGAAGCGTCTTAGTTACAAGTGGTCCGCCGGCCCAGGCGGTCACCGCGCCAAGGGGCCCAAGGTTCAGGGTCTTCAAATCGGGATGATCGACGGGGCCATCGCCGTGCGGCGTCATCCAGACATGCTCGCCCGTGTTCAAGTCAATCGCGGTCACGCGGGAGTAAGGCGGCTTGACGAGCGGCAATCCGCGCACCAGGCCGGGGCCGCCGCCGAACCAATTCGTGATGTATTTCAAATCGGAGCGGTTGGCATCGGGTTGAGAGACGCCGAAGGCCGTGAGGGAAGTAATCGAGGGGACGTAAAGAATGTTGGTCTCGGGATCGAGCGCGGCGCCGGGCCAATTCGCGCCGCCGCCGGGTCCGGGGAGGCCGAGCGTGCCCTTCTCGCTGGGCGGCGTGAACAGCGGGCCCATTGGATAGCCTTGGATCATCTTCATCGCTTCCGCTTTGATCTCCGGCGTGAAGTCCACAACATCGTTCTCGGTGAAACCTTGGCGATCGAAGGCCGCGGGGCGCGTGGGGATCGGCTGCGTGGGGGCGGCGCGTTCGCCCTCGAGCGTGCTGGGGGGAACGGCGCACTCCTGGATCGGCCAAATCGGTTCGCCCGTGACGCGATCGAGGACGTACGTGTGCGCCTGCTTGCTCACTTGCGCGATGATTTTGCGCGGCTTGCCGTCGATCACGACGTCGGCCAGATTGGGCGCGCACGGAAAATCGTAATCCCACAATCCGTGATGCACGGCTTGGAAATGCCAGATGCGTTCGCCGGTGACGGCATCGAGGCAGACCATTGACTCCGCGAAGAGGTTATCCCCGAGGCGGTGGCCGCCATACATGTCGTTCGTCGCGGTGGAGACGGGGAGATAAACTCGATTGAGTTCTTCATCGGTCGAGAACATCGACCACACGTTCGTGTTGCCGGTGTATTTCCACGATTCATTTTCCCAGGTTTCGTTGCCGAACTCGCCCGCTTGCGGGATCGTGTGGAAGATCCATTTCATTTTGCCCGTGCGGGCGTCGAAGCCGCGTACGTGGCCGGGCGGCATGTCGCGCATCGTGGGGCCATCGAAAATAATCGAGCCGACGATGACCGTGTCGCGGCAGATGCCGACGGGCGAGGTGTGCGTGATCATGCGGGGAACGATTTCGCGGC
>CAZCGF010000405.1:0-1828 GCA_964498115.1 uncultured Planctomycetaceae bacterium | reverse complement strand
TCAGGCGAGTGCCGTCGCTCGGCCGACTCACCGGAATAGGTGATATCCAAAATGATCTGAGATGATGTCAGCGCAGTGCTCGGAAGTACCCGACAGCGGCATTCAGGCGCCCGAGACGCGACGTTTCAAAGGAAATGGCATCTCAGGGCGAGACGTAGTTGGCTTCGAGTTCCGGATCGGCCGCTTCGGCCCGGGCGGACATGATCCGGAGGACGGGTCCAAGTGAGAAGTAGCGTCCAGGACAGGCGGTCTTGTGAGTGACTCCCCCGTGCGTGAGGATCTTGCTGTCCGGAATGCCGCACTTCCCGGTGAGGAACGAGGAAAGTCGGGCAAGCGAGGCGAGCTGCTTCTGGGTCGGCGGATGCGAATCGAGGTCGCCGATCAGGCAGATGCCGATGCCGTGCTCGTTGTAGTGATTGTTCGGCGTCTTGCAGTGAGCGCCGTGCTTCTGCTGTCGCCAGCGATTGCCGACGAAGATCTGCCCGTCAGGGTACTTCACGCCGTTGCCAATCACGAAGTGATATCCCAGATCGTCCCAGCCGCGCTGCCGAACGTGATAATCGCGCATGCCTTCGGGCGTGGATTTATCGCTGGCTGAATGATGAACGACGATGCACTGCCATCGCTTTGAAAACCCGCCCGGCGGGGTCCAGCCATTGTCCGCACCCGCCGCATAGCGCTTCGGCGGCGGCGGAGCAGGGCGTTCGACAGGTCGCATGGGGGCCGGCCGACCACCTACATAGGGATCGAGATCGGCGACGCGCGGCCCGGTAGGCTGCTGGCAACCGGTCGAGACGACGAGCAAAGGAAGGCAAACCAGGGCAAGGTATCGGAGGGCGGAATTGTGCAATAGTCGTTCGTACATGGTCTTTCTATGAATCGGCGAACAATGGTTGAACAGACTAACATCGGGACGCCCGGGAGGGCAAGTGAATTGAATCGACAGCGATCCCGATATTATGCCCCAAAAAATCAAGGGCTCTGTGCGAATGCTCTTAGATACGCTCGACTATCCGGTTGGTTCGCCGCTTCGGCATAGACGGCGAGTGCGTCCGGAAAGCTGCGGCCGACCTTCAAGAAGACCCCCTCATAGTCGCTGAGCCCCCCCTGATAGACGATCGCGGCGAGGAGTCGGGCATTGTCGAAGGGCGACGTGCGCAGAAATGACCAGTACTCTGGGTCGGCCAGAAGCGGCTCGTAGGTCGTCGAATAGGCGGCCAGGGCCGCGTCGAGCTCAACCTGGCGGTTGGCGATAATGACATCCGGCGGGTCGCCCCGCGCCGCGGCCTGGGCATAGTAGGCGGCCATCCGGTTGTAGGCGGCGACGACGTAGAGATCGATGATCGCCTTGTCGGCATATCGAATCCGCGCGGCCATGGCCTGCGGCGAATCGACGCCGTAATTCAGGTCAAACCACTCCTGAGCCGCCGTGCGGCCGATGAACGTGGCCATCCCCTCGTTGTAGGCGCCGTCGTTGGGCTTGAAAATCGTCTGATGGGTCATCTCGTGGAGGATGAGCTCGACCAGCTCCGCGTCGTCATCCTGAAGATTCGACTGCCGGACGGGATCGGCGAAGAAGTTGAGCGTGGAGAAGCCCGCCGCACGGCCGAAGAAAACGTCATATCCCGCATCCTGTAGTGAGAGCGCGACCCGCCGGGCGTACTCGATCTCGAAGAATCCCCGCGTCGAGTATTGCCCGATGATCGGGTAATCCCACAGAAACGGCGTGAAGCTGTCCTTCGCGGACGCGGAAACCACCCACACGGCAGGCTCCATGCCGTTGTAGTCGAAGACGGTGTAAGAGTCTGAGCCGCGCAGGCCGACGACG
>CAZCGF010000404.1:0-1843 GCA_964498115.1 uncultured Planctomycetaceae bacterium | reverse complement strand
GCTCAATTGGTAGAGCACCGGTTTCCAAAACCGGCGGTTGGGGGTTCGAGTCCCTTCGCTCCTGTTGTCCGGGCGGCATGTTTGCCGCTTTGCCGCAGGTTGCGAAACCGAGTGTCCGATGAATAAGAATGATGACAAATCCACCAGCCGACCACACAGCTCCGGCGCGACCGCTGTTGCTGAAAAGAGGCCCCCGATGAAAGACTCGTCCGGCGGCGACCGCAATGGGGGATACGCTGACGCTTCGCAGTTTGCCGGCCAATCGCAGGCGCCGCGCCAGGACGGCGGCGGCTTCTTCGATATTTACAAGCCGTCGCAGGGCTACAACACCCGGGTCTGGACCGGTGTCGCCTACGGCATGATGGTTTGCTGGCTGGCTTACTGGCTGTACGAAAAGTTTGAGATCGTCGGCGAAGGCGCCACCACCAAGTACATTCAGGTCGGCGTTGCCGTGACAACGATCATCGGCTTCGGCCTGCTCGGCTACTGGTGTCTCGCCCTGAACCGGAAGATTTGCGACTTCCTCATCGCCACCGAAGGCGAGATGAAGAAGGTCAACTGGACGAGCCGCAAGGAAATATTCGGATCCACCAAGGTCGTCATCTTCGTCCTGGTCTTCATGAGCATTTTGCTTTTCGTGGTGGATATTATCTTCATGGTATTCTTCAGAACGATCGGCGTTCTGCAGGCCGGCGGCAGTATCCTTTAAGGCGTGCTTCGGATGACAGATTCGGAACTCGAAGGAGTTGAGGTCATGAGCGGCGAGTCCCCTCACGACAACCAACCGAACGCTGCGGACGAGCCGGTCCCGGCCCCTGCGCCGAAAAGGCCGCCCGCGTCTGCCGGTGCGCTGCCCATGCACTGGTACGTCCTGCGCGTCGCCAGCAACTGCGAGGACCGCGTCTGTGAAGCCCTGTCCCGCAAGGTGAAGATTGAGCGACTTGAGGACCGCATCGGCCGCGTCCTCGTCCCCACCCAGCGCGAAAAGCGGATGCGGGCGGGTGTCGCACGCGTCTTCGATCGAAAGCTTTATCCCGGCTATGTCTTCGTGGAAATGGCCACCGAAGAGGACGGCAGCATCCCCGAGGACGTCTGGTTTCTGGTTCGTGAGACCATGAGCGTCGGTGATTTCATCGGCTCCGATGGCAAGCCCACCGCGATGAAGCCGCACGACGTCGAAAAAATGCTCGCGGTCATCGAGAAGTCCGCCGAGCAGCCCACTCTTGCCGGTATGGCCGGCATGAAGAAGGGCGACCCCATCAAGGTCAAGGAAGGCCCATTCGAGAACTTTGAAGGCGAAATCGACGAGGTCTTCCCCGACAAGGGACAGGTCCGCGTCATCGTCACTATCTTCGGTCGGGCGACTCCCATCGAATTGGAATACTGGCAAATTGAACAGGCCTGAGAAAAGGGCCGTGTCGCCGATGACTGGCGATTAACACCGAGGCGGTAGCAACGTGGCAAAGAAGAAGAAAATTCCGACGGCGACATTCAAGGTTCAGGGTGCGGGAGGCCAGGCAACGCCCGCGCCACCCATCGGTCCGGCTTGCGGTCAGTACGGCGTCAACCCCGGCCAGTTCGTCATGCAGTTCAACGAGCGCACCAAGCACCTCAACGGTATGCCCGTCACTGCGGTGGTCAGCGTCTACGCCGATCGAACTTTCGATTTCATCGTCAAGAGCCCGCCCGCAGCGGTTCTTCTCAAGGATGCCGCCAAGATCGCCAAGGGCAGCGGCGTCCCCCACAAGGAGAAGGTCGGCAAAGTGACCGATGCTCAGGTCGAGTCCATCGCCAAGCAGAAGATGCCCGACCTGAACTGCCACGACATCGGCGCCGCCAAGCG
>CAZCGF010000403.1:0-1858 GCA_964498115.1 uncultured Planctomycetaceae bacterium | reverse complement strand
CGCACGGTCGGCACGCGAGATTACGAGCGAGAGCAAGCCGTCTTGGACGATTTGGCTATGGTCGGCACCGAGCTCGACCGGCGAGAACGTGAAGAGGCGTCCCGTGCGCAAATGGAGGGCAAGACCCCGGTTCCCTCCGAGACGGTTCAGCAGCTACAGCGGCGCTTCAAAGAACTGCAGGAGAAGGCGGGCGAGTATGTGGTGGGCAATGAGATGGCGCTGCTCTATCAGCGTCACGGCGGCGTCGGTCTCAATGCGTCGACCGGCAAAGACATCACCCGCTACGTCATCAGTTTGCCGGCCAACCGGTTGCCGCTCTGGGCGGCGCTGGAGTCGGACCGCATGGCGCATCCCGTCCTGCGCGAATTTTATAAGGAGCGGGGCGTGGTCATGGAGGAGCGGCGGCTCCGGACCGACGACAGTCCGAACGGCCTGCTCTATGAAACGTTCACCTCCACGGCGTTCCAGGCGCATCAATACGGTGTGCCGACTATCGGCTGGGGATCGGACATCCTATCCCTTACGCCGGCCTCGACAGAGGCGTTCTTCAAGACCTATTACGGACCGAACAATGCAACGGTGGCGATTGTCGGGGACATTAACCCGAAAGAGGTCATTACGCTGATCGAGCAGACCTTCGGAAAAATTCCCGCCGCGCCTCCCATCCCATCTCTGGTGACGGAGGAGCCGCCGCAACGCGGTGAGCGGCGCGTCGAAATCGAATTCGATGCCGAGCCCGCGTTGGCGATCGGCTATCACAAACCCACCATCGGCCATCCCGACGATTTCGTCTTCGATGTGATCGACGAAGTGTTGACCGAGGGCGTGACGTCCCGACTCTACAGCACGCTCGTGCGCGATAAGCGGCTGGCGGCTTCGGTATTGTCCGATACGAATTACCCCGGCGTCCGCGCCCCGAACCTCTTCGTGATCGCGGCGACCCCGCTGGCGCCCCACACCGTGACGGAAGTGGAAACCGCGATTTACGAGGAACTCGACCGGTTGAAGACCGAGCCGATTTCGGCCAAGGAGTTCGAGCGGGTACTCAACGGACTCGATGCGGATCTGGTGCGATCCCTGCGTTCGAACAGCGGCCTCGCCTCACAGTTGGCCTTTTATCAGACCGTGGCCGGCACCTGGCGGTATGTGCTGAACGCGCGTGACCGGATCGCGGCCGTGACCCCGGCCGATGTGCAGCGGGTGGCTGCCCAGTATTTGACGAAGCCGAACCGGACGGTCGGTGTCCTGGTCAAGAAGGCACAAGACAAGAAAATGGCGGCGGCGGGGGAGGTGACCCGATGAGGCGCGTGGTTCGTGAAGCCTATCTCGCCAAGCGTGAAGCGGAAAGAGGAATCGTCATGAGGAAAGCGATGGGACGGATATCGTGTTTTGCCATGGTGCTCATGCTCCTGTTGCAAGCGACGGTGGGATTGGCGGCGGACCCGACGTCGAACGATCCTCGCACGATGCGGTTCCCGACGGTGGAATTTAATCCGCCGGATGCGGAGCGTGTGGTGCTGGAAAACGGTATGGTGGTCTATCTGCTCGAAGATCACGAACTCCCGCTGGTGACGATCAATGCGACGCTGAGAACCGGCAGCTGGCTGGACCCGGCGGACAAGGTTGGACTGGCCGGCATGACCGGGGCGGTGATGCGCACGGGCGGTTCAGCCGGAATGTCGCCCGATGAAGTCGATGAAGAACTCGAACAATTGGCTGCGTCGATATCGATCGGATTGGCGAAAGAGTCCGGTTCGGCGTCTCTCGACGTGCTGAAAAAAGATCTGAAGCGCGGGCTGCAAATCTTCGCCGAACTGTTACGACGGCCGGCGTTCGAACAGAGTCGGGTTGAGTTGGC
>CAZCGF010000402.1:0-1861 GCA_964498115.1 uncultured Planctomycetaceae bacterium | reverse complement strand
ATGCGGAACATCGGAGGTCGGGGCGGAGGGATGATCACGGCCGCCCTGTTCCTGAGCAAGTTCGCGGGCGACTATCCATGGGTCCATCTGGATATCGCGAGCACAGACTGGAGCGAACGGGAGCGGGCGTATATTCCGAAAGGTCCGACCGGCATCGGGACGAGGCTGCTGATTCAATATCTCATCGATCGGAGCCTGTAGCGTGGCGCGCTCTCACATGACCCAGCGAGAGAAAATCGGACAGCTCTTCATGGTCGGCTTTACGGGCATGTCCGTGACGCCGGATCTCGCGGAGTTTCTGAAGGAATATAAGCCGGGCGGCATGATTCTCTTTGCGAGAAATCTGGAATCGATCGGGCAGATCGTCGAATTGACCAACGATCTCCAACGTTGCAGCCCGAAATCCCCTCTGTTGATCTCAATCGATCAGGAGGGAGGCCGGGTCTCCCGACTGCCCAAGGGCTTTACGATTTTTCCTCCTTGCGAGGTGCTGGGCCGCTGCAACTCGAGCGAGCTGGCCTATGCCGCCGCCGCCACTATCGCAAAAGAACTTCTGGCGGTCGGAATCAATATGAATATGGCGCCGGTGCTGGATGTCAACAGCAATCCTGATAACCCTGTCATCGGCGATCGGGCCTTCGGCTCCACTCCCGAGATCGTCGGTGAGTTGGCCGTTCTGACCGCAGCGGGACTGCAGGACAATCAGGTGGTCGCTTGCGGAAAACATTTCCCTGGCCATGGCGACACGATGACGGATTCTCATAAAGAACTTCCGGTCGTCGACGCTTCGCGCGAGCGGCTGGAAGCAGTGGAGCTTCCTCCGTTTCGCCGCGCGGTCGCCTCCGGCGTCGCCACAATGATGACTGCGCATGTGCTCTATAAGTCGTTGGACCCCCGGTTGCCGGCGACGCTTTCGCCTCTCATCATCACGAACCTGTTGCGCGAAGAACTCCGTTACGACGGAGTCGTGTTGACGGACGATCTTGAGATGCGCGCGATCGTCGACCATTATGGAGTCGGAGACGCCTCGGTTCGGGCCCTTCACGCGGGGTGCGATGTTCTCCTGATCTGCAAGGATCGGGAGCGGGAAGTGGCGGCGTTCGAAGCGGTCGAAAAGGCCGTGGCGTCTGGCGCCATCTCGACGGAACGTCTTGATCAATCGGTAGGCAGAATTCAACGACTCAAACAGCGATTTCTGATCCCCCATCGACCGGCGAATATCTCGCAGGCAATGCTGGTAGCCGGGTGTCGAACTCATCAAGCGCTGTTGCAAAACGTGCGGCAGGCGTGGGCCAGAATGGGGAAGGGCTCGGCGGTCAAGTCTGCTTAGCGAGATTCCGGATTCCGGCGGGGGAGATCCAGTGGCACTCAGGAAAGGCGACTTCATCGATGAGCGGAAACGTCATCCTCAGTCCTGCGGGCTGCTCATCAAAGTGATGGGCGGCGGCGAAGGATTCGAAAAGATCGTCTGCTGCGATCACGAACTGACAGAGGAAGACATCGTCGCTGAAATCGGACATCAGGGCGGGCGAAAAAGGGGGGCGCTGCCGCCAGCCGTGATCCTGGACGAAAAGAAATTGTATCCGGACTCCTGCGGCCTTCGCGTGATGATCATGGACGGGGGCGCGGGCTTCAAGGAAATCCGTTGTTGCGGCCATTCGCTCACGGCCAGCTCGATGCGGGAGCTCAAGTACGGCCAGCCGAGAGGATCAGACCCGCCGCAAAATGCACCGTCCGGCACCGCTTAGCCCGACCAACCGGGAGGAACCTCCATGCAGGACCGCAAAGAAGTCATGAAACGCTGGTGCGGGGTGATGGAATGGCTCGACCGGCTCGGCTACATGACCGCCGGATTCAGTCT
>CAZCGF010000401.1:0-1885 GCA_964498115.1 uncultured Planctomycetaceae bacterium | reverse complement strand
GCGATGTCGCGCATCGCTCGAAGATTGCTGATGCCGGACTCAGACGTGCCCATGTCCTGATAGAAGTGCGTCAGCGTCGCCGGCGGCGGGTTGGCCGCGGCATAGTTGAGCATCGCCTGGTTCGCCCACCAGTAGGAGGGAGACACGCCCGCGATGCGACCCCACACGTTGCCGTATGCGTAGCCTGCATAGACAGTGACCAGCCCTCCCAGCGACGAGCCTGCCATGTAAGTATTCGCCGGCCCGGTGCGCGTGCGGTAGCGATTGTTCACCTCGGGGATGAGCACGTCGCGTATCGCCTGAAGATAGGTATTGGCGCCGCCGCCCGCGCAGGGGTTGCCGGCGGGAATGGCGGGCCATGGCGTATATTCGGTGCACCTTGCCGCGTTGTTTTCAATGCCGACGACGATGATCGGCTCGATCTCGCCGTTGCCGATGAGCATCTCGCAGGTCTCGTCCACTTTCCATTCGCCGGCGAAGCTGGTGTTCTGATCGAAAAGGTTCTGCCCGTCGTGCATGTACAGCACGGGGTAAGACTTCGTGCTCTCGAAATAGCCCGGCGGCAGATAAACCCAGCAGCGCCGGCCAGCGAGGAATGGGGCGTATGTGAACGACTCCACGTGTCCGACGATCGTGGGTTGCGGATCGGCCCAGTTCGCGACGACAAGGTTGAGCGTCTGCACGCCCAGCGGCGTATGTGTGCGGTTGGCGATCTCCTCGCCGTTGGGCCCTTTCTCGACGGTCCCCCAGCTTCCGCGCGTGAACTTGTATTGAATCTGCACGCTGTCCGGCAGGCTGAGCGTGATCTCCCATCGCCCGTCGGGCAGCTCGGTCAGCGCATGAGCCGGGCTGCCGGGATTCCACCCCTGAAAGTTGCCGGCGATATAGACCGTGGCGTCCTCCGGGGTCCATGCCGGGACGGTGACGCGGAAGGTAACGGTGGCGCCAACGGCGGTGGCCGCGCCGTAAAACGATGTAGCGAGACAGAAGCCGGCTACGGGGAGGTATAAAGCTCTGCGCACTGGTTTGCTCCGGGAGGGGTTCGTAGCGGGACAACTTGTACCATCCTAGCACAAACAGCCCTGACAGAGCACCAGGGCGAATCGATGATCTGTCCAATTCTTCACCACCCGCGAAATTCAGGGCAAGGCCGCCGGGCGGCGTGAAAATGTGCCGCGCCGCCGTTGAATCCCGTCGCGCATTTGGGTAGGCTCCGAATCAGTCTGCGTCATTTCTCGTACTTGGGCACAAAAAAACAGGAGGATCCCATGAAAAAAGCCATCATCGCGCTAACGGTGGTTGCGTTCGCCGCGCCGTCGGCACACGCTAGCCTGATCTCGGTGACTGCCGAGGGGACCGTTGTCTTCAACGGCGTCTCCACCGCGCCGCTCAACGCAGTCGGCAGCGGCGATACGGCCAAGATGTCCTTCCAGGTCGATTCCAATGTGTTCATCGACGGCGTACCGGGCGACACGCGCGGCTACGAGATCATCCAGTCGTCGTTCGACCTGTCGTTCAACGCGCCGCCGGTTTCCGTAGGATTGCTCAATCCCTTCCCCGCCGGGCAGACGCCGTACTTCACGCTCGTCGACGGCTTTCCGGTCTCCGATGGTTTCTTCGTCTCGACCAGCCCGGTTTCGCCGGGCGGCGTGCCAATCTCGCAGTCGCCGCTTCAGGCGAACTTCGACGTGGGCTACATCGGCTCGACGCTCAGTTCGCTCGATATCCTCGACGCACTCGGCTCTTACGACTTCACCGGCCTGACGCGCTTCAGCTTCACGCTCTGGCAGGCCTTCCCGGACAACGTGCGCATGGAAATCGACTTCGCGAGCCTGACCATCACTCCCGAACCGGCAACGGTTGCATTGATGGGTGTCTTCGGCTT
>CAZCGF010000400.1:0-1901 GCA_964498115.1 uncultured Planctomycetaceae bacterium | reverse complement strand
AGGTGTAATTCGGATTCTTGCTGATCGAGGCGACCGTACACTCGCCGGCCGGCCGGTCCTTCGTCTCCCTGGCGATGGAGCAGTGAAACAGGGCGACCACCTTGTTGGACGCATCGAGCGCTTTGAGCGTCTTCGACGCGAAGTCAATTTCGAGGCGGTGAACCGACGGCGACGATGGACCATCCGCGACGTTCGGAATCACGACCACGTCGCCGGGCTTCAATGCAGCGAGGTTCTTGCCGACATTCAATCGCTCGACCAGTTTGCGGGTGCAATGGCCGTGGAACACGGCGACGGCGGTCAACGATTCGAAGCCGAGCTTTTTCGCCTTCGATTTTTCGATCCAATCGGTCGGGCAGTCGCCGACCTGGGAGAGGTCGTCGGCCGTGAGGCGATAGGGAGTGGTCGCGGGCGTCGCATCGACGGCCAGCGCCAGGCGCGTGGCGATGTTGAGCGTTCCGGTTACGGGCATGCCGCGTGTTTTTTGAAAGGCACGGATCGCCCCGCTTGTTTTGGGGCCGATCAGACCGTCAATCAGTCCGGGCGAGAAGCCGGCTCGATCGAGCGCGGCCTGCAATGCAACGGCTTCGGCGAAGGTCATGCCCTGCCGTGCCGATGCAGCAACCGCTCTATTCTTTTGAGTTGTGGCGGTGAACGGCCGGGCGGTTGGCTTCGAACCGGCGCTGCCCTTCACTGGGTACTGGGGCTTGGAGCCACGCAGCAGCGTCTGGGCAGAAGCACTGGTGGCGCTGGCCGTAAGAAAAGCCATGGTGAGGACACACCGCGTAACCTTGGCGTTCCATCGCGTCAACATGCGCATCATCCTTCCGTGAATGGGTTGGGGGGCGAGCCTTGGTTTCATTACATCGGCATCGCCCGCCGAACCACCGTAATCGCCCAAGAGGCTCTTAACGGTCGCACTGGGCGCATTTTTTACCGCCGTTGTCGCGCTCCGGCCAGCGGCTCTTTACCCAAAGGTGGGTAATCCTTCCCACACTCTCATTGAACCACGTGAACTTGGAATTGACCGGCCGAAAACGAGTGAACCCGGTGTGCCAACGAATTGGCATTATCGGCGAACTGGTTTTGGGGACGGCGTGGTGCAGTCGCGGCATTCGAGTTGCTTCGTTCCGCTTCGAGGCCGCAAGGGTGCCATGGCCCACGGGAGGCCATGCACCCTGACGCGGCTGCGAATTTGGCAATCCAGTGCGGTGGGCATTGAGTCATAACTCGATGTCGAGGGAGAAGGGAGAGAGGAATCGATGTCGTACCTGACGCTGATGATGATGGCTTTGGGTGTGGTGGTGTCGGCCGTGTCGGGGCTGATCTGCTACATGGGCGAGTTGCCGGCGTACGTGAGCTTGTCGTGGGTGCCGTGCAACGACCTTCTCATGTCGTATCCGCAGACGTCGCTGGTGATCGGCGGGCTGATCATTGCCTTGGGTGTGATGTGCCAATCGGCGCGGGTGGATTGATGGAGCGCGTCATGGGGTTGCAAGTGGTCGATGGTTATAGAGTTCTCGATGCAATGCCTGGAGTGGCGTTCGATTGCCGAATTGTCGAATTCGTGCATGCGTGAGCGCCAATACCGGCATCGAAATCAATTCTTATCTGCCTATGGGGCAAAGGCTTAGCCGCGGTAAAATCTTGACTTCGGGGTGTGGTCCTATATCATCTCATTGCATCGTTATTTTGAACCTCGTACTTTGCGTTCCACCGCAATCGTCCGATTTTTGATAAGCGGTTTTTGACGCGCGGGGCGCCTGATTGGTCTTATTTTTTCGGAGGCATTTGGACATGGCCGGCAAGAACGCGATTTACGAGCTGGTTGACAAGCGCCTCGATGCGCAGGGTTTCCGGGACGAGCACGATGTCGTCACGGGCCACCGTCAGTTCGCCCA
>CAZCGF010000399.1:0-1907 GCA_964498115.1 uncultured Planctomycetaceae bacterium | reverse complement strand
TCTTTCAAAACCCCGCTCTCGGGCTGCTCGCTCATTGCGCCCGCGCTCCTGATCGCGCTATTCGGCGGCTGCGACACCATGCCGCTCGGCGATCTCTCGGCCAGCCTGAACGGCCATCTCACCTCGGGCGGCATTGCCGGCTCGTTTCAGGATCAGGGCGACAACAGTGCGTTCGAAGCCGCACAGGCCGTGCCGGTTGAATTGAACATCGAATCGCCGGACGATATCGATCTCTTCGCCCTGGGCGCCGTCGCCGCCGGCGAGCGCATCACCATCGACATCAAAGGCGACAACGGCTTCAACACCGTCGCCGCCATCTTCGACGCCAATAGCGACCTCATCGACGCCAACGACGATCGATCCTATTACGCCGGTGAAATCAACCCCTACATCTCGCGCGTCATTCGCCACGACACGCCCAACCTCTTCCTCGGCGTGACCGTCTCGAGCACCGAGCACTTCGGCAACGGCCAGGGGCGCTACAACAGCGGCACGTACACAGTCACCGTCAAGCGGGAATCGGGCGGTGTCATGCCGGAGCCGAAACGCCAGATTGTCTATCTTGACTTTGAGGGCGGCGAAGCCGTGCAGATCGGCCTGGAACCCGTCATCACCATGCGGCCCTTCTCGGCCGAAACGATCTCCTCGCGCCTGAGGGGCAAAACAGAATTCCTCATCGCCCGGATGATCGAGCACATGAAGCGCGACTACGCCGAATTCAACGTCGAGATTCGCGACAGCCGAAATCACGACCGCCCCGTCGAGCCACACTCGACCCTCTACGTCGGCAACTACAACTCAAAGTACCTCGGCCTCGCCGACAACGTCGACACCTACAACATCTACCTCGAGCAGGATGCGATCATCTACTCCGAGGATCTCTCGATGTTTGAGTCGCTCCAGCCGTCAGACGAGGAAACGGCCCTCTGCCTCGCCAACATCGCCTCGCACGAATTGGGCCACCTCCTCGGCCTGGAGCACTCGCGCGACCCGCTCGACTGCATGGCCACCGCGGCGACGGCCCGCCAGATCATCGAAAACGACACCTCGTTCCGACGCAGCCTGATGCAAAGCGACGTGTTTCCGATCGGGTTCCAGAACGAACCGTCGCTGCTCATGCGAAACATCGGGCCCAACCCGAATGCAAACGCCTCGCGCCTGAGCGTCGAAGACATCCTGCCGAAAGCCAACGAAGGCGTCTGGCGCGACGAACTGGGCATGGTGGACATATCCATCATCCCCTGCGGCCGCTGCGCGTCGGCCGATTAACGAACGACATCCCTCCCTCTTTTGAGGTCCTTCTCCTGAAAAGCCCCGGTCTATCGACCGGGGTTTTTTCTTTACGCCCCAAAAATCACGTCTTCATCCGCCGCAAGCCTCGCAGCCATTCGGAACATGAATGACTGGACGACAATCGGTTACAATGCAATCACAGACGCGCTCATGCCCGGCTAATTTCGTATGACTTCGTGTGGTTCCCATGAACTCGGCGAAGCCGAATTTCGCGAGCCGGATCGTGTCGATCCGCGGCCTATTGTGCCTGAGCCCAGTATCGACTTGTCGCAAGACGCAAAGACTGAATTCGTAGTACATCAAAGTCGCCCCCAACGAATGATGGACCTTCTTGCCAAATCCCGGCTGTGTCTGCTCCTCTTGCTTGCGTCGATCGCGCTCGTCGGCTGCCCCCCGGAAAACCCGCCGGACAACCCACCGGCGACCTCCATCTCCCCCGGCGTCTGGTCCAAGGCCTTCAACGAAAAAGGAATCGGCGCGCTCTCCTCCGTCTGGGGAAGCGGCCCCGACGACGTCTTCATGGTCGGCGGCCAGTTGCAACAAGGCGAGGTCTATCATTTCGACGGCACGACGTGGCGCGCCATGCGTATTCCCCAAGTCCCATTCCTCGTCTG
>CAZCGF010000398.1:0-1907 GCA_964498115.1 uncultured Planctomycetaceae bacterium | reverse complement strand
TTGCCTCGGGTGCACGGCTCGGCGCTTTTCACCCGTGGCGAAACGCAGGCCCTTTGCACCATCGTCCTCGGCACTGCCGCCGATGAACAGCGTGTCGATGGTCTGAACGATGAGTATTCGAAGCGTTTCATGCTCGACTATAACTTCCCGCCGTTCTCGGTCGGCGAATGCAAACCGATTCGCGGGCCCGGCCGGCGTGAAATCGGCCATGGCGCGCTCGCCGAGCGCAGCTTGAAGCCCGTCATCCCCGCCGGCGACAAGTTCCCCTACACGATTCGCCTCGTCTCCGACATCATGGAATCCAACGGCTCCTCGAGCATGGC
Source organism: uncultured Planctomycetaceae bacterium (assembly GCA_964498115.1). Classification (GTDB taxonomy): domain Bacteria; phylum Planctomycetota; class Phycisphaerae; order UBA1845; family UTPLA1; genus UTPLA1. The sequence continues at coordinate 1,584 of CAZCGF010000398.1, read as the reverse complement.
GAGCGTGTGCGGCGGCACCCTCGCCCTCATGGATGCCGGCGTCCCGATCAGCGATCCGGTCGCCGGCATCTCGATCGGCCTCGTCCTGGAACCAAGCGGCTGGACCCTCCTCACCGACATCATGGGGGACGAAGATCACTTCGGCGACATGGACTTCAAGGTAGCCGGCACCATCCGAGGCATCACCGGCATCCAGCTTGATCTCAAAAACCACGGCATCAGCGAGGAAATCATCCGCGCTACCCTTGATCAGGCCAAAGAGGCTCGCCGCGAAATCCTCAAGGCCATCGTCCTGTGCCTGCGCTTCCCGCGCGCCGAGACCAGTCCGCACGCACCGCGCATGCTCCGCGTCAAAATCAACCCCGAAAAGATCGGCCTCCTTATCGGCCCCGGCGGCAAGACCATCCGCGGCATCCAGGATCAGACGGGCGCCAAACTCGATATCCAGGAAGACGGTACCGTCGAAATCGCTCATGCCAGCGCCGAAGGCGCCGAGCAAGCCAAGCTCATCGTTGAATCCCTGTGCGAGGAAGTCAAAATCGGCAAGATCTATCAAGGTCGTGTCACCTCGGTCAAAGACTTCGGCGCCTTCATCGAAATCCTTCCCGGCCGCGATGGTCTATGCCATATCAGCGAACTCGACGACAAGTTTGTCGACAAGGTGGACGCCGTTTGCCGGGTCGGCGATGTCATGAAAGTTAAAGTCATTGCCATCGACGATCAGGACCGCGTCAAACTCTCGCGCAAGGCCGTGTTGCGCGAGGAACGCGGTGGTCAACCCGCCCCGCAAGGCGATCGGCCGCCGCGCCGCCCGCAGGATGGCTGATCGATTCGCGCCAGGAGCGCGAAACCGCCAAGCGAGCATCTGTTACGCCTGTTTGTGGAAAGCGTAAATGAAGTCCGGTTGGCGGTTTCGCGCACAAGGACCCTAGCGATGCTTGCTCCTTCGTCATCAAAACCGATGACCGACGAATACGCCGCCCTTGCGGAACTTGCGGGGGGGTTTATTCACGAAATCAAGAATCACCTCAGCACGCTCAATCTCAACCTGCAATTGCTCGCCGAAGATTTCGAAAAACCCGAAACCCAGCGCGAACGCCGGGCTCTGGCACGGGTGCAAAGGCTTCAGGGGGAATGCCAGCGGCTCGTCGATCTGTCCAACGATTTTTTGCAATTTGCCCGCATCACGGAGGTCCGCCTCGAACCGGGCGACCTCGGCAAACTGATCCAGGAAATGCTCGACTTTTTCACGCCGACCGCGCGGGCGTCCAACATCGATATCAAAACGTTTCTGCCCGCCGACCTGCCGACGATGTCGCTTAGCAAAGAGATGATGCGGCAAGCCCTCCTGAACCTGATGCTCAATGCGGTCCAGGCGATGCCCGCGGGCGGCGAGTTGACGATACAGGCCTCCGTGGAGGCTTGCGGCACGCCGAGCTCCGCAAGTGGCTTGCCGGGGTATAACGTCGTCCTGAGCCTCATCGGCACCGGCGGCGGCATCGCACCCGACGTGCTGCCGAAGATCTTTCGCCCGTTCTACTCCACAAAGTCGAAATCGGGCGGGACCGGGCTCGGGCTGGCGAC
>CAZCGF010000397.1:0-1910 GCA_964498115.1 uncultured Planctomycetaceae bacterium | reverse complement strand
TCCCCCGCCCTGGTGAGGATCCGATAGGTCGTTTCGTACGGGCGACGCTGCGCCTCCGCTTCCTGAATCTCTTGCCGCACTCGCTCACGGTCACCCGGATGAGTATTGTCGCTATACGAAGTGGATCGTTCTACAAGGTATTCCCGAACGGTGTAACCGGTTAAGTCTGATACCCCTTCGCTGAGGTAATCGAATGTCCAATCTCGATCATTTGGGCAACGATAGACAAAGCCTGGGAGATTGCCGATCAGGGTAGAGAGTTGCCGCTGACTTTCTTGGTGGGCGTCTTCGGTCCTTTTGCGGTCGGTGATGTCTCGGAGGATGACGGTATAGTATTTCTGGTGTTCCACGGCGATATGTGAGATTGACGCTTCGATCGGGAATTCTTCTCCGTTCAAGCGAAGCCCCATCACCGTCCCCAGTTTCCCCATCTTTCGGCTCGTCGCGCCGGATTGGCCGAACTCACGCATATGGTGGCGGTGGCCTTCACGATACCGTGCGGGCAAGAATCGATCGAGCGGCTGCCCAATCACCTCTCGAGTAGAGTAGCCGAACATCTGCTCGGCCGCTCGGTTGAACAACACGACTTTCTGATCCTCATCCACGGTGATGATCGCATCCATCGCGGACTCGATGATGCCTTGCAGCCTCAGTTGACTGACCAGGAGCTGTTCCTCGGCTTCTTTGCGACCGACGACGGCGCGAACGGCCTCTCGATCCGCGTAGTACCGTGCCTGTTGCGCCTCCATCATCAACCCTTCGGCATGGGCGCGCTCCACACGTTCGGACATCAAGGCTCGCTCCGCCTGCACGGATTCATGTTGCAGCCGTCTGAAGCGAGTCAACCCCAAGGCTAAGATCCACAAAACCAAGGTTCCCAATGTACGATTGAGCATGCCATACAGGAGCAAACCACCCGGCGGCTTGAGAAACAACCCGAGCCAGAGGAGGCTGGTGGCAAGGCCACAAAAATAGAGCGATTCTTGCTCCTTCGACCTGAACACCGTGAGCAACAGCGGAACGACATAGAGGATCGACACCGCGATTCCCACCGGCGTCAGCAGGTCGACAACAAAAATGCCGATCGTGAGGAGCGGGATTGTCCAATGCACGACACGCATGACAAAACTGTCGACATCCTTCATGTGATCGATCCCGGCCTGAAGCGGGACTGTCCAGGCACAGCCTCGCTGCGATGATCCGACGGTAGTGGTTATTCCTCTGGGTGAGGCTTACCTTCGATTTCGGCGAGTTTACGGTACAGGGTCTTTCGGTCGATTCCAAGGGCGTGGGCGGCCTGATATTTGTTGCCCCCGGTTTTTTCGAGGACCTTCTTAATGTACTCTTTTTCGAGTTCGTGCAACGGCAAGGTTTGTTCGGCCGCTTCGTCCAACACCCGCCGATCTCCTCGCGCCCCCTGAATCGCCGGAGGCAAATCATCCGGCGAAATCCTCTCGCCACGGCTTAGCGTCACGGCCCGCTCAATGACGTTCTCCAACTCTCGCACATTGCCGGGCCAGGCATAATCCATCAGCATGGCGAGTGCCGCCTCGCTTACACCCTTCACTTCCTTCCCACGCGCATGGCCGCATTTCTTGAGAAACGCCTCCACCAGCAGCGGGATATCCTCCCGCCGTTCTCGAAGCGGCGGCAACTTCAGTTCGATGACGTTGAGTCGATAGTAGAGGTCCTCGCGAAACCGCTTGTGCTTCACTTCCTCATTGAGATTCAAGTTCGTGGCCGCGATGATCCGGACATCCACCGAGATCGGCTTCGTCGCGCCCACCCGCCTGATTTCCTTCTCCTGAATCGCACGGAGAATCTTGGCCTGGAGCATGAGCGGTAACTCGCTGATCTCGTCGAGAAACAAGGTGCCTTTCTGCGCTTCTTCAAATAAACCCCGCTTGTCG
>CAZCGF010000396.1:0-1922 GCA_964498115.1 uncultured Planctomycetaceae bacterium | reverse complement strand
GCGTGCAGGCCGAACAAATCGTTCCATTGGCCGACGAAGATGATCACGCCGATGCCGGCCGTGAAACCGACAATCACCGGATCGGGAATGAACTTGATGACCGCGCCAAGCCGCGAGACGCCCATCACGACGAGAATGACGCCGGCCATCAGCGTCGCGATTTGCAGCCCGTCAACCCCGTGTTTCGCCGTGACGCCCGAGAGCACGACCACGAACGCGCCGGTCGGCCCCGCGATCTGAAGCCGGCTGCCGCCGAAGATCGAGACGCAAAGTCCGGCGACGATCGCCGTGTAAAGGCCGTGCTCGGGTTTCGCGCCGGACGCAATCGCAAACGCCATGGCAAGCGGAAGCGCCACCACGCCGACGATGATGCCCGAGATAACATTCGGGAGAATCTGATCGCGACGCAGCAGCCCAGCACGATACGCGTCAACTAAAGCGATCATGGCCCCCGGAACAGGAAAGACAACGCGGAGAGTGGCGAACTGCGGCCAAAACTACGTCCGTATGGTAAAGCGCCCAGCCAAATCCGATCAAGAATCGACCGCTTTCGCGCCGAACACCCACACCTTGAGCAATAGCGCCGCGGTCACGGAACACGCCGCACCGGCCACGAATGCCGTCTGCGGACCGAATGCCTGCCAGATCAAGCCGAACACGACCGACGCCGGAAGCAACATCAGCCCGGACACCATATGGAACCAGCCGAACGCAGTCGCCAGCGCGTCACCCGGCGCGAGGTCGGCGACCAATGCCTTCTCGGCGCCCTCGGTCAGCGCCATGAACAAACCGTATACGGCAAACAGCGGCCAGAGCGTGACCGGATCGGCGTTCAAGCCGAGCAGCACATAGAACCCGGCATACACGAGCCAACCGGAGATGATGAGCCTTGGCCGTCCGAACCGATCGGACAATCCCGAAAGCGGCGTGGAAAGCACGGCCGCCACGAACGCCACCAGCGCCCAAAGCAGCGGCACCTGGCTGTCGGTCAGGCCAAGTTCGCGGGCACGCAACAGGAGAAACATGTTCGAGGAATTACCCAGCGTGAACAACGCAAGCACGATCAAGTATCGGCGATACATGACGGACAGTCCGGCGAATGACCACGCGATCGCGCGCTTGTCGGTCGCGATCGCCCCCTTCGGCTCGCGGACGGCCGCCGCAAACGCCACCGCGCCGAGGCCGCCAAGCGCCGACCAGAGAAAAACCTGTTTGATGGGTACGCCTGAAGCAAGCAGCGCCGCCGCCAATAACGGCCCGGCGACCCCTCCCAGGTTGTCCATGGTCCGGTGCAGGCCGAACGCGAGGCCTCGAGATCCGGACGGAATCGATTGCGCCAGCAGCGCGTCTCGCGGGGCAGTCCGAATGCCCTTCGCGGCGCGGTCCGCGAATCGCAGTACGAGTACGACCGGCCACGATCCCGCCACGGCGAACAGCGGTCGCAACACCGCGGCAACGGCATACCCGCCTACCACCCATCGCTTGGTCGTGCGGGTCCGATCCGAGATGACGCCCCCGAAAAGTTTGAGCAGGCTGCCGGTCGCCTCAGCGACCCCCTCGATGATGCCCAGCGCACGCGTACCCGCGGTCAACACGCTGGCAAGATAGATAGGGATCAGCGGATACACGAGTTCGCTCGCGGCGTCGTTGAAGAGACTTACGAAACCGAGTAGCCAAACCGAACGCGGAAGTGCCAGAAAGGAGCGAATCATCGGTCAGATAGCTGAAATTGGGTTCGGAAATCGGACGAACCACGGCCTGCGAAGTGCGGGCTACACTCTGGACGCGGGCCCATGCGTATCGCGCTCGGGCGCATGACGGACGCAATGTGCGAGGATGCCCATCGACTGCTTGACCAGTTCGCCGGTGTTGCGCCGGAACTCCGCGGACGTCGCGCCGATATTCTCGTACCCGTCCGGCGT
>CAZCGF010000395.1:0-1928 GCA_964498115.1 uncultured Planctomycetaceae bacterium | reverse complement strand
CGTACTCGTGAGGTTGTTGATAGCGACGGAAGAGATTCGGGGTGACCTGATTCACTCGCTGATCGGTGCATTGAGCCGACAGGATCGTGGCGACCAGCAACTCCCAGGGCGTGCGATGGTCGAGTTCGACGTTCATGGCCGGTGAGGTCGCGCGTAATGCGGCCAACATCCGTGCGAGGCGGCGTTTGGCCGTGACGCCGGCCGGTTGATCTGTTGTGGCGACTTTCATGATGCGGTGTCGTAGAGGCCAATTCTGCAGTGGTCAGGAGTGAGATGCAAGCGCCAGGTCCTGGGGCGGCTGGTCGAGATCTTTCTCCTGTCCCGGGAATGTCGGGACGGCGGGCAAGAGGGTTTCGAGGTGCGCGATCAACGGGCGCAGTGTCTCACGGTTCGGCGCCGAGATTCCGATTGCGTGATACCGCTCGCAGAGGACGCCGGCTTCGTGTGCCGAGAGGCGGTCACACTTGTTCAGGACCATCACGCGGGGAATTGTATCCAAGTTGAGCGATTGCAGGACGGTTTCGACGGCGGTGATCTGTTGATCGACGTTGGGGGCCGACGCATCGACCACATGCAGGAGTAGGTCGGCATCCCGCAATTCGTTCAGCGTGGTGCGGAAGGCTCCCACCAGATCTTTGGGAAGATCCCGGATGAACCCTACCGTATCGGTCACGATGACTTCGCGGTCATGAGGAAAACGAAGGCGGCGGCTTGTCGTGTCGAGGGTTTCAAAGAGCCGATCCTGGGCCGGGATCTGACTCTGGGTCAGGGAGTTGAGCAGCGTCGATTTGCCTGCATTGGTGTAGCCGACGATGGACAGTATCGGAAGCCCCTGGCGCACACGTCGGGATCGGCGTTGATCTTGATGGCGGGCCACGTCATCGATTTCCCGCTCCAAGTGCGCGATGCGATCGCGGATGCGGCGGCGATCGGTTTCCAGCTTGGTTTCACCGGGGCCGCGAGAACCGATTCCGCCTCCAAGTCGCGACAACGAGGTACCATGTCCGGACAGTCGCGGCAGGAGATACCGAAGTTGCGCCAGCTCCACTTGAACTTTGCCTTCGCGGGTATGGGCACGCCGGGCGAAAATATCCAGAATGAGTTGCGTGCGATCGATCACTTTGAGATCCGTCACCTCGGAAATGGCGCGGGCTTGCGCCGGGGCGAGATCCTGGTCGAAGATCACGAGGTCGGCTCCCTTCTGGAGCGCGCGCATCACCACCTCTTTCAGTTTGCCTTTTCCGAGCACGTATCGCTCGAATCCTTCGTGGGTGCGCTGGGCAATTCGATCCAGCACGCGGACCCCGGCGGATTCGGCTAGTTCATTCAGCTCTTCCAAATGCTCTTGCTGCTCGGCGTGACTCCTGGGAGCCGCGCTGACCAGAATGGCGGATTCGCTCCCTCCGGCGACGTCATGGGTGCTGTCCGCTCGCTGCAAATCGCTATCGAGCCCATGGAGGAAGATGTCCAGTTGAAGTTCGAGATCATGGAACGGAACCGGCTTCAGGAGTCGGCAGACTTCTCCCTGCTGATTGGGTGGGAGAAGATGCGCCAGATGCAGCAGGCTGGGCTCACCCGTTTCGTCTACTCCCAGGACCCCGATCAGGTCCAATCTCAGGAGCGCCAGATGAGTCAAATCGTCCTGGCTCAAAGGGTCATCGTGGAGATGCGTGCGAATCAACCGGAGACCGCGGAGGGCATGCGATCCGACTCTGAACTTCGCCAGCGATTCAAAGGTAGGCGCGCAACCGGCTCCCACGAGTACCTGTTCGATGACACCGCGGCGAGTGATCAGGAGCCCGATGGGACGTCGAATCTCCCGCGTCAACTGGCTGGTCGTGCGCGCGAGCTCGGCCGTGAGAACGAGTGAGGGCGGCACACGTCGTCGATAGAGTCGCTCCAATGCCGCGAGGTGACTGGCTTTGAGG
>CAZCGF010000394.1:0-1943 GCA_964498115.1 uncultured Planctomycetaceae bacterium | reverse complement strand
GGCTTGAGCGGTTCGGCGTCGGAGATGAGTGCCCAGCCGATGACGCCCTCGCTGGTGATTTCGATGATGCCGCCGTCCTTGATTTCGGCGTGGACATGGCACGGCTTTTTGTAGGCCTTGTCTCCTTCGACGGCGAGCCACCAGACGCGCGAGAGGCCGGCGGGGAAGACGTAGTCGATGACGCGGGGGGTCGGTTTCCTGCGCTGCTGGATGAGCCATCGCCAGAGGTCGGGGGTGGCGTAGGCCTCGTCCCAGCAGATGTGCTGAAGCTTGGGATACTCGGTGTAGATGGGCGCACCGCCGAGTCGCTTGAGCTCTTCAATGGCGTCGCGCGAACCTTGAACGGAGACGTTGTTGTCGAGGGCGCCGTGGAATGCCCAGGTGGGCAGATCGACGATGTTTGAGAGATAGTCCTTTGGGGCAAAGCCGCAGATCGGGACGATGGCGGCGAAGACATCCGGCCGCAGCACGGACAACTCCCACGAGGCGATGCCGCCCATCGAGAGGCCGGTCAGGTAGATGCGATCTGGATCGACGCGGTAGTTCGATTGGACCTCGTCGAGAATGGCCCAGATTGCGGCCGCCTCCTGCCCGCGAAACCACATTTTCTGTGCCTGGGGCATGACGACGATGAAGGGGAATTTCATGGCTCGTCGCGCGACGTAGGGGGGCAGGCCGACGGTGGTCTGCTTGATGCCGTCGACTCCGCACTCGGCGCTACCGTGGAGGAAGATGATCAGCGGCCACAGGTGGTCCTTGTCCTTCACATATTGCGGCGGCGTGAACACGGCGTACTTCCGCTGTGCCCGATTGGACAGGGTGATGGTCTTGCCGAGAAAGCCCTTGGGGAGCCTTCGCTGGCTGGTCTTCGGCGGCGTTTGTCGCTGGGTGGTCGATTGGGCATGCGACGGCCCGACTCCGCAGAGGAGCGCGACGGCGGCGACGAGCGCGGCACGAAACGTCGATGTTCGACGGAGGGAGGGCAGGTGCAGGTATTTCAGCGAATGCAAATTACTGCGCTGGGTCATCCTTGGAATGATCCTCCAATTGTCCGCGTCTGGCAACGAGGATTGTGGCGGTGCGGGTGATAGCGACTCCGGCGAGCGCACAGGGCGATTTCTGTGTGCGTGCCATCGAGGCATTCTTTGAATGCGAGGGAGTCTCGGGCTATATTCTGTTACCCGCCTCGCCTTCATCGGATCGTCCGGCGTCATCAAGGCGGCCTCGGTCGCTATGAACATACTGGGAATCTCCGCATTCTATCACGACAGCGCCGCCGCCCTGATTCAGGATGGGCGGATCGTGGCGGCCGCCCAGGAAGAGCGTTTCTCGCGGATCAAGCACGACTACAGATTCCCCCAGCACGCCATCGACTATTGCCTGAAAGAGGGCGGGATCGGCGCCGACCGGCTTGACTACGTCACTTTCTACGACAAGCCGCTGCTTAAGTTCGAGCGATTGCTGGAGACGTACCTATCTTTTGCCCCGGCGGGCTTTCGCAGCTTTATGGAGGCCATGCCGCTTTGGCTCAAGCAGAAGCTTCATCTGCCGCGCGAGATGGATAAGGGGCTGAAGCATCTATACAAGGGCCGCTACGTTTTCACGGAGCATCACGAATCTCACGCGGCCAGCGCTTTTTTCCCTTCGCCTTTTGAGGAGGCGGCCATCCTGACGCTTGACGGCGTTGGTGAATGGGCGACGGCGAGCTACGGCCACGGCAAGGGGAATCGCATCGACATCACGCACGAGATGCACTTCCCGCATTCGCTGGGGCTGCTCTATACCGCGTTCACTTATTACTGCGGTTTCAAGGCCAACAGCGGCGAGTACAAGCTGATGGGGCTGGCGCCGTATGGCGAGCCGACTTACAAAGACCTGATCATGCGCGAGCTTGTCGACATCAAGCCTGACGGCTCGATCCGCATGAACATGAGGTATTTCAA
>CAZCGF010000393.1:0-1944 GCA_964498115.1 uncultured Planctomycetaceae bacterium | reverse complement strand
CGTGGCGTCGGAATTCTTCACGATGTATCCGACGCGGTCATCCGTCTCGCCGGGGTTTACCGGGACGACGCGCGCTCCAAGTCGCCACGCGGCGAAGTAAATGGCCACGGTCAGCGGTTGGTTGATCGTCAGCGTCGCGACCGATCCACCGGGCACGATGCCGTAGCGCGACGAGAGCAATCCCGCGACCCGATCGATCAGGTCGGAAAAATCGCGAAAGCTGTATTCCGTCGGTGTCTCATCGTCCGCCGCACATGCGTAGTAACTGATCCATGTGCGATCGGCATGATTCGATGCGAGCGACTCCCACATCTCGACGAAGTTCTGAAACGGCAGCTCATCGCCGAGACTCGGCAGCGGCTCGCATTGGTGTGCTGCCGCGACGAGGCTCGCCGTCTCGGCCGTCATGGAAAGGGGGTCGAAACCGGGGGTGGCGTTTGACATGATGACTGGCTCCTGTTCGAGGATGCGTGTCTGGTTCGCATTGTCGGCATCGAAGCGCAGCCGGTCAACAAAAGAGCGCCGCCGCGGAATGGGGGGTGGACGGGCCTATATCGGCCTGCGTCCTTGGCGCTTACGCGGAATCTCACAATTTCATTCCTGCCCGTCCGGATTGTGCCGGACGTGATCAATGGCACCGGACTTTGGTCAAACAAAGGCCCGGCCGACGACTAACGCGACGCCCGCCCACGTGTCTAACGCTCCGTGAAGGCCGGGATGGTAACGCGGACCGGTATGAGCTTCGCAGGTCAATAACTCTTACGAAAGGAGTGTTCCCATGAACCGCGTCACGAATCTCTCAGTCGTTCTCGCACTCAGTCTTGTCTCAGCGGCAAATGCAGGAGAGGTCACGGCGTACTCGATCGCCTCCAACGGCGGATCCGCCAGCTCCAACGCCGTCGCATCCGGCAATGCCAACGCAACGGCATACTCGGCCGCCACGAACGGCGGACGGGCCGTCTCCAACTCCGAGGCGATCGGCCGCGGATGGGGCATCGCCAACAGCAACTCCGTCGCTATTGCCGATCGCGGACTGGCCGTCAGCAATTCGCGGGCCGACGCTCGCGGTTTCTGGGGCAGCCGTTCCATCGCCAACAGCGACAGCACCGCGGTCACCGTCGGCGGCGTGGCCATCTCGAACAGTCTCGCCGAGGCCGATGCACGCTTTAACTCTCTTGCCGATAGCCGGTCGTCTTCACTGGCCCTCAGCCGATTCGGCGTGGCCACCAGCGACAGCCGGGCGACCTCCGACGGTCTCTTCGGCGGGCGAGCCGTCGCCATCAGCGATTCCGTGGCCGACACCTTCGGTGGCGTCTCGGACAGCAGCGTTCAGGCCCACGCCGGTGCCAGGAACTTCGGCTCGGCCAATGCCAATGGTCTGGGCGTCAGCGTGAGCGGCCCGCGCCAAAGGGCGGTCTCCCGCGTGACGGCCATCGGCCGGGCCGAGCGGTTCGGTCGCAGCCGAGCGAACGGCGTGAGCGTTGAGATCAGACGATAGCACATTCGCCCCCGGCCCTCTTCAGAGTCGAGGAGGGTCCGGGGGATTCAAGAACATGTAGGTATCAGACATCCCAAAGTGGATCGCAGACAAAGAACGGAGAATGCACCGATGAAAACGAAAATGAACAATATGAGTCGATTCATGAGTCGAACACTGACCCTTCCCGCCCTGATGCTCGCGGCGGCGATCTTGGGCAGCCCGAACAATGTTCTTGCCGGAGAGGCCTCGACCTCGGCAGGCGTCACGCAGATCGGCTCCCTGCCGGGCACAGCGGAAGCCTCCGCAAACTACACCGGCGGCGGCCGCGGACAGGCGCGAACCACCACGCGAAGCGGCCCGGTCTCCTTCGGACAGGGCGTCGCATACGGCGTCGATCGCGACGGGTTTGATTTCTCGGTGAGCTACGCGGTCGGCGGTCGATTCCTCCCTGCGACGGCCAGCAC
>CAZCGF010000392.1:0-1945 GCA_964498115.1 uncultured Planctomycetaceae bacterium | reverse complement strand
ACCGCAGCCGAACGATCCGGGCATCCTCCGGCGGCAATGCGGCCACGCATTCGTTCAGGGCATCCAAAACCTCCGCCTCATGGGCCACCGTTTCCGGGCTAATTCGGTCGATTTTATCGGCCGTCGGCATCGTCAGCTTCGAGGCATCTCCGATCGACCGATGCGAATCGCGGCAGAATTCCCGATAGACGTTGCGCAGAATGCCCGCCATCCACACCAGAAACGGCGTGGCCGTGACGTAGCCCGACCGCTGGTGAAATGCCCGTAGCCACGCCTCATTCACGAGATCGTCGATCCAGTCCGACCGATGTGAAATCCGAAACGCCACCAGCCGCACGCGAACGCGGAAATGCTCGTAGGCCCGTTCGAAGGCCCGATCGTCGCCGCGCGCCACCCGGTTCAGAATTTCCTGTTCCGACGATTCCGCCATCTGAGAAATCTAAGACCACCCTTGAATTACAGCCGTGCGGAGCTCTTCCAATCGATTACGTTCTCGCCCGACCTCGACGTTATCGGCGCGCCGACCCACCTGCTTGGCGTGCGCATGATAACCGCTACACTGGCCCGCAGATCGAGGTTCCGGCGCGGCCGAACGCGCGGTCATCCAAACGGCCACATGCCGAGGACCCGGTCAGTGCCCTGTTTTCTTAGAGTGGCACTGTTTTCAGCCGATGCCGGCGATGGTTGTCCGGCCGTCGGATTCCAGCAAGGGGAGCCCATGAAGGTTGCCGCACCCAAGGCGATCGTCGCCGGCGAACGGCGGGTCGCTCTGATTCCAGAAACCTGCACCAAGCTGAAAAAGGTCGGTCTTGAGACCATCGTCGAATCCGGCGCGGGCGCCGAATCGGGCATTTCCGACGGCGCCTTCGAAGCTGTCGGCGCCAAGATAACGCCCGTGTCCTCGACGCTCTTCCTTGAGGCCGATGTCATCGCCTTTCCGAACGCGCCCACGGCCGAGCAGATCGGCCGATTCCGGCGCGGCACGATCATCCTCGCCGTTCTCAATCCGCTGTCGAATCACGATCTGGTTCGGCAATTGGCCGCTTCCGGCGTCACGTCGATGGCCCTCGACATGATGCCCCGCATCACGCGAGCCCAGAAGATGGACGTCCTTTCCTCGATGAGCACCATTGCCGGCTACAAGGCGGTGCTGCTGGCCGCCGCCGAGTTGCCGAGGATGTTTCCGCTGCTTATGACGGCAGCGGGCACGATCACGCCCGCCAAGGTACTCGTGCTCGGCGCAGGCGTCGCAGGCTTGCAGGCCATCGCGACGGCCAAGCGACTCGGCGCGGTGGTCGAGGCGTTTGACGTTCGGCCGGTCGTCAAGGAGCAGGTCGAAAGCCTCGGCGCGAAATTCGTTGAGGTTCCCGTCGAGGCCAAGGATGCCCAGGACGCGGGCGGCTACGCGAAAGAAATGTCCGCCGAGTACAAGCAGAAACAATCCGAACTGGTCGCGAAGCACGCGGCCGCATCGGACGTGGTCATCGCGACGGCGCTCATTCCCGGCAAGAAAGCGCCGATTCTGATCACCGCCGACACGGTTCGAAAGATGAACCCCGGCTCGGTGGTCGTCGATCTCGCCTCGGAAGCCGGCGGCAACTGCGAACTAACGAAACACGGCGAGACCGTGGTGGATACAGGCGTGCATATCATGGGTCCTGCAAACCTCGCGTCGTCCATTCCGTTTCACGCCAGCCAGATGTTTGCCCGCAACGTCGCCTCGTTTCTCATGGACCTGACCAAAGATGGCGTGGTTCAGCTCAAGCCGGAGGACGAGTGCGTGTCGGGCACGATGATCACGCACGACGGCCAGATCGTGCATCCTCGCGTCAAGGAGTTAATGGGCGCCTAACAGCGCCGACCTTCATAGAAAGCGAATTCACCGGCTGCCGGAAACATCCGAGCGGCACGGTCAAGCAGCAAAGGAGTCGTACTCAATGTCCGG
>CAZCGF010000391.1:0-1946 GCA_964498115.1 uncultured Planctomycetaceae bacterium | reverse complement strand
GCTTCAATCGATTTCGCTCCACGGCCCCGCCAAGCCGCCGCCCGACTGACAGCCCCAGCCGCGCATAAGGCAGCCCATTCTCGCGAACATAGACAACGAGGTGCCGGTTGGACGCGGAGCATTTCGCCCCAAAGACGCGCGCAAACGCAATATCGCCCGAGAGCCTGCGTGTCTTCGGAAATTTCGCCCGTATCGATGGCAAACCGTCTGCCTCCAAGTGCTTAGGCGCTCATGATCGTCCCATCCGGCCTATTGTGCAAAACCTGTGACTTGCGGTGAGTTGGCGTGAGCAAGATGCGAAGAACCCTCCGCAGCCGCCGCGCCGCGCCTGTGACTCCAAAAATTCCGTCGCACCACCCCAAAAAACTTGCGCGCCTCCGCATCGATCCTATCCGACGCCGCAGCGAATGTTGCGCGCGAGACGACTTGTCTAAGTTTCGTTTTCGTCCTGTGAGATCGTCGCGCAGCGGGTTTTTGTTTGACTCGCTTCTGGCGCGGTGTATTTTCCTATTGCTACTGAATGGTGGCGCTTGATCGTCGCCCATCAGCAGCCCTGACAACTTCGGTAAGCCCGCTTCGGTCCAAAGAGCAGACGGCGTCGGTGTGGTAACGCGCCGCGACCTGCAAGGTGAACACATAGCCCGGACCGGCGCACGCGGCCTAATGCCAGGGATGTTGAGGCGAGAAAACCCTGAGAGGGGTGCCCGGCCTACGTGGTCGGGCGAGGCGCCGGCCGATTGAGACTCCGAGGCGCAAATGCCCAGGCGCGGGGTAACCCGAAGCTGCGGTGAAGCGCGCGGGAGGAGACGAGCCGAAATGCTCGTCAAGGCTGGCGAGGAAGACCCCTGAGAGGAAAAAGCCCAGGGGAGCATCCGGTGATCGTCGGGCTAAACACCCGGCTTGGTCGCAAGGGACTCCCGGAAGGAAGAACCCGGTAGCCGGTCCGCAGTCACGTTCTGGTCACGCTTCGGCGATACCGCATAACGGACTGTTAGGTAACGGCATGCGGGGCAGGCGTCGGCGGTAACGCCCACGCGACTTTCCGGGAGGAGAACGCTCCGAAGGGAGAATCCCAGAGGCGCTGTCGGCACGAAACAAGGCCGGCAAGGCACGCGAGGGAGCAAACCGTCGAGAGGGAGACCAAACCCTGAGGACGGAAGGTGGCGGGTAGGCAAAGCCCGTGTGAACCGGACCTCGCGAGCCGCATGTGTCATAGGGAAGCGAAGCCCATGGGAGGTGTCGCTGACTGAAAGGTCGGCGGCCAGTCTCGACCGGGCAAAGCCCTGAAGGGCGGCGAAACTCGATGAGAGGTGCGCTGGCGGATATTAAACCCATCCGCACGCGACGGTCGGTTGGAAAGACCACCCGGCCGGGTCTGACGACAACGGCAAAGTGGGATCGCGGAACCAATAACCTGCGATACCGGCCGACCGCACCGAACTCTGAACGGGAACGCAAGCTCAAGAGGGATTGACTCGCCGGCGGCAACGCGGGCGAGCCCAACGGTCGACGATGGAAACTTCGAAGGGCACCCGGTCGATCACACCATTCAGCAGCATTTTTCTTTTCCGACGCCAACGGAGGGGTGTTGGGCCCGGCTCGTGGGCGCGGAGTGTGAGCTGGGCCGTCTGTCTCCCGCAAGGATTGCATTGAAGAATTCGTTTCGCGCCGAACGGCTTTTTCGGCGGCCTGCTTCTTTGGAGATGGATCTTCGGGAGGCAGGACGCTTTTTTCTTGCGCCCGCCGGATGAAGTGCCCTCAACATTTATCTCGCTCCCGGCCGACCGCTTCGCTCGTCAACCTCGCTGCGGTACTCTCCCTCTCCATGTTCGGTTGCGAGCGAGTCTTCTACTACCCCGACCAGCGCGATCGCGGCAGTCCCTCCGATGAGGGCCTGGCCTTCGAGGATGTCCACTTCACCGCCTCCGACGGCGTTCGCCTGCACG
>CAZCGF010000390.1:0-1949 GCA_964498115.1 uncultured Planctomycetaceae bacterium | reverse complement strand
TCGATCCTCGCCTTCCCAAACCAGGTACGTGCGGTCCCAGGTCGGGGTGGCGCGGTGCCGGTCCAGGCAATTGAGAACCATGTTCGTCGTGCCGCCAACACACCAGCGGGCCCACTCTATGCCGCGCGAGGTATCGAGCATCTGTGTGAACGGCTTGAAGAACCGGAAGTCGCAAAATTCGAATACCTGCTGCATCAACCACGCCGGATCCGCGTCGGCACGCGCCGTCAACGCATCGCGCACCTCGCGCCCGAAACCGCCCATGGAAAGCGGCATGGGTTCGCGCTCCACCAGCCGGTGATCGAGCCAGGTCGCGCCGGGCGCGGTGACCTGGGCGTCGAGATCAAAGTCCGAGCGATTGGCGAACACCTGTGTTGGCCGCCCCCCATGGGCGCCGCCGACGCGCCGCACTTCGACGATCCCGCCGAGGGGCGGTGAATGCGCGAAAGCTTCGACGCTGCGGTAGCGCACATGGTGCGCGCGTCCGTCCGTGCCGTCGATGACGGCATAGGCTTCGCCGCTCAGCTCGTCATGCAGGCCTTTGTCCATCAGCCGGCCGATGATTGGTGACGCCGCCGCGCCCGTCTCGATCACATAGTCGCCGATGCCCCGGTTCTGGCCCCGTTCAGTAAAGGCGCGGTGCATGGTTTTGATGATGTCGCCGCGCATGCCGAGATCGCGCAAGGTTCTCTCCGCCTCCAGGCCGAGCATCCATTCTCCAGGGCCAGCTGAGGCGGCGAGCCCCATGCGTTCCAGCTTCTGCAAACGGCCGATCATCAGCCGGCGCGTTTCAGTATCATCAGTGGCGGGATTAGCTGGCCGCAAGTCGATATATCCGGTCTCGTCTGCCGCGACGCGAATCTCCCTATCGAGGCGGGTCCAGCGTTCGGCGTCCACCTCCCGTTCAAGGGCCGAACGCACCTCATGCTCCGGCTTGGGGCCCAGTTCTATGGCTACCAGTTCTTCGGCGCGCACGCGCAGGCCACGGCTGATATAGTCACGCGAGATCACCAGGTCTTTGCCGTCCTGATCGACGCCGCGCACCAGCAGATGGACATGCGGATTATCCGTGTTCCAGTGATCAACGGCGGCCCAATCCAGCTTGGTATCGAGGTCCGTTTCCATCTGCCTGGCAAGGTCGCGTGTGAAAGCCTTGAGATCAGTCATCTCGCCTGCGTCTTCCGGTGAGACGATGAAGCGGAAATGATGCCGGTCCTCCTTGCAGCGCTCAGTGAAGGCGGCGTCATCGGCGCGGTCCGTGCCGGCGTCGAACAGGTGCGCCTTTTCACCGTCGCGGGTAACGCCCTCGCGCTTCAAATAGGACAGGTGCGCCGAAAGCGGCGCCAGGCGGAAGGCGCGGCCCTGATGACGCGCGATGCGGGCGTTCACCACGACGCGGCGGCTTGTGCTGAACAGGCGGTTGCGGCTGAAGGCGATCCGCCCGCGCCCGAAGGTCGAACGGCCGAAGCCGGACGCGCGCTTGCCACTGCCATTCGAAGGCGTGGCGGCATGCCCGGCCTTTTTTGCAGCACGTAGCACCTGATTGATGAAGCTCTTGGGCTTGCCGCCACTCTTGCTGCGGATGCGCCCTGGCCGGATTCGGAAGTCACTGTCGTCTCTGTTCATTGGCATGAGGCCAAGGGTGGAACATGATGGACAGTGCCGTAAACATCATTGAAATCATTGGCCTTATGCCTTGGAGCGGCACGCGACCCGACCGTCCGGCACGGCGAAAGACAAGCCATATCAATGGCTTGGATGGCGACCGGAGAGCCGCTTTTATCTTGCCTTCCTATGGTCGTCCCTCCCTGGCCCGCTCGTTCGCCTACCTGATATGCGATGTTCCACGACACGCCACGAAGCAGCGCGATGCAGTTCATTGCGGCATCGAAGAGACGCCACGCCGCATGAACAGACCGTACGATTGTGGCGTGATTGCCGAAAGACCG
>CAZCGF010000389.1:0-1968 GCA_964498115.1 uncultured Planctomycetaceae bacterium | reverse complement strand
GACAGGGCGATGATCGGCCGGTCGTACATCCATGCGTAGGCGATTTCGCTGAGCGTGCCCGCTGCGCCGCCGATGACGATCATGACGTCGCCGGCGATGGCGGTGATGACGTTTCGCGCCCAGCCCATGCCTGTCGGGATGACGTAGTGGCAATAGCTGTTCGCCTCGTCCATGCCCGTGCCGGGAATCACCGCGATGACGATGCCGCCGGCCTCGGCGCAGGCTTTCGACGCGGCCGACATGATGCCGTCGCGCCCGCCGGTAACCAGCGCCGCGCCGAGCTTCGCCACGACGCGCCCGGCCCCTTCGGCCAGCCGCATCATCGCCTCATCGGCCTCGCTCGAACCAATGATGCCGACCTGCGGCCGCCGAATCGACGGCCCGGTCCTCGTCGCGGGAAACTTCATGTCAGATGGTCGGTCGGTCATGATGATCTCTACTTCCTGCCTTTCGAGCCGTTTGCTCTAATTCGCGCTCTTCAATTCCGCGATCTTCTTCTCGATCAACTCGCCCACCATCTTCGGGTCCGCCTTGCCCTGCGAGATCTTCATGACCTGTCCGCGGAGGAAGCCGGGGGCAGCCTTAGCCTTGCGTTCGTTGTCGCCGAGGGCATCGGCTACCGCCTGGGCATTGGCGGCGAAGGCCTCGTCGACCCACTTCTGCGTCGCACCCTCGTCGCGCTCCTGGACGAGGCCGAGCCGCTTGGCAATGTCCATGACACTTTCGCCGGATTTCGCCCCGCCTGCCAATTCTTCCGCAATTTGTGTCGCCGCCGTGGCACTGACTGACCCGCCGCCGACCGCCTTCGCCAGATCGGCGATCATTCCCGTGGTGACGCCGAGCCCGCTGATCGACAGGCCGCGCGCGCTGGCCAGATTGTTCCACACGCCGAGAAACTGCTTGGTGAGCATCTTCGCATCCGCCCCGGCGGCGATCGCCCCGTCATACAGGTCGGCCGTCGCCCGATCGGCCAGCACCACTTCGCAATCCTTCACGGTCATGCCGAAGTCGCGCATGAACCGCTGCTGCCTCGCCAGCGGCAGTTCGCCGAGCTTCTCTCGGACTTCATTGATCCACGCATCCTCCACCGTCACCGGCACGAGGTCCGGGTCGGGGAAGTATCGATAGTCGTGCGACTCCTCTTTGCTGCGCTGAAATTCCGTCACCAGCTTCACGTCGTCCCAGCCGAAGTTCAGCTTGCCCACCTTCGCCAGCGTGTAGTCGTGGTCGTCCTGCCACGCCCGGACCTGCCGATCGACTTCGTATTTGATGGCGTCGCGCACGCTGCGAAAGCTGTTGAGGTTCTTGATCTCGCTGATCGGTGTGCGGTATTCGACGCCGCCCTCGGTGATGGAAACGTTGACATTCGGCTCGAAGCGCATCTGCCCTTTCTGCATGTTCGCCTCGCTGATGCCCAGGTATTGCACCAGCCGCTGAAGCTCGACGCAGAAGTTGTAGGCCTCCTCGGCGTCCGCCAGGTCCGGCTTCGTCACGATCTCCAGCAGCGGCGTGCCGGCGCGGTTCAGATCGACGCGCGTGTAGGCCAGGCCCTCGTGAAGATTCTTGCCCGCGTCTTCCTCCAAATGTGCGCGGATAATCCCCACGCGCCGCGAGCTTCCGTCCGCCGCCGGGACCTCAAACCATCCCTCCGACGAAAGCGGCAGGTCATACTGGCTGATCTGGTAATTCTTCGGCATGTCGGGGTAGTAGTAGCTCTTGCGGTCCCACTTGGTGAACGTGGCGATCTTGCAATTCAGCGCCGTCGCCGCCCGCACGGAGAGTTCGTACGCCGTGCGATTCATCACCGGGAGCGACCCCGGCAACCCCAGACAGACCGGGCAAACGCGGCTGTTCGGCTCCGCGGCAAACTCCAACGCGCACGGGCAGAACATCTTCGTGCGCGTGGCGAGCTGGACGTGAATCTCAAGACCGATGATGGGGCGGATGGTCACGGTTTCCCTCGTTTGT
>CAZCGF010000388.1:0-1970 GCA_964498115.1 uncultured Planctomycetaceae bacterium | reverse complement strand
TGCCCGGCGGCCCAGAACATCCACACGCCGATGGCGCCGAGGAGAATCAGATGTTGTCGGCTTCGCTGCACAAACGGCGATGATATCACGGCCGCGTGGCATACGAGACAGCCTCGTCAATAAACTCCACCGGCGTGCCGACCCGCACCATCCGGGACAGCCGAACCGCGTCCCAGTTCGCCAGCCGAAAGCACCCGTGCGAGCCCGTCTTGCCGATCATCGCCGGCTCCGGCGTCCCGTGAATGCCGTAGCCCGGCAGCGAGAGCCCGATCCACGCCAGCCCGACCGGGTTCCGCGGGCCGGGGGGGATGCGCAGCTTCTTCTTCACGTCCTTCACCTCCGGCCACATCTTCGGGTCGAAGAGATAGTCGGGGTTCTTGCTCACCGTGACGACGCGCGCCTTGCCGCTGGGGCGTTTGGCCTTGTCCTTGGCGATCGAGCAGTGAAACAGGCCGATCACCTTCGACGACCCATCGAGCACGCAAATCGTCTTGGCGGCCAGATCGACGCGCAGCTTCGCGGCGCGCGGCGGCGACTGCGGCGACCACACGCTGGGCAGCACGACCGTGTCCCCGGCGCGCAGCTTATTGAGATTCACCCGCGGATTGAGCCGCGCTAAGAGCGGCTGCGTGCAGTGCCCGCGCTCGCCGAGCAGATCGGCCAGCGATCGGTAACCGAGTCGAGAGCGCTTCGCCTTGTCCTGCCACTTGACTGGGGGCGGCTGAACCATCTTCACATCGGCGGCGGTGATCTTGTACGTGATCGTCGGCGCGGTCTTGCCGACTCCCAGCGCCGCGGCGGTCTCGTCGTCCTGTTTGCCGGTCACTTTCAGGCCGCGCGCCGATTGAAACGCGCGGATGGCGGTCTCCAGCTTGCGACCCGCCTGGCCGTCGATGATCCCCGCCGAATAGCCCGCGCGGTCCAGGGCCGCCTGCCACGCGACCGTCTCGGTGGGGGGCGCACCGACCCCGCCGGCCCAAAGGCTCACCGTCGAAATCAGGACTAGTCCGGTCGGCATGCCGCTCCTTCCATTTCAGGCGATCGCGCCCCGACCGCCATTAGACTCATCGGCACACCGGCAACGGCCTGTATAATCCCCTGCGATGAGCGACCTCGGATTGAACGTAACCATCCTCGGGTCCGGCACTTCCCACGGGGTGCCGATGATCGCCTGCGACTGCGCCGTCTGCCTCTCGGCCGACCCGCGAGACAAGCGGACCCGGCCGAGCATCGTCATCCGCTACGACTCGACGAGCCTCCTCGTCGATACCTCGCCGGAACTGCGGCTCCAGTGCCTGGCTAACGACATTCGCCGGGCCGACGCCGTGCTCTATACCCATCATCACATCGACCACGTCGCCGGGCTCGACGATCTTCGCCGCTTCAACTGGGTGCAGGATCAGGCCTTGCCCTGCTACGGCCAGGCCCAGACGCTCGAGCGCCTGCGCACCATGTTCACCTATGTCTTCGAGCACGACGCCGACTACCCATCCGCCAAGCCGCGCCTCACCCTGCACGAGATCACCGGCCCCTTCGAGATCGGCGGGCGCACCATCACGCCGATTCCGCTGCTGCACGGGAACCTGCCGGTGCTCGGCTTTCGCGTGGGCCGCTTCGCGTACTGCACCGACGTCAGCAGGATTCCCGAATCGTCGTGGCCGCTATTGGAGGGGCTCGACGTGCTGGTGCTCGACGCCCTGCGCAAGCGGCCGCACCCGACGCATTTCAATCTGGACCAGGCGGTGGAGCACGCCCGGCGCATCGGCGCGAAGCGGACGTTTTTTACGCACATCGCCCACGAGCTTCCGCACGCGGAGACGAATCGGGAGCTGCCGGCCGGCATGGCCCTGGCCCACGACGGTCTGGTGATCGAGTAGAGAGTTTTACTTTTACTCCTCATTCTGCTCCTCATACTAATCTTCCGCTCGTGCGAGAATCCCTTCTCGCACGCACGCCGATGGGAATCCCTT
>CAZCGF010000387.1:0-1983 GCA_964498115.1 uncultured Planctomycetaceae bacterium | reverse complement strand
TCGGCTCGCGCGCGTCGCGGTCGTAGTGCATGGCCTGCGCAAACATCCCGCCGGTCTGCGGCGCCGTCTGCTGAGCCAGCATGATGACAAAAACGTATGTCACCAGAATCGCCCCGGCATAAACAATCACCAGGGCCGCGCCCAGGAACTCCGCACCGACCAGCACCAGCATCGCCGCCGTGCTGAGCACAACCAGTATGAAGAAGATCGCCGAGAAGACCGGCCGAGGGTGTGTCACGACCCGTACCGCGCCCCCCAGCGCCAGCACCGAGAGCACGTAGAGATACACCCGTTGAGCGTGGTCGCCCATTATCTGCGTCAGCAGCAGCAGAAAGGCGCCGATCGCCGCGGCCAGCAGCGTCCCGACCACGCCCCGCCGGGACGGCCGTCCATCCTTGGGCAGTGCCCAATAGACACCCAGCGCCCCAAGGGCCGAAACGGCATACGCGGCATAAACCAGGGACACGCCCACTCACGACACCTCACAGAATGACATCACCTTACCGGGCCGTAGATTATGGCGAACCGGCCCCGAGAAGCAATGCCGTCGGAATGCCTCAATTTCACAATGTCATTCGAGGGGAAGATTCGGAGCGAAAGGCCCCGATGTCAGGGCTCACAGTGGGCCGTGTTCGCCGTGGGATTCTCGCCTTACAATTCGCTCCCTGAATTCACCCGGAGATTTGCAAGCCCATGGCGATTCACCCGACCGCGATCATCGATCAACAAGCCGTCGTTCCGCCGTCCTGCGACATCGGTCCCCATGCCGTCATCGAGGGACCGGTCAAGCTCGGCGAGAATGTGAAAGTCTATCCCAATGCCTACATCTCCGGCTGGACGGAGATCGGCGACAACGTGCAGATTCATCCCGGGGCCGTGGTCGGTCACCTGCCGCAGGATTTCCATTTCGGCGGGGAGCGCTCTTACTGCCGCGTCGGCAAGGGCACCATCATCCGCGAGTTCGCCTCGATCCACCGCGGCACGCAGCCGGAGAGCTGGACCATCATCGGGGAGAACTGCTTCATCCTCGGTTACGCCCACATCGGACACAACTGCGAACTGGGCAACGGCGTGAAGCTCTACAACTGCGCCGCGCTGTCCGGCCACGTCATCGTCGGTGACAACGCCATCATCAGCGGCTACTCACTGGTCCATCAGTTCGCCCGCATCGGCGAGTTTGTCATGGTCGGCGGCGGCACGCGGCTCGGCAAAGACGTCCCGCCGTATTTGAAGGCCCTTTACGAATCGCAGTGCGCCGGGCACAACGCCATCGGTCTTCGCCGCTCCGGTCAGTTTTCCGGCGACGAGATTCTCGAAGTTCGCCAGAGCTATCGCACCCTCTATCGCTCGGGCCAGCCTTGGCGAAAGGCCGTCGAGCAACTCGCCGGTCAAGTGAAGACCAAGACCGGCAAGCGCATCCTCGAGTTCTGCCAGTCGCCCTCCAAGCTCGGCTTCGCCGGCGGCTGGAAGGTGCAGGACGATCAACCCGACGACGGCGACGAATGATCGTCCGGCTTCCCGGGTTCAGGCGATAGCGGAATCGGCTTCTCAACCTCCGGCAATTCGCGCCGGGGAATCTCAATCTTCGGTGGTGGCGGTGTCGGTGGATCGATCGGCGGCGGCATTGAGCCGTGGGCGTCGAAACCAATATCGTCGAAGCCCGAGCGCTTGCGCCGCATCCCGTGAATCACGAACATCATCCCCGCCGCGGCGAGATAACCGCCCGCGATGCGATAGCCGCGGAACATGAACGTCCCCTCCGGCACATCGAGATGCGCGCTCGATCCCGCAAAACGCTCCTCCGTCCGCTGCCACACAAGCAGCTCGCGCGGGGTGTATTCGTAGGGCCCGGGCTGCACGCGGTAGGCATGGTGGAATCCGAGCAACGTCACGACTCCGGCGATGATGCACCAGATCGCCGCCGTCTTGAACTGCCGGTCGATTAGAAACGCCGTGATCGCCGAGATGAGCATGCCCGTGATG
>CAZCGF010000386.1:0-1999 GCA_964498115.1 uncultured Planctomycetaceae bacterium | reverse complement strand
TCGCGTCAACCCAGACCTTCCGCATTCTTGGCATGCAGGATAATCCCACATCCACGACACTCTCGTTTGAAGACTTCCTCGGCCATATTCACGAAACCGATCGACCGGCGGTCGAGTCCGGCATCCGCCAGGCCATCGCCACCGGCGCGCCCTTCCGGCAGGATCACCGGGTTCATATGCCCACCGGAGATGTACGCATCGTCCATCACTATGCCGAAGTGGCGTTCGAACAGGGGGGCACAGCGAGCAGCGTCGTCGGGACCATTCAAGATATCACCGATCAGAAAAAGGCCGAGGCGCAAATTCATTTCCTGTCGAACTATGACCGGTTGACGCAGCTGCCCAATCGCCAACTCTTCCAGGATCGAGTCACACAAGCCCTCGCCACACAGAAACGGCACGACCTGCACGGCGCCGTCCTGCTCATCAATCTGGACCGGTTCCAACGCATCAACGATACCCTGGGACCCAAATGCGGAGACGAGATTCTCCGCGAAGTGGCCGAGCGGCTGCTCCACTGCGTGCGGCACTCGGATTCCGTCGCCCGGCATGACGACCAGGAACCGACGACGTTATCCCGGCTGGGCGGAGATGAATTTACCATCCTCCTGACTCATCTCTCCTCGGCGCAGAATGCGACGAAGGTCGCGCAACGGGTACAGGAAGCCCTCGCCGCTCCGTTTGAGCTGAACCATCGCACCATCGTCATCACCGCCAGTATCGGGATTGCCCTGCTTGGCCAGGACGGCGACAATGTCGATACGCTGCTGCGCAACGCCGAAGCGGCGATGCATGCGGCACAGGACCAGGGCCGCAACACCTATCAATTCTATTCCACGTCGATGAACGTCGCGCTGGCGGAACGGCTCAGCCTGGAAACCGACCTCCGCAACGCGATCGAACGGGGAGAATTTCTGCTCCACTATCAGCCGCAAGTCGATATTCGCCGGTGGGAAATCGTCGGCGTCGAAGCACTGATCCGGTGGCCGCATCCCGAACGCGGCATGGTCTCTCCCATGTCGTTCATCCCTCTGGCGGAAGAGATCGGCTTGATCGACCAGATCGGGCAGTGGGTTATGCGCACGGCCTGCGCCCAACAGGTGGCCTGGTCCGCCTGTGGCCTCGGCGAGATCACCATTGCGGTCAATCTCTCCGCCGTCCAGTTCCAACAGGCTTCATTGCTGGACACGATCCGCACGATCGTTCGGGAAACGGGAGTGAATCCCGCCCGCATGGAGCTGGAGCTGACGGAAAGCACGGCTATGCAACAGGCCGAGAACGCCGTTGTCATCTTCAACCAGCTGAAAGAGATGGGGTTCAGCCTCTCCATCGATGATTTCGGCACGGGCTATTCTTCCCTCGCCTATCTCAAGCGATTCCCCATCGATACGATTAAAATCGATCGGGCCTTCGTCAAGGATCTCGACACCGAATCCGAACAGGCGGCGATCGCGATCGCGATCATCGCGATGGCACACGGACTCAAGCTGCGCGTGTTGGCTGAAGGGGTCGAAACCCAACCGCAACTCGACATTCTGCGAGACCAGGGATGCGATGCCATCCAAGGGTACTACTTCAGCCAACCCCTGCCGTCCGAGCGGGTTGAACAATTGATCCGCGACCTCCGGGCCAAGGCTGATCCCTCACGCCGCGCCGCGTAGGGCGTGACGACCGATTCAGACCAGACGGCGGCTCATGCGGCGGCTTGTATTTCAACGCCCCGCACGATACCCTCGCCCTATCGGATCAGATCGCTCCCGCTACACGATGAGCACTTACGCAATCGGCGACATTCAGGGCTGTGCGCGCTCCCTGGAGCGCTTACTCGACCACATCCGGTTTGACCCCTCCAGAGACCGTCTCTGGTGCGTCGGCGACCTGGTTAATCGCGGCCCGGACTCCCTCCGCGTCCTTCGCTACCTGAAACAACTTGGGCCCTCGGCGCAGGTCGTCCTGGGCAATCACGACTTGTTCCTGCTCGCCGTGTCGGAAGGGATCG
>CAZCGF010000385.1:0-2006 GCA_964498115.1 uncultured Planctomycetaceae bacterium | reverse complement strand
CCCGAACAGGGCGTGCACTCGTTGGCGAACCAGCGGCATGCGTGTCGAGCCGCCGACAAGGACGACCTCATCGATGTCGCCGGGCGCCAGGCCGGAATCTTTCACGGCAAGCCGGCAGGGGCCCAGTGTGCGCTCAACCAAGGCGGTGCAGAGACCATCAAGTTGATCGCGCGTGAGTTCACGGGTGAATCGGCCTTTTCCGTCAGGTAGATCGAGACTGGCGGTCGTCTTGAGTTCGTCCGAAAGACGGATCTTTGCGCGCTCGGCTTCCAGACGGACCGCCTGCATATGGTCGGGATGAGTACTGAGGTCGAGCCCGTATTGCGTGCGGATCTCAGTGAGGAACAGATCGGCAATCAGCTGGTCGAAATCGTCGCCGCCTAGGTGGGTATCGCCGTTTGTGGCGAGCACTTCGAAGATCCCGTTTTTCAACTTGAGGATCGAGATGTCGAATGTGCCTCCGCCCAGATCGTAGACGGCGATGGTGCCCTGTGTTTTTTCTTGTAATCCATAGGCCAAGGAAGCGGCGGTGGGCTCATTGATGATGCGCAAGACCTCAAGTCCGGCAATCATGCCCGCATCCTTGGTCGCCTGCCGCTGGCTGTCGTTGAAATAGGCCGGCACGGTGATGACGGCTTTGGTGATGCTTTCGCCCAGAAAGGCTTCCGCCCGGAGCTTGAGTTCCTTCAGGATCATGGCCGAGATTTGCGGCGGCGAGTAGGACTTCTCCCCCAGCTGGATCCGGATGACGCCGCCTTTTTCCGTGAGCGTGTAGGGGAAGTAGGCCAGCTCGCCTTGGACGTCA
This sequence comes from uncultured Planctomycetaceae bacterium, assembly GCA_964498115.1. Lineage (GTDB taxonomy): Bacteria > Planctomycetota > Phycisphaerae > UBA1845 > UTPLA1 > UTPLA1. The sequence continues at coordinate 1,201 of CAZCGF010000385.1, read as the reverse complement.
GCCAGGCTCTTGCCCATAAAGCGCTTGACGGAATAGACCGTACGCTCGGGGTTTCTCGTGAGATGTTCTTTTGCCGGATCACCGACAATCAGTCCGTTATCCGTCAGCGCGACGACAGAAGGGACCATTGCGCGTTCATGGCGGGCTGCGATGACGCGCGGCGTGCCGTGATCCATGTAGGCGACAAGCGAATTGGTAGTGCCGAGGTCAATGCCGACAATGCGTGACATAATTCTTAGGCGATCGTTGCGACAAGATCGTTGACGATGTTCTTGACGTAGGTACGGTTGGACAGGATGTCCCGCATCTCCTTCAGAATGCGGCCACGCTCGGCTCGTGCTTGTTCGGTAGCCTCGCCGCGATCCTGCAGCGCATCCCACCGGCTGAACAACTGCAGCAACCGGGCTTCCATATCCCGTTGGCGTTGCTCAAGTGTAGCTCGATCCGCGTGGAGTTTCGTGCGAAGGACGGACGCACTTTCGGCGGTGCGATCACTGGCGCGGAATTCATCGAGCGTGTCCTGCAACTCGAGAATCTCTTCAAACAGATCGGCCGGCGGTGTCGTCCGGATATCTTTCACCGAACCGGCTTCGAGGTCCAATAGGTATTCGGCTCGCTGGATCGGGTCCCGCAAGGTTCGATACGCGGTGTTCAGCATGGCCGAGTTGCCGAGGCTGATGGTCTGTTCCTCATCGCTTTTGTTCTGATAGAAGTCAGGATGGAACGCGCGGCTTAACTCGTAGAACTTGGTTTCCAGTGTCTGTGGATCGAGGGTGAGGCGTCGGGGCAGCCCGAAGCAGGTGAAATAGTCCAGGTCTTTCGAGACCGGTTGGACTTTCACGCAACGGTCGCAAAAATATTCCCCGGCCATTTCGGACTGGCAATGCCAGCACATGCTGCGAGCCATCTGCAGCTCGCGTCGATCATCGGTGTTATGAATATGTCCGCTCATGGGCTGTCGCTCGCTCAGGCCGAAAAGGATTCCCCGCAGCCGCACGTCTTGTTGGCGTTGGGGTTCACGAATTTGAAGTTTCCGCCCATCAGGTCCTTCTGAAAATCGAGCTGGGTGCCCTGCAGGTAGATGGCGCTCTTGGCATCCACAATGACCTTGACGCCGTCGAATTCGTACACTTGATCGTACTGGCCGATCTTTTCGTCGAAATTGATGGTGTAGCTCAGGCCGGAGCAACCGCCTCCCTTG
>CAZCGF010000384.1:0-2017 GCA_964498115.1 uncultured Planctomycetaceae bacterium | reverse complement strand
GTCATGCTCTTCGTCACTGGCGGCGGCCGATGCGTAAACGCGGCAAGCGTCCCGGCGCGCACATCGTCCGGCGCCGACCAAACAAGAAAGAACATCGCCTCGCGCGCCAGCCGCTGTGCATCGCGCTGCCGCAAAAACCCCGACCCCTTGGCCAGCGTCATCAATCCAACGGCCAGTCGCATCAACAGATCATTCACCGCGATCCGAATCTCCGTCTTCGGCACCTCGGCCGCCCCGTCGGCGATCGACGCGGCAAGGCTCATCAGCTTCTCGCGGACTGCCTCGCACCGCGCCGCGAGATCCTCGTAACATTCCACCAGCGGCTGCGGCGCCTTTTCAGCATAAACCTTCATCTGCCGAACCATCGCCCCGGCCAGCCCGATCCCCGCCGTCGCCACGACGATCGGCTTCACCGGCGACCTTGACGCAAGCACGCGCTCCACCGGCCCGCGAATAATCAACTCCCGCTCGACGTGCACCGCGCGCAGGTGAATCTCACTCGTCAGCGTCGCCTGAAGCGCCGCAAGCTGCATCGGCGGATCGATATCAACATTCGCCCGATCCATCGGCACCACCGCCAGTATCTGCCGTCCATCCGGCAATACCGCCCCGGTGACGACATTGTGGCACTTCTTCGCCCCCGTCACCCACGGCATTACCCCGGTCAACACAAAACCGTCGCCCGACGGCTGAGCGCACATCGCCGGTCGCCCCCCCTGCCGGCTCGTCGTCAGTTGGCTGATCCCCACGCTGGTCATCAATTCATTCTTGGCAAATCGTGGAAGCAGATCGCGCCGCAAAGCGTCGTTCTCACCCGCCGCGATCAACTCGCACGCCGCGTCGCGCTGACTGAGAATCAAAAGCGTAGACATGCACCCCGCCGCAACCGCCTCATACCCCAGCGTCTGCGAAACAGGATCGAGCCCCAGCCCGCCGAACTCCCGGCCGACCACCCAGCCCCAGGCCCCGGCCTCTGTCAGAGATGTAATCGATTGCTCCGGCCACTCGCCGGTGATGTCGTAATGCGTCGCCAGCTTCGCCAGCCGCGCCCTCAAAGCATCCAAGGCAGCGTCCATCACCCGATTGTACGGCGACAGACCAAAGGCTTCATCACGAAACCCGTTTGATGGAATCGTAGCGCCGCCTCTCCGCCCTGCCTGCCGTTCGCCCCCGAGGCCCAACTAAAACGCCGGATGCCCCGTCAACTCCCGCCCAACAATCAACTCGTGGATCGTCTCAGTCCCCTCATACGTGATGACGCTCTCCAGGTTCAGCATGTGCCTGATCGGGCAGCACTCAATACTGATCCCGCCCGCCCCGAGGATGTCGCGCGCATCTCGGGCAACGTCCAGCCCCATGCGCACATTGTTCCACTTGGCCATGCTCACGTGACTGTGATGAAGCTGCCCCGCGTCCTTCAGGCGGCCCAGTTGCAGGGCGAGTAGCTGCCCCGTCGTGATCCGCCGGGCCATGTCCGCCAGCCGCCGCTGAACTGTCTGCGTATGAGCGATCGGCCGGCCAAACACCACGCGAATCTTGGCAAACTCCAGCGCCTCCTTCATGCACGCCTGCGCCGCGCCGATCGCGCCCCACGCAATGCCGTACCGCGCCTGCGTCAGGCATCCCAAGGGCCCCTTGAGCCCGAGCACGTTCGGCAACCGCTGGCTGTCCGGGATGCGCACGTTGTCGAAAAAGAGCTCGCTCGTCACCGACGCCCGCAGGCTGAACTTCCGCAGAATATCCCGCGCCGAGAACCCAGGCGTCCCCTTATCGACGATGAAGCCCATGATCCCCTGCTCGGTGCTGGCCCAGACAATCGCCAGATCGGCGACCGTGCCGTTGGTGATCCACATCTTCGCGCCGTTGATGACCCAGTCGCCGCCCTTCTTCACCGCGTGCGTCTTCATCGTGCCGGGATCGCTTCCGCCGTCCGGCTCCGTCAAACCGAAACACCCAATCAGTTCGCCCTTGGCCATGCGCGGCAGATACTTCGCCCGCTGCTCTTCCGTCCCATACG
>CAZCGF010000383.1:0-2049 GCA_964498115.1 uncultured Planctomycetaceae bacterium | reverse complement strand
AAGGTCGTCAAGACCGATGTGACCGCCAGCAACGGGGTCATCCATGTCATCGACGCCGTGGTCTTGCCGAACTGATTACTCCTTCGAGGGCGGAGAGCACTCGGCTCTCCGCCCCGGCGAACGAAATCCTTCAACTCACTCGTACCATTTCCGGATGCCAACTGAAACTCACAGCAAGAATCGTCAGATTCGCATGAACGCTTTCCTCGTGGCCGCACTGTTCCTTGGCGGTCTCGGCCCGGCATCCGCCCAATCTGATTGGCCACAGTGGCGCGGACCGACCCGTGACGGTCACTTTACCGGGCCGGCGTGGCCAGAGAAGCTCGACACGAATCATCTGCACCGCATCTGGCGGGTCGAACTCGGCCCGAGCTACTCTGGCCCCATCGTCGGGGGTGACCGGGTTTTCACGACCGAATCGAAGGACAAAAAGTTCGAGGTCGTCACCGCCTTGGATCGCAAGACAGGCAAGGAACTCTGGCGCGCACGATGGGAAGGCTCGATGAGCGTCCCGTTCTTCGCCAAGTCGAACGGCGACTGGATTCGGGCCACACCCGCGCTGGATCAAGAGAGGCTGTACGTCGCCGGCATGCGCGACGTGCTGGTGTGTTTGGACGCGGGCGACGGTCGGGAGGTGTGGCGGAAGGATTTTGTGAAGGATCTCGGTGCACCGCTGCCGGACTTCGGATTCGTCTCGTCGCCTCTGGTGGATGGCGATAATGTCTATGTGCAGGCGGGAGCCAGTCTGGCGAATCTCAACAAGCACACTGGTGAACTAATCTGGCGCACGCTCAAGGACCAAGGCGGCATGTCGGGCAGTGTCTTCTCCTCGCCGGTGTTCGCCACGCTCGGCGGCACGCGCCAGCTTGTCGTGCAGACGCGCGAAAAACTGGCCGGCGTCCATCCCGCTGATGGCAAGATCCTCTGGGAGCAACCCGTCGAAGCCTTTCGTGGCATGAACATCCTCACGCCGGTTGTACACGGCGACCTCCTGTTCACCAGCACCTACGGCGGCAAGACCATTGGATTCAACGTCGGGCAAGCCCACGGCAAATTCGCCATCACCGAGTCCTGGCGCCACAAAGCCCAGGGCTACATGAGCACGCCGGTCGTTATTGATGGCGTGGCCTATAACCATCTCAAAAGCCAGCGTGTGATGGCCATTGAAGTCGCCACGGGGCGCGAATTGTGGACGACCGACAAGACTTTCGGCAAATACTGGAGTCTGGTCGCGCAAGGCGACCGCATTCTCGCGCTAGATCAGAGCGGGCAGCTGTTCCTGCTCCATGCAAACAAGGTTAAATTCCAGCAGCTCGACCAGCGCAGGCTCACTGACGCGGAGACGTGGGCGCATCTTGCCGTGGCGGACGATCAACTTTTCGTCCGTGAACTGAACGGCATGACTGCCTATCGCTGGAGCCGCGGGTCTCTTTAGAATCCATGACTGAGTCAATCTGGTTCTTGGTCTGTTGCAACGTGTTCGTCCTCTCGTTGCTCGCTCTTCATCTCAGTGTGATTGATCCCAAGGCGCACCTGTGGTCGCCTGCGGAATCTTTCATCAGGACGGTTCCATCCACCTGCGGGCGGAGCCCCAAACATGCCGCGGAGGCACTGGTTCCCTTGCCGGCGTGGACGCAGACCGAGGGGTTGAAGGAGCTCTCGCCTCCGGGGCATGCCTCCTTCGATCCGCCTTCGACGCGCGGTTTCCTGAGACGCAACGAGGTGATGCTGCTAATTGCGGATGCCAGACCAAAATGAGGGCACGACAGGCATCCCACCAAACATCACCAGCCAGCCTTCCACACGGTGCCTTAAGGCTTGGACTGTGCTGTCAGTTCGTGAAAGAGCCGATCAAGTTCCGCACCACGACGGCGACGGCGATGGCGCGCCTCCCGAAGCGAGAGCGTTTGGCACGGCTGGCCGAACTGTGTCGCCTAAACGCGGAGGCGCTCCTGGTTTCGCTGCGATTTTGTGCTGCTCACGGGATCGGCGCGTTCCGCATCAACAGCCAGATTTTGCCGGTAAAGACCCATCCGACTGTCGGCTACG
>CAZCGF010000382.1:0-2087 GCA_964498115.1 uncultured Planctomycetaceae bacterium | reverse complement strand
CCCTTCCAGCCCAGCGGAGGTGCTTGTATGGGAGCTAAGGAGTTACTCGATCAACATCACCTTTCCGCCGCCATTAGCGAACTCAATCAAGACATCAAACGGCATCCGACGGACGCGCGACTACGAACCTTTCTTTTTGAACTCCTGTGCTTCGCCGGCGACTATGAACGTGCTCAACGTCAGCTCGACGTCATCGGACATCAAAACGAAAAAGTCGGCATCGGTGTGGAGGTCTACAAAAATATTCTCCGTGCGGAAACCGCTCGGCGACGAATGTTTGCCGAGGGAATCAAGCCGAGTTTTCTGTTTGATCCTCCTGAACATGTCGTGCTCTCTATGGATGCGCATAACCAGCTGCGCGAACACCATGCGGTCGAAGCCAAGGCGCTGTATGAGCGAGCTCAACGTGAACGGCCAGAAATACGTGGCAGGATAAAGGGCCATCCCTTCACCTCTTTTCGCGACACCGACGACCGCACGGCGGGCATCCTGGAAGTCATCGTACGCGACTCATACATCTGGGTGCCATTCGAGCGGATTCGCAAAGTCGTCATCCCGCAACCAAAACATTTGCGAGATTTATTATGGGTGCCGGCGTCGTTGGAAATAGAGGACGGACCGGTGGGTGAGGTATTTCTTCCTGTGCTCTATGCCGGCTCGGAGTTAGAGACAGATGATCAGGTGCGTCTTGGCCGGATCACCGAATGGGTCGATCTTGGCGCTGGATTGGCCGGAGGAGTCGGGCAAAAAACGTTTCTCGTGGACGACCGTGAAGTATCGATTCTGGAGATTGGGGAATTGGAGTTCGAGGTGTTGGCGGCGGTGTGATACGCAAAGGAGACCATGGCTTCCGTACCGACAGTCGATATCGATGCGATTCTCAAACCGATTTCAGGCGACAAGCCCTGTGGAGTCGATCCTCGCGATGGCGTATCTTTTGAGCTGCTGAAGGAAGCGCGTCGAGAGGAAGATGCCGCGAGTCAGGGGGACTGGAAGCGCGACGTGAAGGTCGCTGATTGGCCGAAGGCCATCCAAATCGCAACAAAGATTCTGTCGACAGAGGGCAAGGATCTCCAGGTGGCTGCCTGGCTGGCGGAAGGATTGGTCAAAAAACACGGCTCCGCGGGACTCCGGGATGGACTCAAGGTTCTACGCGGATTGCATGAGCAGTACTGGGATCATTTTTACCCCGTGATCGAAGACGGCGATCTGGATTTTCGCGGGGGGCGACTCGACGCACTGAACAAGACTCTGCCGATCGCCGTCCTCAACATGCCTCTGATTCATCCACCCGGCGGGCCGGCTTACAGCTACTGGCAGTATAGAGAGTCCCAAGAAGTTGAGAATCTCCGTCGCGGGGCCTCGACGGACGGGGATAAAAAGCGTGCACTTGCTGAAGCGTTGGAGGAAGGAAAACTCGAAGGTGAAAAATTCGAGAAAGCCGTGGCGATGACACCCCTGACCCATTGCTCGACAATTCTTGAGAACCTGAACCAATGTTGGGATGAATTCGAACAGTTCGAGCGAATCGTGGATGAAAAATATCGCCCGGAGGCGCCGAGTTTGCGATTCATTAAGGAGGCCGTAACCGAATGTCGGTCTCTGATGAATGGAATTGTTCGAAAAAAGGGGGGCGTCGGGTCATCCACGGTAAGTCAACCTGACACAGCTCCTCGGGAGGCCGATATGGCACCGGTGGTACAGATGACGGCGAGCGGATCGGGCATTATGCCGGTTGACCGCGCGGATGCCTTGCGGCGACTGGGGGCCGTGGCTGAGTTTTTCCGTCGGACGGAACCGCATAGTCCTGTGGCCTATCTCGTCCAGCGCGCAGCGCGGTGGGGAGAAATGCCCTTGGAAGAATGGCTGCAGGAGGTCATCAAGAGCGACGACGTGCTTGGCAACGTCCGTGAAACGCTGGGACTGACACAGAGCCGGCCAACGAATGAGCAAACTCCTTAGCAATCAACTTACGGAGGATTCCCATGGCACGTGAAAGCACTCAACACAAGTTGGACCGGGTTCGGCCGCCGCGTGTGCAGATCACTTATGACGTGGAGACGGGCGGCGCCATTGAGATGAAGGAG
>CAZCGF010000381.1:0-2114 GCA_964498115.1 uncultured Planctomycetaceae bacterium | reverse complement strand
CTCTTGCGCAGTGCGCTGGTGGCCCGGATGACCGGATGCGCTCAGCGGGTGGGGTTTGCCAACGGGCGTGAAGGGAGTCCGTGCCTGTATTCGCATCGAGTGCCTGTACCGACTCAGGAGATGCATGCCGTGGATCGGTATCTGCTGGTTGCGGCGGAGCTGGGCGTGCCCGTCAAGGATGTGCCGCAATTCCGATTCAGATTGTTGTCGCAGGATGTGACCACGTTGCGGGAGTTGTTTCGGCGTAAAGGGATTGATCTGGATGCACCGTGGGTGTCCATGAACGTCTCGGCGCGTTGGCAGACGAAGCGCTGGCCGGCTGCATCGTTTGCCGCCGTGGCGACGCAATTGGCGGCCCGCGGCATCGGGCCTCTCGTGGTGATTGGTGGGCCGGACGAGCGGGAGGCGAGTGCGCGGGTGCGGAGCCTGACGGCCTGTCCGATTGTCGATCTAGCCGGCGAGACCCCGATTGGATTGCTGCCGGCTCTGTTGTCGAAAGCCTGTGTGCTGATCACCAACGATTCCGGGCCGATGCATGTTGCGGCGGCGGTGGGACGGCCGGTGGTGTCGATCTTCGGGCCGACCAGCGCGGTGCGGACCGGACCTTACGGAGCAGGGCATACTGTGTTGACTCATGATCTGCCTTGTCGTCCCTGCTTCAGTCGCGTCTGCCGCAATGCGGTGCCACTGGAATGTCTTGAATCGATTACTCCTGAGCAGGTGGTGGCGGCCGTTGTGTCTCAACAGTCCTGCCGTGCGGTGTCACGATGAATGTGCTCATTGTGCGTCCCGACGGGATCGGCGATTTGGTGCTCTCGCTTCCTGTTGCGACGCAATTGCGACAATTGATGCCCGGAGTTCGCATCGGGGTGCTGGCGAATCCAGTGGCGGCGCCGATCTTGGAGCACCATTCCGATATCGATTATGTGCGAACGGTTTCCTTGCAGGCGTCGATACCCGACATGATGCAAGCTTTTTCAGGCGGGATCGATGCGGTCATTTTTCTCAAGCCGTTTCGGCGCTTGATGTGGGCGGCGTGGCGGGCCGGCATTCCGCTTCGCGTGGCCACAGGCTTTCGATGGCAGAGCGTGTTGGCGAATCGCTGGATTCATGAACACCGAAGCAGTTTTCAGAAGCATGAATCTGACTGCAATGTGGAGATGCTCAAGGGGCTGCGGCTGACGCCGTTACCTGTGGCGGCGCCTACGCTTCAACTCACCGAGGTGGAGCGAGCCGAGGGGGGGCGACGATGGGTCGGTGCTGCATTGCCGCGAGTCGTCATCCATCCCGGTGGTGTGTCGGCCAGGCATTGGCGACCGGCACAGTATCGAGATCTTGCCCAGACGTTGGCGCAACAAGGGTATGCGGTGGTGTTGACCGGCAGCCAGGTCGAACGCGATCAATTCCAGAGCGAGGCGTTGGACGGTATCGTCCTCCACCCCGAGATCAATAATCTCATGGGGCAACTTGCCATTCGGGAGTTAATGGCGGTGATCGGGGCTGCTCATGTCGTGGTATCTGGCGCAACCGGCCCAGCCCATCTCGCTGCCGCGTTGCATGTGCCTACGGTTAGTCTGTTTGATCCGCGCCGGAACAATTCACCGACGCGTTGGAAGCCTTTGGGCCGGGGCGTGCTGCTTCGCCCGGACGTCCCGACCTGTGATAAATGTATCGGCGAGGCCTGCGCGTATTGGGATTGTCTCGATCGATTTTCCGTTGAGGATATCGCCGCTCGACTCGGTGCGGTGGTTCGATCCGCCCAGCCGTTAACGATTCACCATATCTAGTCGCCCCCGACTTGGCCTATCTTTCCCCTAGCTCGTTGATATCCCTACCTATTGTGGAATTCTTTCTTGACTCCCTCTCCTAATTGTGTTCATATCCTGAACGTTTTTCCGTGGAGCCTCTAAATGAGATGAATCTTCAGGGACAGCGAGACCTTATTCTGCTCACGGAGTTAGAGCGAGACGGTGCGGTCACGCAACGCTCCCTCGCCATTAAACTGGGTGTGGCACTTGGTCTCACGAATTTGTACGTGAAGCGGCTTGCGAGGAAGGGATACGTCAAAGTCACGACCATCCCATCGCACCGGATTCGCTATCTGTTGACGCCTC
>CAZCGF010000380.1:0-2117 GCA_964498115.1 uncultured Planctomycetaceae bacterium | reverse complement strand
GCCCCAAAACTCAAAATTCAAGCTTCAAAACTCAAACAAACTCCAAACACCCCAGGGTCTCAAGTCACAAACCAAGGCTGCGAATGGGTTTGGAATTTGATTCCTTGAAGCTTGGGGGTTGGTTGGTTTTTAGTCCATGAGGTTTGGGATTTTTGAGGCAAAGTCCCCGCGCGGCGTCTTGCGGGGTGCGAAACGAAGAAAGGCATGACTGCCTTTCGTGACCTATGTTTCAAGCATGGCAACCGACCTGATCTCCTCGCGTCTGTTGACGGTATTGCCGCACTCGCTTCGTTGCAGCGTCGTGACCGACGCGGCACGCGCCCAGGCGTTGCGCCCGGCCTGGACGGACTTGCTCGAGCGGTGCGAACGCAAGGAAATCACGCAATCGCCCGAATGGCTGCTCGAATGGTGGCGCGTCTTCGGCGGAATCCAGGGCCGACAGCTGCGGCTTGGCCTGTTCCACGACGGGGATCGCCTCGTCGGGGTTGCGCCGCTTCTGCGCCGCCGGCACTGGTATCGCGGCTGGCTGCCGTTCCGTCGGCTTGAACTCCTTGGCTCCGGTGAACCGGATGGCGCGGGCATCTTTTCCAATCACCTCGGCATCGTTGCCGAACGCGGCAAGGAATCCGAGATGGCAACTCGATTGGTACAGGCGTGTGCCGACGGTGCGTTCGGCAGCTGGGATGAAGTCGTCATGCCGATGATGTCCGGCGATATGGCCATGCCCGGGCATCTCGTCGATTCGTTTCGTTCGGCCGGGTATGCTGCGGAATCGACGGTCCAGACGGGGGCGCCCTACATCCCGCTCCCGGCAACGTGGGACGATTATCTCGCAAGCCTGTCGGGCAAACTGCGCAAAAATCTCAAGCGTCAATTGCGGCTTTTCGACGAATGGAGCGGCGGCTCGACCGAGCTGGAGTGCATCGATTCGCTCGCCGACCTGGAACGCGGCAAGAAAATCTTGATCGACCTGCACCACGCGCGCTGGGCGAGCGATCAGCAAGCGGGCGTCTTCCGCGATCCGCTGTTCATGAGCTTCCACGATGCGACGATGCGGGACCTCGCCGAACGCGGCGCCCTGGAGCTGCTGGTTTTGCGTGTGCGCGGCGAGCCGGTGGCGGCGCTTCACACGATGATCTGGGCGGGAAAGCAATCGACCTACCAGATGGGCCGGCGTCCCGATGTGCCGGAAAACCTGAGTCCGGGATCAGTGATATTCGCGCTGGCGATCCGCCGGGCCATCGAGCAAGGGCGGCGCGAGTTCGACATGCTGGCCGACCCGGTTTTCTACAAGACTCAGCTGACGCCGCACGTTCGCCCGCTGGTGCAGGTACGGGCAGTACGGACGTGCCTGGTCGAGATGATTCGCAAGGTCGGCGTTGAGGCAGCTCGTCGCCTACGGCGAGCGGACCCTGTCCCGAACCTGCCATGACCTACAGGCTACACCAGTCCCCGAGCCTTTCGCCACGCCCTCGCGTATGCCGCTTCGAGGTCTACTGCCTGAAGCATCCGCCGCGCCGCGGACTCCACCGCGTCCAGCGACGTGAACGGCACGCTCGGCAGCGCCGGCATGCCCAACAAATCCATCCATTCCCGGGGCATGGACTTTGACACCGTTTCGACCACCGCGTTCGGCTGCATCGGCAAATAGCAGCAGGCGTACTCGGCCAGCAGCCATTCCTCGATGATATAGCGCACATTCGTCAGCGCGCCGTTTTGTTTGATCTCCTCGGCGGTCGGCGTGCGCAACTTGAGCGGGATGAAGCCGATGCTCTTGCCGCGCAACAGGCCGGTCGCTCAATGTCCAGCCCTGGGGCCGCGGCGGGTAATGCGTCTTCGCTTTGACGCCGCGCAACGCCCCGTCGCTTGCTTTGCGCCGCCACAACGATCGGCCCACCGGCGGCTGATCGTATGCGTGGTTGAGCGTCACGATCGGATTGAGCTGGAAATGAGAATCGTCCATGCCGGCGGCAACGACGACGTCGCCCGAACGATCCGGCGATTCTTCCGTGATCCACGAGACGTCGGCACGTTCGCCCGGTTGCAACTCGGAAACGCCGCGCGCGAACGAGCACCGCCTGAGGGCATAGACGTCGTCCCTGGGCAAGCCGCGCAGA
>CAZCGF010000379.1:0-2125 GCA_964498115.1 uncultured Planctomycetaceae bacterium | reverse complement strand
CAGGACTCGGTGCGCCGGTCTGGCACATGACTCGCGGCAACGCCACGATCTTGTCCGCCACTCCGATGCCTTTGACGACCTCGCCGAAGATCGTATATTTCCGATCTAAGAATCGGGACTCCTCCACGACGACAAAAAACTGGGACCCTGCGCTGTCCGGATCCTGAGCCCGAGCCATGGACACCACGCCACGCTTGTGAGGGAGATCGCTAAACTCGGCTTTCACATTGTGCCCGGGGCCGCCCTGGCCATACGCCCCCTTCTTCAGCGAATCTTTTGTGTTGGGATCGCCGCCTTGGATCATGAATCCCGGGATCACCCGGTGGAAAATTGTGCCGTTATAGAACCCCGACTTGGCCAACTTGATGAAATTCTCGACATGTTTTGGGGCCACATCGGGAAGAAATTTAATCTCGATATCGCCGAACTTCGTCTTGATGACCGCACGCGCGTTGCTCGCACTGACAGATTCGTTTCCAGCCGGAGCGGCATCGGCGGCCAGGCCGATGCCCGCCATCCCGACGGTCATGAACAGAGTCATCATTCCCGCGATTCTTAAACGGTTGCTCCATCGCCGCTGTCCCATCATCATGCCTCCTTCTAGTCGGTCCGCGACCGCTTGCTCACGCCAACTGTGTCAACGCTTCCTTCGCCGCCATTTGCTCTGCTTCCTTCTTACTGCGACCGCGCCCGATCCCTCGCATGACTCCCTGAATGGTCAGCTCGACCTCAAAGACTTTCTCGTGATCAGGGCCCGATTCCCGAACCGTCTCATACTGAGGCAAACTGTCGTATCGTTTCTGACAGACCTCCTGCAGCTGCGTTTTATAATCCTCCATCCCCGGTCGAGCCTGCTCCGCACGCGTCGCCAGCAATTCCTCTCCCAGCACCTGCAAGGTGAATTTTCTGCTGGCCTCAAGTCCACCGTCCAGATAGATGGCGGCAATCAACGCTTCGAGCGCATCGGCCAACAGCGAATGCTTCTCACGCCCTTTCGAGAGCTCTTCGCCTTTCCCCAGTCGCAACAGCCGGCCCAGCTTCATGCGTCTGGCTGCTTTCGCGAGCGACGCCTCGCTGACCAGGTGCGCTTTGAGCTTGGAAAGCCCGCCTTCGTTGCTACCTGGAAACTCGGCCGCGAGATACTCGCTCATGACAAGCGAGAGTACCGCATCGCCGAGAAACTCCAGGCGTTCGTTCTGGGTTCGCTCTCTGCTGCGCCGCTCGTTTGAGTAAGACTTGTGAGTCAGAGCTTCTTCCAGCAGGCGAGGCTGATGAAAGCGGTAGCCGAGAAGGCGCTGGACCGCCTCAATTGACGTTGCCGGCGTCATACGACCTGACTCACGCCCTGAAGTGGGTTACTGATCACACCTGCGAAAGAGCAGGCAGGCGTTGACCCCGCCGAAGCCGAAGGAATTTGAAAGGACCACCTGAGTCTGGACCGGACGCGCCGTATTGGGCACGTAGTCAAGATCGCAGGCGGGATCGGGATGATCAAGGTTGATCGTGGGAGGCAACATGCCGTGATGCAGCGCCAAAATGCTAAACACCGCCTCAATACCACCGGCCGCACCCAGGAGGTGTCCTGTCATGGATTTCGTCGAACTAACAGGAATCCGGTAGGCTTGCTCCCCAAACACATGTTTGATGGCCTTGGTCTCGATGGCATCCGCCATGGTAGACGTGCCGTGGGCGTTGATATAGCCGATGTCGGTCTTGGCCACACCCGCATCCTTCAAGGCCATTTCCATACAACGGACGGCCCCCTCCCCTTCTTCAGGCGGGGCGGTGATGTGGTACGCGTCGCTGTTCATGGCGTATCCGATCACTTCGGCATAGTTGCGGGAGCCACGCGCGCGGGCATGCTCAAGTTCTTCAAGCACCACCACGCCGGCGCCTTCACCCAATACGAACCCGTCTCGATCCTTGTCGAACGGACGGCTGGCCTTCGTCGGGTCGTCATTTCTGAAAGAGAGGGCTTTCGCCGAGGCAAACCCTGCCACGCCGAGCGGCGTAATCGCCGCCTCAGCTCCGCCGGCGATCATCACATCCGCATCATTTCGCTGAATGAGCCGATAGGCATCGCCGATGCAGTGATTGCCGGTGGCACAGGCCGTCACGGCGCAAG
>CAZCGF010000378.1:1111-2157 GCA_964498115.1 uncultured Planctomycetaceae bacterium | reverse complement strand
GAACTACCATCGACGCCCAGACCGACGCGGGCCCCGGCGTCGAGAAGTCGGCGGACGGGAGCGATACCGCTGCCCAGCCGCATGTTTGATGAAGGGCAGTGAGCGACGCCGGTCTGCGTCTGCGCGAGACGACGAATATCGGAATCATTGAGGCATACACAATGGGCCAGGTAGACATCGGGTCCCAGCCAACCGAGTTTGTCGAGCCATTCGATCGGCCGCTTGCCAAACTTTTCGAGGCAATATTTCTCCTCGTCATGCGTCTCGGCAGCGTGCGTGTGCAGCAACGCCCCGTACTCCCGGGCCAGGGACGCCGTCTCGCGCGACAGATCGGCGCTGACTGAAAACGGCGAACACGGGGCCAAATCGATCCGCCGCATGGCGTATGACTTTGGATCATGGAATTGCTGAAGTGCCCGTTGGCAATCCGCGATGATCGTCTTCTCGTCCTGAACGCAAGCATCGGGCGGCAGGCCGCCGCGCGACTGACCGACGCTCATGGACCCCCGGCACGCATGAATGCGGATGCCCAGCGACTCGGCCGCTTCGAGGACCGCCTCGATCTGCACATCGCTGTTCTGCGGAAAAAGATAGAAGTGATCGCTCGTCGTCGTGCATCCGGACAGAAGCATCTCGGCGATACTGATCTGGCTGGCCAGCTTGACCGCCTCGTAAGTGAGCTTGCTCCACTTGGGATAGAGTGCCGTGAGCCAGTCGAACAGTTCCGCGTCCTGCACGCTCTTCATGCACCGCGTCAGGGACTGGTACAGATGATGGTGCGTATTGATGAGGCCGGGGATGACCAGGTGATTCGAGGCGTCGATGATCTCCGTAGCCGTGCCCGACGCACTCTGAACTGTCGGGAAAACCTCCCTAATTATGCCGCCGTCGATGAGGATCGAATGATCCGGCAGAACGACAGGCTTGCCGTTTCGGTGCGCGATCAGAGTGGCGTAGTCGATGCGGATCGTCATCTTGAGAGCATTGCGTGGGCGGGGGCGAGATTCATCCTCGCGCCAAACGGCACCTGCGCCTCCTCCGGATTC
>CAZCGF010000378.1:0-1101 GCA_964498115.1 uncultured Planctomycetaceae bacterium | reverse complement strand
ATCACGCCGATGGCATTGCCGATAGCGGACAGCACGGCCGGCACGGCGGCGATCAAAGGCGGCTCGCCGATGCCCCGCGCCCCGAATGGCCCGCCCGGATCGTCGGTCTCAAGGATGACCGTCTCGATCGGCGGAACGTCGCGAAATGTCGGCAGGATGTAATCCGTGAAGTTTGGGTTCTTCATTACTCCATCTTCGTTGACGACCTCCTCCATCAGCGCCATCCCGATCCCCTGCGTCGCGCCGCCCACCATCTGACCGGCAACGGACTGCGGGTTGATCGCCTTGCCCACGTCGTGGCAGGCGATGAACCGCTCGATCCGCACTTCGCCCGTCTCGACATCGACGAGCACCTGCGCGATGTGTGAACCGAACAGGTACGTGATGAACGACCGCGGCGATTGCCCCGTCTCGTAATCCTCGCAGACGGTCCGCGGCTTGAAGATACCCCACGCCTCCAATGAATATCCCCGCTCGCGGCCGGCGGTAAGGATGTCGGCAATCGGCAGCTCCAGCTTTTTGTCGTACCGGCCGACCGCCTTGCCGCCGTGCAGCTCCAGTTCGTGCGGATGGACCTTCAGCACCTTGCCGGCAATGTCCAGCACCTGCTCATGCAGTTCGCTCGCCGCAATCTTGACCGCCCCGCCCGTGAAATAGGTCTGCCGCGTGGCCGACGATGAGCCGGATTCCAGCGTCCGCTCCGTATCCGCCCAAACCACGTCGACCAGCGACATGGGCACGCCCAGTTCCTCCGCGGCGATCTGCGCGACCATGTTGAGCAGCCCCTGGCCGTACTCGACGCCGCCCGTGTACACCTCGAGCCGGCCACTTTCGGCAAATTTGACCGTCGCGCGGCTGGCGTCCGGGAATCCGTCGCCGTAACCGAGACCGAAACAGATGACCGACATCCCCCAGCCGCGGCGCTGGTGCGGTGCAAGCGGCACGTCTCGCCCCGACTTCGATTTGTATTGGGCCAGCGCGGCATCCATGCACTCCGTCGCCGTTGAGACCGGGATACGCTGTCCCGTCGTCACGTCGTCGCCGCTATGGATCAGGTTCTTTCGCCACAACTCCACGCGGTCCATCCCCAACCGCTCGGCG
>CAZCGF010000377.1:0-2203 GCA_964498115.1 uncultured Planctomycetaceae bacterium | reverse complement strand
CGGTCGCGCCGGCCACCAGCAGATGCGGCATGGTTTTGAGATCCGCCGTCGCCGGAGCGCCGAAAATGTCCTTGCCCAGCGCCAGCGTGAGCTTCGAGCGGGCCTTCGTGAAGGTCTCGCTCATCACCACTTCTTTCATCGACACCGTTTCGCGAGCCATGTTCGGCACTTCGATTCCGACGACCGACTTCCCCGGGATCGGCGCGACGATGCGCAAACTGATCGCCTTCAACCCGAGCGCCAGATCGTCCGCCAAATTCACAATTCTCGCCACCTTCGTTCCGGGCGACGGCTCGAACTCGTACATCGTCACGACCGGCCCCGGCCGCACTTCCGTCACCTTGCCGATGATGCCAAAACTCGCCAGGGCGCGGGTCAAAACATCCGACTGAGCCTTCAACTCATCGTCCGACATGCGCGTGATCGGACCGGTCGGATCGCTCAACAACTCATCCGGATCGGGCAGTTGATAATCTCCGGAATCCACCGTCGTGGTGACCGGCTCCACGTCCGGTTCGGCTGCTTCGGCCGGCGCAGGCGTCGCCGCAATCGGCGGCTGAATCACCGGCCACTCAACCGCGGCAGCCGATTCTATCTGAGCTGGCTCCGGCGCCATGGAAACAGGTTCCGGCGCTGGCTCCGGTTCAGGACGTTCCTTCACCGTCCGGCTCCTCTGCCTCCGGTTACCGGACTCGACGGGCGGTTCAGGCGCCGGCTCCGGCATCAATGCCGCAAGCTTCTCCCGCCAGGCCGCCCAGCGTTCAGGAAACGCCTGCACCAGCTCGGTCAGTGACAGCGGGGTCGTGAACAGGAGCGACACTATAAACCCGGCCAGGATGACAATGTGGGCCCCGGTGCTGGCAAACCAGGAACGAAGGCCATCGGCCAGAACCTGGCCGAATACTCCGCCCGCCATCCCGCGATGCACGAAACCGCTGCTCACCGTGGGAACTGCGGTGGCTTCGAGGTGTAAGAATGCGCTCAGGAAGAAGACCGCCGCGAGCGAACTGGCCGCCGTGCGGAACCGGATGCTGACGGGACTTTGAGAAAAACAGCGCAAGCCGAGCTTGCCGAGCAACAGCGGAAACAGATACGCAGCCCCGCCGATCAGGAAAAAGAATCCTCCGGCCAGTACCGCTCCGAAAGAACCGATCAGATTGCGCGGGGGAGCCGCCGCCGGAGCGCCGGAGGCCACGGTTTCGGCTTCGCCCGGCACGAATGACAATAGACTTAAGAACGTGAGCAGACTCAGCGCGATCAAGATCACGCCGATGACTTCACGCTGGATATGGGAAGGAGGAGCGGGGGCGCGGCGGGCTTCGCCCCGCTTCGCCGGCGTCGTAGCACCCATGCCGCGGATGCTAACACAGGGGGAAAATCGTTTCAAACAACGACCGCCGGGCAGGACCGACCCCGGCGCTATCCCGATGCCCCGGATTTACGCCGGGAAGAGAGTGAGCCGCGTGAGCTGAAGAAGCTGCTCGAGCGAGAGCGCTTCCGCTCTGACGGAAGGAGAGAGCGTGAGCCGCTCAAGCGCTCCGGCAATGCGCGTCTGGTCATACCCTTCATCCTTGAGCGAGTTGATCAGCGTCTTCCGCCGGTGCGCGAACGCCGCTTTCACGAGCGACGCAAACCTGGGCTCTTCTTCAGGACGGAGTTCCCGCTGCGCTCTCGTCCGCAGCAACACCACAGCGGAGCCGACGTCCGGCCTGGGCCGGAAACATTGGGCCGAAACACGGAATGCTTTGGTGATCTCGGCGGCATACTGCGCCATGACGGACAGGACACCATAATCGGCGCTGCCGGGCCTGGCGACCAAACGATCAGCCACTTCATTCTGCAGCATGAGTACCAACCGGGGAAACCGATCGCGCTGGTCCAGCAATCGGAACAGTAACGGCGTCGAAATGTAGTACGGCAGATTGGCAACCACGATCGTCCCAACCGATAGATTTTCCACAGGATAGACTAACGCGTCATCGAGAACGAGCGTGAGGTTGGGAAACTCCGCCTGCCGTTCAGCAAGATAGTCATGGAGCCGTGGGTCGATTTCAACAGCCGTGACATGGCCGGCGGTTTTGCAGAGCACCTCGGTCAGGACACCGCGGCCGGGGCCGATTTCGAGGACCAGGTCGTTCGGAGAAATTTCCGCCAGCGCAACGATTTTGCGCACGATGTTGGGATCGATGAGAAAGTTCTGACC
>CAZCGF010000376.1:0-2212 GCA_964498115.1 uncultured Planctomycetaceae bacterium | reverse complement strand
AACTCAGAGAACGGCCCCGGCGCCATCATGGGGAACAGTTCGCACACAGGATGTAGCTTCCACTCGCTCAATTTGGCGCTCCTTCGCCGGTGCTAGAACGGAATCTTCCCTGCTGTAGTTGCCGCCGCCTCGTCTTCGCTCGGCGGAGGCATGTCCGGTGACTGTCGAACAGCCGGCTTCGGCTGGCCGCGGCTCGGAGGCGCCGCCGGCTTTCCGGCCGGCTTGGCCATCTGTCCATTGTTCCCACACAGCGCCCGCGCCTGGGCGCCGTATTGGGCGGACAATGACTTCACCCGCGACTCCTCGACCGGCCGCAACTGTCCGCCAACTGCGGCCTCGGCGTGGTAGATCCACGCAATCTTGATCTGCTTCTTCCCCTGGTAATCATCCTCCTTAGCCTCGCACTGGATTCTGGTCTTCGACCAATCGGTGCTGACGAGCGATTCGAAGTCGCCATCCCAGCCGATCGCCGCCTGAATCTGCCTGACCCCGGTTTCGTTCAGCTCGCCCGACGCCTTCACGATGTAGGTGCGCGCGTAGGCAAGGATGGGGTCGATGCCGTAGAACTCCTCCCCCTCGCCGGGCACGTTCACCCCGTAGTATTCGTCCAGCTCCAACTGCATGAGAAATGCAACCGACTGGCTATTTTCCCCCTTGGCGTCCTCCAGCGTGACCGACTTGATCGAGCCACGGTAGCGCCCTGTTGCTTCGAGTTTTCCAGGCATTACTGAATGACCTCCCTTCCAAAGATTGCGGCCCACAGGTCGGCCGAGCCGCGGAAAAATTTGAACGGCCCCTCGATGGTGCGCGACTTGGCCACAAACGTAGCCTGCTCCTGGCAGTAGATGGCCCGCGACCCGGCGCCGACGGCCACGCCATCATCCTTGACCGCTAGGTCGTAATTGATGAAGCACAGGTGATCGCACCACTGCACCACGCGATCCCGGACAGACGACTTGCCGGTCGTCGAGTGGTACAGGTCGGGCTCGAATCGAATGTAGTCCGGCCCCTGCGGATTCGGCACGTTGGCTCGGGCCACGTGCGCGATCATGATGACGCTGCGCCCCGCCTCGATATGTCGATCGAGCGCTGCCAGCAGATTGGTAAACTCGTCCTGGACGAACCGATACCCCTTTCCGTATCCGTAGTCCTCGATGTTCTTCGCGCTCTTGCCGCTCTCCATCGGAACATTGGCCACGACGTGCGCGAAGCAATGTTCTTGAGCCTTGGTTGCGGAGTCCAGGACTACCACGTCGTCAGGCCCCCAAAGTGACGGCTCTCGCAGAGCGGACAGAAGCGAGGCCCAATCAGTGATCGGGCCGACACGCTGAACATCCAGGTCTTTCGTCCCGCCCTCCATGTCGAGGAACTTGGCATTCAACCCCACGCGAGCGATGGACGCCGCAAGGCTGCTCTTTCCGATCCCGCCGGTTCCATAGAGCACAACGGAATGACTCTTCCGCGTCACTCCGCTGGATACAGAGAACGCCGTGCGCGGGGTGCCCGGCTGCACTGCCGGTTTCACGCTGTTAGACGGCGGCGGCGCAGGCCGCACCGCTGGCCTCGGTACTGTCGCTGTTGACATGATTGATCTCCTCTAGTTCGGGATGCAGGTTCTCGACTCGCACGTATCCCGTGGGTAGCGAGCCGTTGATCGGATAGACATTGTTGAAACAGGGAGCCTTGAATTCACAGTAGGAGCAGGCTTGACCAGGCTGTCTGGTCCAGAGGTTCTTCTTCTGCCGATGACGAAGCATCTGCTGCGATTGCCACAGGTCTTGCTGCCATGCGGCGACGTCTGCCAGCGTTCTCGGCACCTCGTATCGCGCGAAGTAAAACTCCGGCCTCTCACCGATATCGCATCGCAAGCGTTCCCCAAACTCGGCAGCGGTTTCGCGCCTCGATTGGACTTCCCAGCCCTTCTCGGAGTCGCCAGATTGCCGCGGCTTGCCGTCCTTTAGGAAAATCCGCGTGCCGGCGGAATCGAGCACGACTTTGAATCCCATCGCGTCGACGACCGGGATGAGCTTGGGAGCGATTGCCGGCTTGCGAGTTACGTCATAGATGATCGTCTCAAGCTCGGAATCAGAGGCGAAGTAGATGGATACCTGTGGATCGATTCGGAGAATGCTCCAGTAGTCTGAATCTGGAGCGATGGAATCGCTGGTGGTCTTGTGCTCGACGAGCGCGATACGATTGTCCGGCAGCCGAG
>CAZCGF010000375.1:0-2230 GCA_964498115.1 uncultured Planctomycetaceae bacterium | reverse complement strand
CGGATGTATTCGAATGGGGCTGCTTTCATAGGCCGAATGATGCACTGCAATCCCCGGCCCGGGGAGAGCCGTTCCGCAGACGGTTCAAAGCGCAGAGCGCCACGCCTGCCTGGGAACCCCTACCAGATCCGCTTCACGCCGTATTTCGCGAAGATCGGGTCGGCGCTGACGATCGGCAATTTTTCCTCGAGAGCCTGCGCAACGAGCATACGGTCGAACGGGTCGCCGTGGTGTGCAGCCAGCGTTTCGACTCCCCCAGCATGTACCACACTGATCTCCAACATGCGAAAGCCGTTGGCCGCGACGTTTTCAGCCACGAAGCGCGTCACCGGCAGGGAGAGCTTCAGCTTTCCCAAGCCCGCCTTGATCGCCATTTCCCAGACGCTGGCCACGCTGAGCAGGCATTCGTTGTCCCGGTTCGCAATGACCGCTCGGGCTTTGGCAGGCAGAGTGCGCACGCCTTCCACCCACCAGAGAAAGACATGCGTGTCGAGGAGCACACGCATCAAACGTAGTCCTTGAACCCCTCCGGCGTGGCGTCGAAATCCGGCGCGATGTGAAGAACCTGCCCCTTGCCGGAACCCGCCTTCCGGGGCTTCACCGGCTTATCCAGCGGCACCAGCTTGAGCACCGGCTTGTTGTCCTTGGCGATGATGACCTCCTCGCCGAGCATGGCTTTTTGCACCAGTTCGGAAAAACGGGTCTTGGCTTCGGCGATGTTGAATTTGGACATGGCGGGATCCCGAATTGGTTACGTTGGTCATCTTACATGACCAACATTAGCCGAACAAGGTCCGGGGGATGCGAGACGCAGGTAAGGTCCCTCACTTCGCAGACCGTCCGCCGGTCCGGTGACGAACGCGCGCACCGGCTTTCTTGCGCACGGTTCGAATTTGGCGACTTGCGGGTTCTGCAATCAGTTGTTTCACATTCAGCTCGGGAACCTGCTTCGCCAGCGCATCCGCGCCGGCCCTGGCGCGGCTGCGCCATCCCGAACCGCGGCCGACGAGGTCCCGCCACGCTTCGGCAATGTCCGACGGCCGCAGTTCCCTCAACCGAAGCAGAAGCAGCCCCGCCTGCTTCAGGTCCTTCGCCGATTTTGTCGCGAACGCACCCTTGCGTTCGCCGTAGACGATGAGCTTGTGGAGCGCGTAGCGGGCCGGGCTGGGGACATTTGCAAGGATGACGGTGTCGCCCGAGAAAAGCACCGCCTGCTGGACGTCCTCGAGCAAGTACTCCATGAAGGCAAGCGGCTGCATGTTGACCCCGAGCTGCGGGTGGCTGTAGATCTTTTCGCGATCGCGATGGCGGGTGGTGAGGAAATCGAGCCTGAATTCGGGCTCCCGCGGGTTAAGGTAGGTCGCTCCCGCTTCGGCAGAGAGGCTGCTCACCGGCAGGAAACCCATCTCGAGCGACTTGATCGCCGCATCAGTGTTGACTCGCGTGTTGCCCGGCAAGGCGATCGAAAGGCTCTTGCCCGCATGGGCGAAATCGACGTCCTGGGTCCGGTCGGCGTCCGTCCATCGCACGCCGAGCATATTGCCGAACGCGAGGAATGCATGGGTGCCTACCAGGAGGCCGCCGGCCCGGAAGAAGCCGTATTCCGAGAGCCGCGACAGCACTCTTGCGTGGCGGGGCAGGATCTCCGTGCAACCCAACGCCGCCGCGGACCTTGCCAAGCGCGCAAGCGCTCCTGTCCTGGCAGGCGCGTCGCGCGCGCCCTTCTTCTCGCGAAGGACGCGCACCGCCTCGTTATCCGGGCCGACATAGACCTGGCGCAGCTTGCCCGAGGGCTCGACATACTGGTAATACCAATAGGTCTTGCCCTTGGAGACCTTCGAGGCAAACGAGCCCTTGAGGTCAGCAACCGAACGGTGGTGGTCCGCCCCCAGGCCCGCTTCGAGCAACTGCGCATAGGCCGTCTGGGCCGACAAGGGCAGCTCGGAGAAATACGCGGAGAAATGCGCGGAGAATGGCGCGGCGCCGGGAGGCATTGGCTATACTAGTTTTTGCGTTGCCTGAGTATAGCGCGATCAGCCGGCTATACTAATTTTTCATCGATCCTAGTATAGCCAGCGGCCGCCCGGATACCGCGGAGCGAAACCGCCGGCTGCTTCTGGCCTCATCGGGGGAAATGCCCGAAAATAGCGCCTCTCCTTCTCCACCCATACACCAATCGCCATGGCCGCCAAGCCCCCCGCAACAATCGACGACACCCTCAAGCTGCTGA
>CAZCGF010000374.1:0-2268 GCA_964498115.1 uncultured Planctomycetaceae bacterium | reverse complement strand
ACGTCCTCGCCCGACTGCACGGGATCTTCGCGCAGTCATTCCGCAAGGATCTCCTGTTCGGCACGATGTAATGGACTTCCCTCGCGTCAGGCCCCGAACTCTTCAGGGTCCTTGGCGAATGTGCGGGCCACCTCGATGGGCAGCTGGTTCGCGGTGACGAGACGGCGAAGGTCGGCGTCCAGCGTGAACATGCCGTCCTTTCGGCCGCTTTGAATGGCGGACTCTATGTTATTGTTTTTAAACTGGCGGATAGCGCTGCGGACTGAGAAGTTGGCGTACATCACTTCCATCGCCAGCACGCGCCGGCCGCCCGAACCGGTCTGGAGCAGATGTTGGGCGATGACATATCGCAGGCTCATCGAGAGCTGAGTACGGATATCGTCGTGCTGCTCTGGCGGGAACAGATCCACGATCCGCGTCACCGCGCCTTTGGCGTCGGTGGTGTGCATGGTCGCGAAAATCAGGTGACCAGTCTCAGCCGCTGACAGGGCCAGTTGCGCCGTTTCACGGTCTCGAATCTCACCGACAAGCAGCACGTCCGGGTCCTGCCGAAGGCCGTAACGCAGGCCGTCGAAGAAGCTGGAAATATCCGTCCCGACCTCGCGCTGGGTCACCACGCTTCCGTCGGTCTGCGGATAAACGTATTCGATAGGTTCCTCGATGGTGATGATGCGCGAGCCGCCGCGGGCATTGATCATCTGAATCAGCGCCGCCAGCGTCGTCGTCTTGCCGCTGCCGGTGATTCCTGTGACGAGGACCAGGCCGTTGTTGAGCCGCGTGATTTTCTCCGCCAGCTCGATGGGAAAGCCAAGCTCGCCCAGCGAGGGAATCTTCTCCGGAATGGCGCGGAAACAGGCGCCGAAGTCGCCGCGACTGGCGAACACGTTGACGCGGAACCGCGCCACGCCGCTCGGGCCGGGCAGCGAGAGCGCGAAGTCGAGATCGTTCATGTTGCCCACGCGGGCCGATGTCTCCGCTGTCGAGACGGCACGGACGGCCTCCAGCGCGCTACCGGGCGCGAGAACTGTCTCGCCGGCGGGGCGCAAGTCGCCGTGCACGCGGTACATGGGACGATAGCCGGGCACGAGGTGAAGGTCCGACGCCTCGGCATCGTGCATGCGAAGCAGGAGCTGGAGGATATCAGACTGAGTTGATGATGGATTCACGTTTGTCGTTCCAACAAATTCAGTTGTCAGGGGCATGATAGTCTCGATTCGGCCAGCGCCTAACTGCGAATCCTGTTCTACCCGGTCGCGGCCGGACGATTGCATCACCCTTGCCGCCGCGGGGGCCGAAAATCGGGTACCCCGCAAGCGGAAAGGTGAATCCATGGACAAGGCGAGTCTCATTCCGACGAGACGCGTCCTGCCTGCAATTTGCGAAAGGCAGTGCGTCCGAACTCGCCGGGGATGCGGGCCAACCGGTATCGCCGCGTGTCCAGCAGGACGTGCTTGCGATCAGGCTTCTTGACCAGCACAAATGGCAGACAGACTTGCACGACCTTCATCGGCGCGGAATCCTCCCAGGGCATCCACAGCATGCGAACCTGCTCGATGCCCTTCCACGATTCGACGGCGCATGAGTCCATCAGGTGCTCCATGACGACGTGCATCACGACGACGTAGTCACCAACACGGACATCCTCCGGCGGAACGACCCGCACGGTCTGGATGACATCTTGCTTCTTCATGACATTCAATCTAGCCGGGCAAGCGCCCGGGTTATGGCTTCAATTCACCCGCGAACGCCCAAACCTGGCGAACAGCGGAATCGACAATCGGGCACAATTGCCCGAACGAAACTTTGATAGTTGAAAGTGGGGGAGCGAAGGCGATTCGGTTAGGAGACGCGGCTGGCCATACTGCAAAAGGCGCGGACCGAGCCCACAAGCCGAATAGCCGGCATAAGAAGGTGGGTCGAGTTGTCGAATATCCGCTGCATGGCAGTCATCTCCAACAATGACAAGTAGCAATAAGATACAACCGAATTACCGAAAGTCAAGTGCCGGAATAATTGGTACTATCAGTGCGCGGGATCGCCATGTCGACTCTTCGTACCTACGGAATAAGTACATCGATAAACCCGGCGATGTCGCCCCCATCAATCAGTGTGTCCTGATTGATATCAGCGCGAGTAACGGAGCACAGCGGCTGCTGCCCCGCATAGGCCGACGCGTCGATCAGGGCCAGGGCGAAGGGTTGCACATCGTCAAAACTCACGGCGCAGTCGCAGTTCATGTCGCCGAGATTGTTCGTCGGCGCGACGATA
>CAZCGF010000373.1:0-2301 GCA_964498115.1 uncultured Planctomycetaceae bacterium | reverse complement strand
AAATCCGCAATGAATATCTGACTCGACTCGTCAGGCCCGCGCTGGCTCGTCCACATCATCTTCCTGCCGTCCGGGCTGATCACCGGCAGCCCGTCGAAGCGCGGGCTGTAGGTGATGCGCCGCTGCGCGCCCGTCTCGATGTTCAGCCAATAGACTTCGTAGTTGCGGTGCCCGTGAATGCTTGTCGTGAAGACAACCGACTTGCCGTCCGGCAGCCAGTAGGGGGCCCAGTTGACGATGTCGCAGTGCGTCGTGAGCTGCCGCTCGCCCGTGCCGTCGGCGTTGATCACGAAGAGCTGAAGGTGATCGTCCTGATTTCGATCGGCGCGGAAAATGACGCGCTGGCCGTCGGGTGAAAAAAACGGCCCGCCGTCATAGCCCGGCTTGTCGGTGAGTCGGCGCACAAGCGTGCCGTCGGCGCGCATGATGTAAAGGTCTGGGTTCCCGTTGCGGTCGCTGGCAAAGACGATGAACTTCCCGTCAGGGCTGTAGGCGCACTCGGCATCGTATCCGGGCGTGTCCGTGACTTGCTTCGGGTCTGAGCCGTCGACGTGAGCGCGCAGGATGTCCATCCCGCCGGGCATGTCCCACGTGTAGGTGCTGCCTTCGCGGTGATACTTGTTGGGGTTCTCCATGTCGGGATGGAGATAGCTCGAGGCGTAGATGATGCTCTTGCCGTCCGGCGCAAAATACCCGCAGGTGCACGCGCCGCCGCCGGGGCTGACCTGCTTGAGCGTGCTCGGCAGCGCGTGGCCGTTCTGGTCGAGTTCCAGCGTGAACATCTGGTATTTCGACTCGCCTTTGGGATACGCCTGAAAGATGATGCGGCGCATGTCGGGGCTGAAATAGGCCTCCCCGGAGCGATCCAATCCCATTTCCGTGAAAGTGAGCTGGCGGATGTTGGAGAGGTAGCGGGA
Organism: uncultured Planctomycetaceae bacterium; assembly: GCA_964498115.1. Classification (GTDB taxonomy): domain Bacteria; phylum Planctomycetota; class Phycisphaerae; order UBA1845; family UTPLA1; genus UTPLA1. The sequence goes on along the minus strand of CAZCGF010000373.1, from coordinate 1,384 downwards.
TTCGCTTTCCGCCCAGTTTGCTTCAGGCGTTGCGTCGGGATTCAGCACGAATGCCGGCCTTGCGCAGCCTCCGCAGATAACGGTAACAATGATCGCAATCCGTGTAGCCTGCTGGGTTTGCATACGAGCTCCCTTCTTTTGTCAGCTCGGCAATGTTAGCAGGAGGGTCTCAAATCTCGAAAGGGGCAATCTTCGGCGGTAAATGCCCGTTTTGACGCTGGAAAGGCGGAGGCGGTCCCGGCCTTTCGGAGGCTTTTTCTGCTTTACTCTCGCAGTTGGTCCGATTACTATTTAATTGGTTGGTTTGGTTCAACGAACGTGCGATAGGGTCCGCGACATTTCTCAGCAAGGTTCCGCTACTCATTGCCGGCTCGCCCATCCCACCTTTTGGTCGGAAAGGTCCGACCCTTTCATGTCGACCCTGAAAGCAAAAGATCGGGTCGAATTGCCCTGAGCTTTTTTTAGGAGTTACGATTGATGGGCAAGAAACTGTATGTCGGCAATCTTCCTTTCACAATGAGCGGTTCGGAGCTTGAGCAGCTCTTCGCCGCACACGGCACTGTCACCAGCGCCCAGGTCATCTCGGATCGCGAGACCGGCCGGAGCAAGGGTTTCGGTTTCGTGGAAATGGCGTCGGACAGCGAGGCCCAGGCGGCCATCGATGCCCTTAACGGCCAGCAGAATGGCGGTCGCGCTTTGACCGTCAACGAGGCTCGCCCGAAGGAGAATCGTGGCGGCGGCGGCGGCGGCGGTGGTCGCGGCTTTGGCGGCGGCGGCGGTGGTCGCGGCGGCTACGGCGGCGGCGGCGGCGGTCGCGATCGCTACTAAGGATTGAGAATGACCCGATGCCGATCTTCGGCCGCGGGTGATTCGATTGCCAAAAGAACGAAGGGGCCGCGAGCGATCGCGGTCCCTTTCTTTTTTACCCATCGCGATTAATCCGTCGCACCGTTTTGCACGACGCGGCACAAGCGATTATCTTCGCAACGAGTCGCAAGACTCATTCCCGCCGGAGGGCGGCTAGAAGGTAGGCAAAAGTGGAAATCACGATCCTCTGCATCGGGGACGTCGTCGGTAAACCGGGCCGATCCATCGTCTCGCAGGCCGTCCCGCGACTCGTCAAGGAGCGCGGCATCGACTGCGTCATCGCCAACGTCGAAAACGCCGCCGCCGGCTCCGGACTGACCGAGCTGCTCTACAACAAATTCCTCCGATACGGCGTCAACCTCATGACGCTCGGCGATCACATCTACCGCAAGGGCGAGATCATGCCCGTCCTGGAGCGATCCGATTGCGCCGTCCGGCCCGCGAACTATCCATCAGAATCCGTCGGCAAGGAAATCGCGGTCTTTGAAACAGCGAAGGGCCCGAAAGTGGCCGTCGT
>CAZCGF010000372.1:0-2329 GCA_964498115.1 uncultured Planctomycetaceae bacterium | reverse complement strand
GTGCTCGCTGCCCGGGCCATGGCAACTCTCGCAGCCGACGCCGCGCGTGTTTTCGTTGTGCCTTGAGATTTGCTTCGCGCCGGGCGGGTTGGCAGGTTTGCCGGGCCACTTCGGCAGATCGAGGACGAGATCGTTGTACCCGCCCGGATGCTTGAAGCCGGTGGTGTGGCACATCATGCATTCGGGATCGTATTGTCGATTCGACGGGTGCTTGAGTTTCTCCAGGGTCTCGGTCGCGACGAAGTGCCGCGAATCCTGCCAGACCTTGTAGGCATGCGGATGGCAGTCGCCGCAGCGGTCGGAGCCGACGAAGGTCGCTCTCAGGCCCGCCTGGCCTTGGCCCATGACCTGATTGAAGTGCGGCGAGCGCGGGAACTTCGCGAGCATGTCCTGGTGCTTGAGTTCCGCGTTGTATTTCTCCATCAAGGCGATGACGGCGTTATTCTTCTCCTGGCCTTTCTTGGTCTCCAGGTCCGGGCTCATCAGGACCATCTCGTACTTCAACTTGAACTTCTTGCCTTCGGGATATACACCGACGACGCCGACGTATTTCCCCTTGTGTCCGATCTCGACGACCTGCGTCGGCAATTTCGGATCGAGCGGCCGCATGAACGAAGGCGGCTCGGAATCCTCCGTCAGCACCATCATCAGCTGGATTTCGGGGATCTGCGGATTCTTCACACGCGCTTTCGCACAGTACTCGGCCGCCTTTCGCGCCAGGTCGCGGCGTTTCTCCTCGATGGCCTGGGCGCGGCGGAATCCTTGTAATTGCTTGTCCACGATCGGATACTCGTGATGCAGGATGATGCCGATCTCGACGCCGGCCTTGGCGAATTCTTTCAGCGCCTTCGGCAACTCATCCTCGTTGAACAGGAATTTCTCCAGGGACTTGAGTTCATCGCGCAGGTCCTGCCCCATCATGTTGATGACGCCGATCTTCGGCGTGCCGTCGATGATTTCGAACGGGCGAACGTTGAGCTGATGATACTTTTCCTTCGGGGCGGCGCCTGCAAGCGAAAGCAGGAGCGGGCGCGGAAACGGTTTCTTCGGGTCCTCGACCTGGGCCATCGCTTCACCCAGCGGGGAGAGGACTTCGTCGCGGCCGATGCCGACGACGCGGTAATTCATGGCCCCCAGGGCGCGGATGCTGAGTTCGTATTTGAGGAGATTCTGCTTGTGGATGCCCTTGACGGCGGGCAGCTCGCCGAGGTCGATGCCGACGACGTTCCAGTTGTTGGCCCGGAGCGATTCATAGAAGTTGAACCGGCGCGTTAGGCCGCCGTACTGCGGATCGGAGCAGCCGCACGGATCGTTATGCCCGTGCATCTGGCCGCTGAGAAGGAGCGCGACGAGAGGCTTGTCCCACTTGGCGAGCGGGATCTGCCCCTGATCCCCGGGGGGAGCCTCCTGTTCGTAACAATCGCCACCGGAGCTCGGCCCGGTCTTGACGCGCGCGGTATAGGCGCCGATCGCAAGGGCCATCAGCGCCACCAGGGCCATGCCGATGTACGGCGCGACGCTCGGATTCGGTCGTTTCGTCCTGGTAAGCTCGTGCTCAACGTTCATGCGACATCCTCGTTCCGTGAGCGGGTCGGCAGTCCGTTTTCGGTAGAAGCCTTTTTCGCTTTTCTAGCACGATTTGTCAACCGCGCCTGACGGGAGTCGTTAAGCGGCGCAAGCTGGTGAAACCACGTTGCTGTCCCCCCTCGCCGTTTAGACGAGTGTTGCGAGCAACTCGCGCACCCGCTCGGCGATCAAATCGCGCACCTGGCGAAATTCCTCCGGGGAGAGGTGCTTCGGATCGGGAATACCCCAGTCCGCATGCAACCTGGCGCGCAAGGATGGGCATTCATCGCCGCAACCCATCGTGATCGCGGCGTCGTATTCGACATCGGGCAGCTCCTCGAGTCCCTTCGAGGCATGCGTCGTCAGATCATAGCCGACTTCTTTCATGGCGATGATCGCCTTCGGATTGACCTGCCCCGATGGCCGCGAGCCGGCGCTGCAGACTTCGACGTTCGGTCCCGCCAGCATGCGGCCGAACGCCTCCGCGATCTGGCTGCGGCAGGAGTTTTCCACACAGACAAATACGATCCGGCGTACCGGGGTGATCAGAGATTCCTCATTCATACTCTCAATATATAGCCCGCCATTTATGGCGGGTCCGCGCAGGGCATACGGGTATCCCGCCACAAATGGCGGGCTATATATATCCGTATGAAATGGGACGTGATCCTTATCGGCGCCGGCGCCGCGGGGCTCATGGCCGGCATCCACGCCGCCGAGCGCGGCCGACGCACCCTCGTTCTCGAAAAGAACAAGAAGCCCG
>CAZCGF010000371.1:0-2337 GCA_964498115.1 uncultured Planctomycetaceae bacterium | reverse complement strand
GTTCCGGCGCTGCTCGCGGCCGCGCTCCTGGGGATCGCCGTGTGGGCCGTGGATGTGATCGGACCGCCGGCGACGTTTGCCTATGTCGTCAGCGCGATCATTGGCGGCGCCGCCTTGAGCTTCGGTATCCTCAACGGCGCGTTCAAGGCCGCCAAGCCTCGCTACCGACTTATTCCTTGCAGCAGCAGAGTGGCTCGCTACTACCGTCGATTTGGTTATACGCTGGTCCTGCTGGCGCTGCTGCTAATGGCCCCGGCGATCCTGCTGCGCTCGCTGGGTCTTGCGCCATTCGCGGCGGAGCAACTGACGGCCTGGTTCGTCTTTGCCGCGACCGCCTTGGCGCTGATCTTTGTCGTTCGTCGCACAACGGTGCTCAACGTCTTCCCGCGAGGCCTGCGCGGACGCCTCGCCGGGGTGGTGACGTTCCTTCGCGCCGCCCATCCCTTCGCCGTGATCCTATTGCTGCTTCTTCTTTTCATGCACCTTACCTGGTACAAGGCCCTGGCCTTTTACATCACCATCGGGCTGTCCTCGACGATCGCCCTCATTCTCCTGGCGATGCTGCTTTATCAAATGGGTAAGGAGTCTATTGACTGGTGCGTCCAGCGCATCCGGCAATTGCATGAATCGTATCAAGCGCTCGAAGACGGGGATCAGAAGGAGGCCGCCTACGCGCCGCCCCCTGCCGAAGAAACGAACGGTTTGCCGAAGGAGCCCTCTGACAAGTCAAGGGAAATGCCGCCACTGGCCCGCGCCGCAGAGACGACTCTTCGATGGATGCTGGTGGCCCTCGTACTTGTCGTCTCTTTGAGCATCTGGGGCATCCGGCCCTATGAAATCAAGCAAATTCTCGACATCGAATTGTGGCATCATGGCGATCAGCCCGTGTCGCTTTGGAGGATCGGCGGCAGCGTCCTGGCCCTGTTCTTCGCCGTCGTGGTTTCGCGCACAGCGCGGCAAACCCTCAACGCACGCTTCTATCCTCGCCACAAGACGCTGGACCGCGGCGCGCAAGCCGCCATCGACACGCTGTTGCACTATGCAATCGTGGCCATCGGCGTGTATGTCGCCCTGCAAACGCTCCGATTGGACTTCGGCGCGCTGGCCGTCCTCTTCGGCGGGCTCGGTTTGGGAATCGGTCTGGGCATGCAGCCGTTGGTCGTCAATTTCGTCAGCGGTCTCTTCATGCTATTCGAGCGACACGTCAAGGTCGGCGACGTCGTAAAGGTCCATGACAAGCTTGGCGAGGTGACCAAGGTCAGTATGCGGTCCACGACGATTCGCACGCCCGACGGAATCTACCTCATCATCCCCAACGGTGAGTTCATCAATCAGAAAGTGGAAAACTGGACGCTGGATAACAAGCCCCTTCGCGGCCTCGTTGATGTAGGAGTCTCGTACAGCGCGGACCCGAAGCGCGTGAAAGAGCTGCTCTTGGAAATCGCCTTCGCGGAGCCGAAGGTCCTGATGGACCCCCCGCCGGATGTGTTTTTTACCAATTTTGCGGACAGCGCCCTGAGCTTTTCGCTCGCCTGCTGGTTCCGCAACCCGCCGGAGCGATGGTTCGGCATGTTAAGTCTGCGCTACACCATCACCGAGAAATTCCGCGAACACAATATCGAAATCCCGTTCCCGCAGCGAGCATTCAATTTCGTCAGCGACCGTCCGCTTCAGGTACAAGTCACCGACGAACGCCTGCGGCCGCCGCTCTCGCCTCCTGCCTCATCCCAGGCTGCGACTTGATTGCTACGTTATTGGTCGATGGCCCGCGTTTATTTGGATACGACCCATCACCGCCCCCATCGTCTCTCCAATCGATGCATGGACCACCAGATCGGCGATCCAATCCAGCGGCGTTGGATCCCGATTGATAATCACCAGCCGTGCGCCGCGCCGCTTGGCGGTTTGGGGCAACTCTGCCGCCGGGTACACAACCAAACTCGACCCCATCGCGAGAAACAGGTCGCAATCTCTCGCCCATTGCGCCGCCTCCATCATGACCGCCGCGGGCATCGGCTGTCCAAAGGAAACGGTCATGGACTTGATGTAACCGTCGCAGACATCGCAGCGCAGCTCCTCCTCGCCCGCATCGAGCCGCTGTTGAATCTCCGCGCACGTCCAGCGCTTGTCACAAGAGAGGCAATGCGCCTTCATCGCTGTGCCGTGCAGCTCGAGGACACGGCGACTGCCGGCGCGCTGGTGCAATTCGTCGATGTTCTGCGTGATGATGCCGCGAATCCGGCCCGCTTCTTCCAATCTCGCCAATGCTGCATGCCCCGCATTGGGCTTCGCCGCCAGCAGCGTCGTCGGCGGCCTGTATTTGGCGTACGCCATCGA
>CAZCGF010000370.1:0-2354 GCA_964498115.1 uncultured Planctomycetaceae bacterium | reverse complement strand
TCGGATTCCCGAAATCGAACAGCACCGAGGTCCAGCTGACTCCATAGAGTGAGGCTGCGAACTTGGCCGCGCAGCGCCCGCGGAAATAGGCACGCGTCCCCGAAGGCGGCATGGTTTCCGCACGTACAATCTCAGCTTCACTGACAAGACGCTTGATCAGGTTCCCTCGCTCGAGCGTATAGTAGAGTCCTTTGTCCGGCCGCACATCATGGTACTGAAGATCCATGAGCTTGGCGCGTGGATCCGTCCACCCGCACCCTTTCCGGTCCAAATACGACTCGATCATATGGCGTTTGGCCACCCAATCCAGCTCGTCGACCAACAGACGAGGATCCTTCTCCAGGCAATCCAGGACATGCTCCCATCGTCGCAAGACGTCCTGCATGATCTCAGTGGTCGGATGGCTCGCGTAATAGGTCTTCGCGGCACTGCAGTAGGCTCGTTGAATCGCCACCGCTGTCGTCGGCCGGCCGCTCGAGAGTTTCAAAGACTGCTTCATGTCCAGATCGCGCGACACCTGCTTGATCGCTCGAACCGGTTCATCCAGCTCAATGCGAGGCAACTCCGCTCCCGCTTCCAGCAATTCCAGCACCATGCTCAAGGTTCCCACCTTCAGATAGGTGGAGAGCTCGGCCATGTTGGCATCGCCCACAATGACATGCAGACGCCGATACTTGCTGTACTCGGCATGCGGTTCATCCCTCGTATTGACGATGGGCCGCTTGACCATCGTATTGAGATCGGCCAGGCATTCGAAAAAGTCGGCACGCTGGGAGATTTGATACTCGGCGGGACTCGTCTGATTCTCGGCGCCGACCTTTCCGGCTCCGGCCACAATCAATCGAGTGACAAAGAACGGCGCCATGACACGAAGGATCTGATCGAACGGAACAGTCCGGGAGACCATATAGTTCTCGTGATACCCGTAGCTGTTCCCTTTTCCGTCGGAATTATTCTTATAGACGATGCATTGTTCGCGACCGCGCGCACGGGTCAATTCCGTGAGGCTCTTGGCGAGGATCCGTTCGCCGATGCGCTCGAAGGCCACCACTTCCCTCGGGTTTGAGCATTCCGGAATAGAGTATTCAGGATGCGCCCCGTCAACATAGAGCCGGCCGCCGTTGGCCAGCACCTTATTCAGCTGGCGATTATATTCAGGGTTGGGGCGTTCCCGTTCCCCCTCCACTTCAAATCCACGCGCATCTAACAGAGGATTTTCATTTTCATAGTCCCAGATGGCGTTGGGAGCCGGCAACCCGGGATAGTGGCCGATCACAGCAATCGACCCGGCCACAGGATCCGATAGTGCCGCATCCTTGGCTGCAATACCGAACTCGGTTTCCGTGCCGATCACGCGGGAGAAATTCGTCGACGGCTGGTCTTGCATAGAGTGTGAATCGACTAGAGATAATGGCCCGTGGTCACGGTTTCGATCTGACGGGACTCCGCCGGCCCGCCGCTGATCGTGCGCAGATGTACGATCTTTTCGCCCTTCTTGCCGGCCACCTTCGCCCAGTCGTCCGGGTTGGTGGTATTCGGCAGATCCTCATGCTCCTTGAACTCTTCACGAATGGCCCGGATCAGGTCCTCAGAACGGAGGCCGACCCCTTCCTTCGCAATGGCTCGCTTGACCGCGTATTTCTTGGCGCGGGAAACAATGCCCTCGATCAACGCGCCGCTGGCGAAATCCTTGAAGTAGAGGACTTCCTTCTCGCCATTGGCGTAGGTGACTTCGATGAACTTATTTTCCTCGGAGGCCGCATACATCGCGTCCACGGTGAGCGTGGTCAGTTTCTCAACCAACGCTTTCCGATCGCCGCCATGTTGCGCGAGCTCCTCGGGCGCAAAAGGCAATTCGGTGGAGACATACTTTGAAAAGATATCCCGGGCCGCCGTGGCATCCGGACGGCCGACTTTGACTTTGACATCGAGCCGCCCGGCTCGCAGCACCGCCGGATCGATGAGATCCTGTCGATTGCTGGCCCCGATCACGATGACGTTCCGCAGCCGTTCCATCCCGTCAATCTCTGAGAGAAACTGCGGCACAATGGTCGACTCGATGTCGGAAGAAACCCCCGTGCCCCGCGTCCTGAACAGGGCGTCCATTTCATCGAAGAACACGATGACCGGATTGCCCTCCGCCGCTTGCTCTTTCGCCTTTTTGAAAACTTCGCGCACCTGTCGTTCCGACTCGCCGACATATTTATTGAGCAGTTCCGGACCCTTCACATGCAGGAAGTAGCTCCGGATTTGCTTTCCCGTAAGATGGCCCAGTTTTTTGGCGATCGAATTGGCGACCGCCTTGGCAATCAAGGTCTTTCCGCAACCGGGAGGGCCATAGAGCAACACGCCTT
>CAZCGF010000369.1:0-2369 GCA_964498115.1 uncultured Planctomycetaceae bacterium | reverse complement strand
GCGGCACGGGCGAAGGTTTCGCAGCGAATGTCGGCGGTCGCATGATCGGCACCAGTGCCGCCATGGTGACCGCCAAGCTGGTGAGCCAGATGCCCGGCGACACGGGGCCCGCCCGATTCGCCCAGGCGGCGGCGCTGATCGGCTGCGGCGTCTATGTCGCGGGATTCATTCTCTCGTTCTTCCTGCCCGAACCGGCGCACGAGGAACTGCCGGAGTAATCTGAAATCCCCTGTATGCGCTAGTGCGATTTAGATTGCACCCCCATTTTGCTATGCACGAAAATGCGACCCCGTGAATCCTGTTGGGAGGTCGTCCTTTAGTTGATCCAGGCCGAGCGTTTCCGCGATGCGCTGTTCGAGTGCGTCGATGCCGAGGCCGGTTGTGGCGGAGACCAGTACGGCGGTGCTGCCTTTGGTGGGCTTGAGCGTCTGTGCCCGATCCCATTTGTTGAAGACGAAGAGGCGCCTGACCTCCGATGGGAGCGACTCAGCTGCTTCGAGGATGCTGCGCTTGCACGCTTCCTCGCCGAGCGTCGCGTCTGCCAGAATCAACACGAGATCGGCGGCGGACGCCTGATGCCGGCCTCGGCGAATCGCTTCGGACTCGATCTGGCAATCTGTGTCGCGGATGCCGGCGGTGTCGGTGAGGGTGACGGGCCAGCCTTGAATGAGTGCTGTTTCGCTGACCCAGTCGCGCGTTGTGCCGGGCGTGTCGGATGTGATGGTGCGTTCGTGGCCGATGAGACGGTTGGCGAGGGTGCTCTTGCCGGCGTTCGGCGGGCCGATCAGGGCGATGGTGAGGCCGCTAACAAGTCGCTCTGCGCTGGCGCTTCTGTGCAGGTAATCAGACTGCATTCGCGGGGACATGTTGTCGTAGTCGGCGATGAACGGCGGGAGGATGCGGCGCTGGGCGAGGAGCCACTGGGTCATTCTTCGGCTGCGGGAGCGGAGGAGGGCTCGGTCGATGTCTTGTTCGATCGGGCTTGATTGCGGTGAGGTGCGGGCAACGAAGGACTCGGCGTCGATCAGCTCGGCGCCATTAGCAGCGAGCAGGGCCAGTACGCGCTGGGCGATGCGGACGCCGCCGTGGGTGCAGAGTTCGACGACTTCGTGGGGGCCTTGCGGCAGGATCGCGACGATGGCGTCGTCGAGGACTTCGTGGCCGTCCAGGATTCGGCAAAGGCGGGAGCGCCCCAGTTCCAACGCAATCGGTGCATCGCTATTGGGGGCGCGGAGGACGGTGCTCAGAATCTGCCGCGCTTTGGGGCCGGTGAGGGCGATGACGGCGATGGCGCCGGGGGCGAGCGGGGTGAGGAGTGCCGCGACGGTTGCACTGTCGGGAGTTACCATGATTCGGGCAAGGGTGTGAAGTGCTTGCGGTAAGCCAGGCCGATGCCGCGGATGCAGAGGTCGGGGACGGTGCGGTCGATGAAATCGCACTGGCCCCCCACCAGTTCGGCCGCCCCGCCGGTGGCGACGAGCAGCGGCCAACTGCCGAGCTCGGTGGCGTAGCGCTCGACGATCTCGCGCAGGGCCCCCACCGCGCCGTAGAGAATGCCGTTGGAGATGGCGTCCTGGGTGCTTGCGCCGTAGGTGGAGCCGGAGGCGACGACCTCGACCTGCGGCAGGGCCGCGGTGCCTTCGTGGAGGGAGCGGGCCTGCAATCGAAGGCCCGGCAGGATCGCACCGCCCATGAAGACGCCTTCGCCGTTGACGCAGTCGATGGTGATGGCGGTTCCGAAGCTGGCGATGGCGCAGGCCGACTGGGCACCGTCGTAGGCCGCTGCGGCGGCGCAGACGCGATCGATACCGACCATCTCAGGTTCTTCCACCGCCAGTGACATCGGGCGCTGGAGGTCTTCGCCGACGACCATCATTTTGTCGCCGAGGGCCTCCTCGATGCGCTGGCGGAGGCTTTCCAGTGCGTCGGGGACGACACTGGCGGCCGCCATTGCGCGAAGGTGGTCCTCCGGGAGGGCCGCCCAGGCGGTTTCGCAGTAGGCGACGACTTCGTCGGCCTGATCGAGGGCGAAACGCTGCTCGGTTCGGACGGAGGGACCGATGCTGGTCGCCACGCTGACGTGGGAGTTGCCGATTTCGAGAATCAGCAGGTTTGCGTGAACCCGAGGGTCCTGGAGTGCATCAGCCATTCGTCCTCCGCCTTTCGTTGGGGGCATTATAGAGCAGGTCCGAGGGCGCTGGCGACTGGGGGGCGGCGCGGGGCCCCGCGGGCGGGAGGAGAGCTCGGGCTCGGGGGAAACGTCGAAAAGTCGAAACGTCGAAACGTCGAAATTTTTTGCGACGGCAGGGTTTTGCGGGGGCATTCTGGAGGTGGCTCCTTTCTGATGGCCGGGGCTCTGAATGGGGCGC
>CAZCGF010000368.1:0-2375 GCA_964498115.1 uncultured Planctomycetaceae bacterium | reverse complement strand
CTGCCAATTGCGCGGTTGTGTCGATGGCCAGTTGCGGGCTGTATTCCGCGCTCACTGGCACCAGCACTCGACGGAGCTTCGGTTGCCCTGAATCTTTTGCCACAAATCCTTCAACCTGTGCGGGGACGAACAGCGTGGCTATGTGACTTCCACGGGCGACCGGTTCGGCGACACTCTCATGCTGCCATCGGGCGAGTCCCTCGTGCTGATTGGTGGACATCACCAGCAAATCGGCCGGATGCTTGGCGAGATATTGGAGAATGCCTTCGGTCCGGTTCTTCGCCACTGTGCGGGTCTTCTTGATCGCAATTCCCAGATCGGCCACCTGCTCGCGTGGACTGCCGTGAGGAAGGAGTCCCCAGCGTTCGAGCAGGGGGCGGACTTGGGGAAAGTCTTCGAAATCTTTTCGGGGAACATCTGGGTCGATATGCATGATCGACAGCTCGCCGTGAGCGGCCACGGCCAATTTCACCGCGTGGACCAGTCCGGTGTGGCTGTCCTCCGAAAAGTCAGACGGATGAAGGATTCGTTGAAACGGGAGTGGCGCGGGGGAGGCGTGAGGTGTGGTCATACGAGATCCGACAGAGGTTAGTGGGGTAGCCGATAGGGTTGAGCGGTTTGGTGGAGCTGCGCGAGCCACTGTTCGGGGGCCGCATGGGAGCCCGGCCACTCTTGGGCATAGCGGCGTTGGACCGCGGCACCGAAGTCGGCGCGATGGGGTTCCGGCACGCCGAGCAAGGTCCCGACCGCCGTCAGATACTCGCCTGATCCGGCTGCGATGTTCTGCTCCATATTCTCCCGGCTCGCTGCAATCAGGGCAAGAGCCTTGTACTCCGGCTTCACCAGCCCGTCTTCTGAAACCCAGCTGTGAGCGGATGATGTGGTGCCGGTGACATTTGAGGTTGTATCCATGGTCTGGTCGAGCGTGGCCTTGAATGAACAGCCGGTGGAAAGGGCAACCGTGAGGAACACAATGGCACGTCTTAGAGAGGCTGATGTTATGCGCATGGGGGCTCCTTCTTCTCGAGGAGGTCGAACAGCCAAAATCTAGAGGCACTATACCACAGCACCCCTTAAGTTTAGCTAGGGGGGATCCGATAAGGCCCACAGGAAGGAACAGAAGATATGGCAGTCTCAGCTTTGACCGCGTTCGACCCCTCCAAATTTTTCCAGACTCCGGCGGCGAATGCTGCGGGTGCCCAGCGGTTGGATACGAAAGTGTCCGCCATTTCTGCGTCGACGGACCTGACCGGGCAGCTGAGCGTGACGACGGCTGAAGGCGACAGGATTACGTTGACCGCCGATTTTGAGGCCCGGTATCGGGCCGTGAACTATCAGGCGAAGGCGGAGACCGAACAGGGCAGCGTCGAGGTCAAGGCGACGAGTATCGAAGCCTCCTTGAAGAAGCAGTATGGCGTGACGGTCGAAGGGGACCTGAACGAGCAGGAGTTGCACGATCTCGAGAAGCTTTTTCGAAAGGTCAGCAATATTTTCCGCAAGTATTTCCGCGGGCAGGATGACGAAGCGCTGGCTAAGACGGCCAAGCTCGCCGACAAGTTCGGGGGGCTGTCATCACTATCCAGCTTGGATCTCAGCGTCAATGTCGAACGGTCGGTGACGGTCGTCGCGGCGCAAGTGGCCTCTGCCGTGACCGGACAGCCGGCGCTGCCGGAGAATCAACCGGCTCAGACTCCGACCTCAACTCAGACATCCCGCATTCCCTCAACACCGGGTACCCCGGGTGTGGCGCCTTCGACGGCGGCGGCGATCCCGCAATCGTCAACCGGTACCACGGCGCCCACCCAGCCTTCGACTGACGCAGCGGCTCCGGCAGCGGACGCGACGACTCGCCTCGTCGCGCCGTCGCCGGATGCTTCGGCGACGAAGTCGCTGGTTGAGCAAGTCTTAGCCGCGCTCGACGAGGCGAAGGTGGAATCAGAGAAGATCCGGAAGTATCTGCCGGACTTCCTCAAGAAGTTGCGCGAAGATCTGGAGAACGAGTTGCGCGAGACCCGTGAGCAGGCCTCTGAGGCAACCGCCGACACCCAAACTTCATCCCCTGCCTCGTCTGTGAGCAGCGTGGTGTATGCGTACCAGTCGGTGCGGCAGACGTCATTCTCCCTCTCAATCAGGACCTAGTCGCAGGATGCTCAAAAAGGCTGTTCAGCAAGGCCGCAGCGAGTGAAGGGCCGAGGCGTACCCAGTGGGTACGTTGAGGGTCTGAACGATGCGAGAACGAAGCTGGCAGACTTTTTCAGCATTCTGCTAGGGCAAGAAGCGTCAGCCTCCGGGTTGGCGTTAAGCAAGACACGGCGAGGCGTGGTGATCCCAGGCCTCGCCGTTGTCCTTTGGCCCCGTGCTAGTTATTCCAGAGC
>CAZCGF010000367.1:0-2412 GCA_964498115.1 uncultured Planctomycetaceae bacterium | reverse complement strand
ACCGGCCCTTTGCAAAGCCCCGGCTGCCCGCGCGTAACTCCTTGCCTGCAAGGGCCCTTAAACGTCACATTCTTCAGGCTGATCGAGCCGATAAGATCGCGCCGGGGACCACGGATCACGCCCCGTCGCAATCACGCAATAGGGCCCGATGGAGGTACGTTAGGGAGTGGGGTGGCTGAAATCCCTGCGTAACTCCTTCCTTGTACCGCTGCAACCTCGGTGGGTATCGCTTGGCCGAGCCTGTCGTCCCGCCGCTCGCCGGAGAACAGATATGCGATTCGCCCTTCTACTCGCGCTGGGGATGTCTATTGCTTCCAATGCCTTTGCATTTGGGCAGTTCTGCGATCCCAACGATCCGCAGGTATCGCTCTACGACCTTGGGGCCGGCACTTACAAGACGTTTCAGGGCGGGCTCTATCCGGGGGGCAGTAATCTTCGACCGGCTTCGCACGATGCGGCGGGGCAGCAGATTGCGGCGGGGATTGTGCCGCTCAGCACCAGCGGCGTCGCGCATCCCAACGGTCGCATCGTGATGATCAGCATCGGCATCAGCAATATGACGCAGGAGTGGCGCGTGGGCGCTAACAACGACCCATCCAGCGCGGCGCTGGCGTTTATGGCGAAGGTGGCTCCGCTGCAGGTGAGCGGGGTGGTCAATCCTCGCGTGCTCTTGGTCGATGGCGCCAAGGGACCGTTCGGCGCCGACCTTTGGGGGGCAGAGCCGGCCGATATGGCCGTGGACCCTTGGCTGACGGCGCTGAATCGGCTGCAGTTCAGCCAATCGAGCCGGGAGCAAGTGCAGATCGCTTGCGTGAAGGCGGCGCATCCGGGACCGACGCAGTGCATGGCGAGCGATGGGAGCTCGCCAGGTGATGCCGGGGCATTGGCACAAGATTTCGCCGGGATCGCGCGGAATTTAAGAATCGTCTTTCCGAACATCAAGCTGGTCTATTACGTCAGCCGCAGCTACGGCGGATATGCGGCGTCGGGCAATCGCGAGCCATTCGCCTTTGAGCAGGGCTTCGGCATCAAGTGGATGATCGAGTCGCAGATCACGGGCAGCGGCGCGTTCGGGAATCTCGGGTTCCAGGGTGCCAACTCTGTTGCACCATGGGCCTCGTGGGGGGCGTATATCTGGGCGAACGGCAATACGCCCAGCGGGCTCGGCCTGACCTGGGATGTGACCGATTTCGTCGATGACCACATCCACCCCTCGGCCAGCGGGGTGGACAAGGCCTCGGACGCGTTTCTCGAATTCTTCCTGACCGACGAAACGACGCGACCGTGGTTCGGCTGGCAATGCCTGCACGGCGACGTCAATGGAGACGGTTTGATCAACGCGGCCGACATCGCGCTGTTCTCGGCCACGCTGCTTGCCCCGCAGTCGGCGCAGGTCGCGGTGCAGTGCGGCGCGGATGCGGATAATGACGGACAGGTGACAGAGGGCGATATCGCGCCTTTTGTCGCCCTGCTGCTCAACTGAGACGCATCCGTGAACTGACTCAAGTCCTGCCTGCCAACATCCAATGAGTGAAGACAGAAGCCTATGGTGATCCCGCGCCGGCGGGCATGGCGTCGAATACCGCCCAGCCGATCATGGCGGCCGCTTCGAGGACGGCGATGGTGACGGCGGCCCAGGCGAGGCCCTTGCCGGATGTGGCCGGACCGCGAATGACTTCGACGCCGGTGATGATCGCGGCGGGAATTCCGATGACGATGACGCCCAGACCGAGCGTCCCGAGGATGTGTCCTCAGCAGAAGGCCTGATTGAGGGCGACGCCGCCGATGGGGGCGAGTGAATAGATGAAGGGCTTGAGTCCGGTCATCATGGTGCTCCTGTTGCAGGCCTATCCAAGTGATACATCGGCATATCGGCCGGGCTCCAGATCGTAGGTGACAATAGGCAAAAAAAAAGGGGCCGAGGGGTCGAGGGTGAAGACAGGGGCGTTGATCGCGCGCAAGTGCTGCAAGATTGAAGGTGACATAAGGTGACACAAGCCTCGCGGGGATTGTGGTAACGCTTGTGGCGGGCATGGGTTGGGGCGATGCGCGAATTGGGTGGAAACGTCGAAAAATCGAAACGTCGAAACGTCGAAATTTGGGAGACCTGAGGCCTGGGGCTTTAGGCGCGGCGAGGTCGAGGCGGCGCGGGGGATGCAAGGGTAGCGACACTGGGCAGCGCTGCTGGTGGTCCGTCGCCAAACGGCAAGCCGCTTCGTTGATCGCACGGAAGTCGAGCAAAATCGAAGGTGACAATAGGCGAAAAAAGTTTTGGGGGATGCTTGCAACTTGCGTGGCGGGCATGTGTTGGGGCGATGCGCGGAAAAGGTGAAAAAAGAGTGAGACAGGCCTGGGACTTGAGGCCTGGGGCTTGGGGTTGGAGTTGTCGGTATCGGTGACATCGGGCGCTGC
>CAZCGF010000366.1:0-2443 GCA_964498115.1 uncultured Planctomycetaceae bacterium | reverse complement strand
ACCCGGAATTCACAGTGATCGCAGTAGGTATCGGGCAGAATGAAAAACCGTCCGGTCTGCAGTCCGCCGATCAGGAGCCGCAACGTCTGCTGAATCCGCCTGTCCGGCTCGCCGGAGAGCGCGGCGACATCGAACATCGAGCGCGCGACGGGCGGTTCCCACTGCGGGGCCAGAAAAATGAACTGCACCTGACTTGTCGGTGGCATGCCGGGCATGAGGAGCCGGGCGTACAGAGGAGGTTGCAGACGATAGCCGCGGAGGGCGGATTGCGGCAGGTTACGGTCTTCGGGCTTGATGGCTGATCCGGTTTTGAATTTGTAGTCGACGATACGAACCGCTCCGGTGTCGCGATGGCGGTCGATCCGGTCCACCCGTCCGCGAATCTTGAGCGCCGTCGAGCCATCGGGCAGGACATCCGTGACCGAACCCGCGGCATCCACCTCGAATGAAACCGGGGCATAGGGCTCTTCGCGATAGGCCTCGGCATCCGTCGCAACCGCCGCCGCGATGAGCGACATAACCTGTTCCTTGGCCAGTTCCCACAATAAATAATAGCCGGTACGATGCCGGGCTTCGCAGTCTTGCGAAGCCCGGTTGACGGCCGACTGAACGCACGCACGTATCGTATCGTCCCCGACCGGCTTTGCCGGCCACTCGATTGCAAGTAGCTGCTCGTAACAGCACTTCAGCGCCGCATGACAGAGCGTGCCCAGCAATGCGGCATCCGGCTCCTGGGCGACGGTCCATCGCACCGGTTCCAGCCGCAACACATCGGCGGCAAAGTATTGAAATGGGCAGCGGGCATACCGTTCCAGCGGCGTCGGGGCTACACCGCGTTCCTGTACCGCGGACCAATGGGCGTCCAGCGGACCCGTCAATCCGTCATAGCCGTTCAACAGAGAGGCGTCGTCCTCGATTCCGGCCAACGCATTCAGGGCATGCCTGAATCCGGCGGACTCGCGCCCGACCGCCTCGAGCAATGCCGCCGCGTCCTGCCCGCTCATCGCCATCCATTGAGCAAGCTCAGCCGGCGGAAGCAATCGCTGGAGCGCGGGACGCTGGGCAAGCCGGTCGGTCAGCCGGCGCGGCACCTCCTCAACCGACCGCCCGTCGAGACCGAACCGCTTGTTTACGTCGCCGAGAAACGGGGAAACCGCCAGCACGCGGCCGGCCTCATCGGCCCGCTGATAGGAAAGGTACAGCCGGCTGACGGCTCCTTGAACGAGCAGTTCAAACAAGAGCGCTTCTTCCTCGTAGCCGCCGAGCTTTTCATCAATCTTGAACCCGAGCGTCGCGTCGAGCACCCGCCGATGCCGGTCTCGAAGAAAGGCATCCTCCCGGATGTATCGGGGAAACAGCTTCTCGTTCAGGCCCAGCACGCACATCGCCTTGAAGGTCAGCCCGCGAGCAGCCATCGCATCAACGACCGTCACCCCTCGATGCGCGGCTTCCTCCAGCGGAATCGTCGTCCGTTCACACGTTTGGGTCAGAAGTTCGACAAACTCCGCCCAGGACATCTCCTCGCCGAGAATATCCAGCTCTTCAAGCCGGGCCCAGACGCCGTCGATCGCTGTCCACGTCGCACGTAGCCGCGTATCGAGCGGATCGGAACCGGCCATGTCCATCTCGCCAGAGCCAGCGAGATGGCGGCGGGCCAGATCGCGGCAGGCGGCAATCAGTTGACCGGCCGTGCCCTGTTGCGGCAACGCCAGGCAATCGGTCAGCAGTTGCGAGACGGTCTGCCACAAGAGTGCGATCGCCTCCGGCGCGATATCCAACTCATCGAGCATCCGGTCCTGCTCATCGCCGTCCGCCGGGTTCAGCGTCACGCGCGCGGCCCGCTCCAACCGCCTCCACTCCTCGGCACC
Source organism: uncultured Planctomycetaceae bacterium (assembly GCA_964498115.1). Taxonomy (GTDB): domain Bacteria; phylum Planctomycetota; class Phycisphaerae; order UBA1845; family UTPLA1; genus UTPLA1. The sequence continues at coordinate 575 of CAZCGF010000366.1, read as the reverse complement.
CCGGGTGATCTGTAGGCCCGGCACCGCCAGTTTCCATTGCTCCGGCCGGTAGCCCTGATGACGGTGATCCAGATGATCGGGAGCGTAGAGAGGCGATGTCACGACATCCAATACCGGCGTGCGATAAAAATCGTTCAACGGCAATGTGACCAACTGCAGTAGGACCTTGCACAGCGGCTCATGCATCAACGGCCGTCCGGCCGTCGTCGAAAACGGGACGCGATATCGATCGAAGACACCCGACAGGAGCGTTCGATACGGATCCAGCGTGCGGGCGACGACTCCGATGTCGTCGAACTGATATCCGTTGGTCTCGACGAGATCGATGATTGTCCGGCAAATTGCCGCCAACTCCTCCTCCGCTCCGATGACGCTGTGCACGGTGACCGTGATGCGAGCTTCCGCCGCCGGTTCCGGCAATCTAGTGATCATGTCGGGATGGGCCGCGCGCGGCTGGATACACCGGTCGAAAAAACGCTGTGCAAATCCCCAGGCCTTCCCGCGCTCCAGAGGAAAAAACAGGGTGGTGGGAATGCTGCCGCTGACCGCTTCAAACAGCGAGAGCTGCACCTGCG
>CAZCGF010000365.1:0-2481 GCA_964498115.1 uncultured Planctomycetaceae bacterium | reverse complement strand
AGGGCTCGCTGTCCCGCGCGGGCCAGCTCATCGACGCGGCCTTCGTAGAGATACTTGTAGCCGCTGTCGAGCGGCGTGCCGAACTTCGCCCAGCTCAGCCCCATGGGTAGTGCCAGCGCGATCGCGACGGCGACGGCCAGGCCGATGTAGCGCCCCTTGCCCGACGCCGAAGGGTGCCGTCGGTATGACATCACCATGCCCAGCGCATAAAAAATCGCCAGCGGACGCGACCACGCCGCGATGATCAGGCCGACCCATGCCGGCCACTGCCGCCTGCCTGCCGTCATCGAAGCGACGATCAGCATGATGCCGGTCTGCGAGAGCAAATGGTTGATCTGGCTGATTCCGCCGTTTCGGGCCGAAACAAGGCACGGGAGAATCGGCGTGCCAACGATCCAGAAGAAGGTGAAGCACGCCGCCCACGCAGCGCGCGCCCCCGCCTTCCTGAAGGCCCAATAGCCGGCCAGCGGCAACGGCAGTGCCACCAGCATGACATACCACGGCGTGTAGATCTGGCCCGCCGCCGTGCCGAGCGACTTACCCAGCCCAAGCGCCGCATAGGACAGGAGCGTGAAGAGCGGCGGGAAGACGTTGTAGATGCGCCCTTCGAAGAGCGCCGTGTCGTGCAGGCGGGTCGGCAGCGTGAGACGGCCATCGTGCCAGGCGACGGCCTCGGCCACGGCGGAATTGGAATCGGCCGCGGCGGTCCATTTTGACAACTCAACCAGCGGAGCGCCGACGAGATGCAAGGCGACGAGCAGGAGCAGAAGGCAGCCCACGACCGCAGCGGTGGATTCGCGGGAGGCCGATCCACCACCGGAAAGCTCGGGAGTCTCGGGCATAAGGTCGCTTCCGAAAGATCAGATGCGAATCAGGCGTCCTGCATTTCCTTGACGTCCGACGTCTTCGGCAGGTCATCCGGGTCGGCCGGCTTCGCGGGAGGCTTCGAGAACAGCTCGCTGCGCGGGAAGGCGATCTGGTCGTTCTTCGCATCCTTGAGGAGCTTGGCGACCTGCTCCGGCTTGACGCACTTATGCAGCTTTTCGTTGATGAGCAGACAGGGCCCATGATCGCAGGCCGCGAGGCACTCTTCCGTCAGCAAACTGTAGGTGCCGTCGGGCGTGGTGTGATGTTCCTCGATGTTCAGTTCGTCCTTGACGGCCTGGAGCACCGCATCGGCCCCGAGAAGATTGCACGACAGGCTGCGACAGGCGACGACGACTTTCACGCCCTTGGGATGATCCCAGAAGTGCGTGTAGAAGCTCATCGTGTCCATGACCTGGCTCGGCGGGATCTCCAGCACCTCGGCGATTTCCTTCATCGCCTGATAGCCGACGTGCCCCAGCGTCTCCTGCACGATGTGCAGCGCCGGAAGGAGGGCCGCGCGCTTCGTCTCGTATCGCGGGAAGAAGCCGCGAATCTTTTCGCGAACGGCCTCGCTCAAGACGGGCGGGGCCTTCTCATCAATGACCGGTGTCGTTCGATCGATTGCCTGCCAAGCCATGCTCGGTGTGCTCCTGGTTAATAGCGGAGGCCATGATAGGCCGATTCGCGATTGCCTGCTACTAGTAAGGCAGACAACCGGGCCTCACGCCCGCCGACGCCGAAGCGCCGCAAAGAGAATCAAGGAAATAGCGGCGGCGGGCTCGGGGATGGGGGTGATGGTGAAATGGAATTCGCCGGAGGCCTCGCCGAAGGTGCCGGGCGGCGTGGGGTCGATGTGATCGACGTTTGCCGAGTAGTGAAGCATGTACTGTCCACCGGCAGGAATGAAGGCACTGCCGGAAAGACTAATGGTTCCAAATGGCGGGCCGATACCGACGTTTCCGCCAAACTCAAATTCGATGGCAATCGGGTCTTCCATCGCAAGGTCTATAACGGCCATAACGAATCCCGTTTGGCCGAGCGCGGCAGAAGGCCAGGCGTATTGCCAGTTTCCGGAGAAGGTGACGAGGGAGTCGACCGACGGGGTAAAGTAAATGCGGCCTTCGGAGACGGTTTCGCCGTTGAGCTGTTCGAGCTTGTGGCCCACTTCGATGTCGACGTGTGCCTCGTCCATTAGCCAGCCGATGTCATAGGAAGCGGTTGAATAGGAGCCGGAGGGAAGTGATGCAGTGTGGGAAGCACTGAACGGTGATTGAGCATTCTTAAAGTAAGAAGCGTCAGATTCGCTGGCCGGAGGCGTGAAATCACGCACAACCGTGAGTAGACTCCATGAATCGAAGATCAGGTCCGCCTCGACTCGCGCGGTGGTTGCCGATGCCAGAATGGCGGCAGTTAGGATCATCCGCAGGTGATTCATGCTACGCGGCCCCCGGGGCTAAAAGGCTTGCGGCCCACGATCATTGTACCAGCGGCGAGTGGGGAATTCCCCGGGAAGCGTTGAGAACATGCAATGGTGCCTCGACTTTCGGGCGCTGAATCAAGCTTCGGGGAAGCATTCAGTTTTCAGGAGTCCGCCCTCGTCAGGCCGTTTCAACG
>CAZCGF010000364.1:0-2486 GCA_964498115.1 uncultured Planctomycetaceae bacterium | reverse complement strand
TAGCGGCGATAGGCGAATGTCAGCCGGATGCCGAAGGCAATGACCGCCGCCGCGCCTGCGAGGACGAGAAAGGTCACTGGATGGACGATGTTGGAAATGAAAACATTCAGCCCAAAGCCGGCCGCGCTCGACAGCAGGGCGATGAAGAACATGATCAGGCCGATCCACCAGATGAGGTCGGCGCTGTAGACCACGGCCCGGACGAAATGGATGCGGGCGATCTTCACGCGACGGCGCGAGATCTCGAAGACGCAGAGCGCCAGGAGGGTGGCGATCGGCCAGGCGACAGCGATGATGGAAGGCACGGCATAATCGAGCATGACGCGGGCAGGGTCTCCCTCGCCTTTGATAATGCCGAGGATCGTGATCGGATAAAACCTTTCGAGGTATGCATCGACGCCGCCGAATTGCTTGATTTGGACTTCGAAGTCGGGCGCCGTCTGAGAGTTGGTCAGGTAGGCCCGCTCCCACTGGCGTGCCACCATATGCTGACTCATTCGCTCGGTGATCACGCTGCCCAGAAGCGCGACCCAGATGAGGACCGCGGGCACGAGCATCCACGCCGCAAAACGCATCAGACGCCGGGGGCGACAGGGCTGCGCCGGGTGCAGCGACTTCCAGAACTTCCAAGGCCGCAGTCCGCCGATGATCGTTTTGACGAACGACCAGCACGGCCGTTCGGGATGGTGTTCAAACAGGTAAGGGTGAAGCCGCCGATCGATCTCCAGAAGCTCGGCCCAGATGAAGGTGTACCCGCACTCCGGGCAGCGCGGCGCGGAGAGCCCGCGCAGGTTGTATTCACAGAGCGGGCAGTGAATCTCCTCCTGGATCGCGTCCCAATTCGGCGGCGAGGGGCCTGGATCGGTGGACTCCGGCGCTTCCATGAGAGCTTCGCTCATCGACGCTTCCTGTTCACGAGCCTCATGAGACCGCCGATTCGTCGATTGACGCCCGGCAATGGGAATCCTGAACGCTTTCGACCCGACCGCTACAATGCCGCACTATGCATACGAATTCTACCACCAAGCCCCGCACCGTTGCTGAACTCAAGGCCGCCGGTTGGAAGTCCCGCTCGGTCAAGCAGGAACTCCATGACAACCTGCTCAAACTGCTTAGCGCGCACGACGACATCTTCCCGGGCATCATTGGGTACGAGGACACGGTCATCCCGGAGATTTGCCTCGCCATCCTGGCGCGGCACGACATGCTCTTTCTCGGCGAGAAGGGGCAGGCGAAAAGCCGGATGATGCGCGGGCTCGTTCGGCTGCTCGATCCGGAGATTCCCTTTATTGCCGGAAGCGAGCTTCACGACGACCCGCTCAACCCGATCAGCCAGTATGGAAGGCGATTGATCGCCGCCGAGGGCGATGCGACGCCGATCGAGTGGTGGCCGCGCGAGCATCGTTATGCCGAGCGGCTGGCGCCCGGGACGAAGTTCGCGGATGTCATCGGTGAGATCGACCCGGCGAAGCTGGCGATGGGGACGAGCATGTCGGCGGAGGATGCGCTGCACTTCGGGCTGATTCCCCGGATGAACCGCGGCATCTTCGCGATGAACGAGGTCCCGGAGCTGGACGAACTGGTGCAGGTGGGGCTGTTCAACATTCTCGAAGAGCGCGACGTGCAGATCCGGGGATTCCCGATTCGATTTGATCTGGACATCGTGATTCTCTTTTCGGCGAATCCGGCGACGTACAACCGCAGCGGGAAGGTGATCCCGCAGCTGAAGGACCGGATTGGTTCGTTGATTCGCACGCACTATCCGCACGAGCGGGAAACCGGCATCGCCATCATGGAGCAGGAGGCGGGCGTCGAACTCGAGGGGCCGTTTCCAGTGCGGGTGCCGCTGTTCATGAAGGAGATCGTCGAGCAGATCAGCATCGCGGCGAGGAAGAGCGACTTCATCGATGCGCAGTCCGGCGTCAGCGCGCGGTTTTCCATCGCCAACTATCGCACGATGATCGCCAGCGCGCGTCGGAGAGCGGCGGTTCTCGGCGAGGCGCACGCGGTGCCGCGCATCAGCGACCTGAGCCACCTGGCGAGCAGCTCGATGGGCAAGCTGGAACTCGACATGATGAGCAGTCATCAGATGAGCGAGCAGCAGGTCATCGAGGCGGTGATGGTCGAGGCGATCAAGACGGTCTTCGACGAGTACTGCGACGAGCACGGATTCGAGGAGATCGCTGGCATCTTCGGCAAGGGAGTCAGCATCGAGGTGGGGGACATGCTCCCGTCATCGGACTATGCCGAGCGATTGAAGCGCGTGCCGCCGGCGTGGGAGAAGGCCTTTGAGATCAATCCATCGGCGGACCCGGAGATGCGGGCGAGCTGCGTGGAGTTTGTGCTTGCGGGGCTGTACGCGCATCAGAAGATTTCGCGATCGACCAAGCGCGGGCGGGTAAGCTATCAGATTTGATATGAACTTCTGAATGGTCAGGACAGGTGTGATGTGACCGTTGATAAGCCGAGCGTGGTTGTGCTTGCGG
>CAZCGF010000363.1:0-2489 GCA_964498115.1 uncultured Planctomycetaceae bacterium | reverse complement strand
GTGGAGACGGCGTTCTATCTTGCATTCAGCCGCTGGTATTACGCGCATGGGCCGAGGCTGCGGCGCGAGGAGTGGCAGAGCACGGCGAGCGTCGCGGACGCGCAGGCGTTTGTCGAACAGGCGGCGTGGGAGGGGTCGCTGGCCGGACGGCTGCGGGGCGATCTTGTGTGTCTGCGACTGCGCGAGTGGGCGTGGGGGCTGCTGCCTCGCGTCAGTCTGCGCTTTGAGCCGAGCGATCATGGGGCTGTCTTCATCTGCGAGACGCGGCCGTTTCTTGGGGTGATCTGGCTGTTTGCGGCGGCGGTCAGCATCATCGCCGCGGATATTCATCTCATCGTCGGCGGCGTGGTGCTGATTGGGCTGGGCATTTATTCCTACGCACTTTGGAAAAGCGAGGCCCGGCGCATCTCTCGGCTTGCCCCGCTACGCGGCGCGCTGGCGGACATCGGCGTCAGGATTTGTCTTAACTGCGGATATGACCTGCACGGGCTGAGTGGGAATCGGCCGTGCCCTGAGTGCGGGCACGCGGCGGGGCATGGGATTGGTCCGATCGGGATAGATACGATTCTTCGACGACTTGATGAGCGTGCGGAGCTACGGCGGCGAACGGATGCGATGCAGATCGTGCTTGGCGTTCCGCTTTGCTTCGTCGGGCCGGTGGTGATTGGGACGATGCTGTGGGCGGCGGGCTCGATGCTGCTTCATTCGTGGCTGCCGTGGTGGCTGATTGTTTCGGGATTGTCGCTTGTGATGATTCCGCTCTTGTTTCGGATGGAGAGGAAGACGGGCGGGAATTATCTGAGCGAATCGATGCGGGAGATCAGCGTGCGATATCCGGACTCGCGGTTGATTCTCTCGGGACAGTATCTCGGCGTTTCGGCGGCGGCTGGGCTGGGGCTTGCGACGGTGATCATGAATCCTGGGACGGTCTCCGCGATGTTCGTCGAGGTGTTTCTTGCGGGGCCGCGCATGGTGCTGCGCGGCCGATCGAACCGGAGGATTGCGACGGCGCTGGAGAGGGTGAACAAGGCGCGCACGGCGGAGGTGGTATCGAAGATGCTTTCGCGCGTCGGCGGGATGCCACCGGGGGAATTGTTGAAGGACGGCGAGACGATGAGCGACGTGCTGCCGAACGTAACTTGGCTGAGTTTTTACGGATGGATCGGGGTGACGGCGAAGGTTGATCGGGTGTTTTTGTTTACGGAGTCGCGCGAGGCGCTGCGGGCAGGCGGGTAGTTGAGTCCGCTTGCGACCCGGCCGGACGGCGCGGACAATCGTTACATCGTGAAGTACGAACGATTTGAGGATTTACCGGTCTGGAAGGCCGCGATCGAGCTGGCGGTCACCGCGTATGCGCTGACAGAACAACAATCGCTTAAGGCGACCGGCGACCTGCGGGATCAGCTTCGACGAGCGGCGCTATCGGTGTCGAATAATATCGCGGAGGGATTCGAGCGGGGTTCAACGGCTGAACTCCTTATGTTTCTTTACATCGCGCGCGGGTCGGCGGGGGAAGTACGGTCCATGCTGCATTTTTGCGAGCGATGGTTGCAGACACGCCCTTTAGGGGAACAAGATGCGACGGAGCAATCGGAAACGTTAAATCTCAAATCTCAAATCTCAAATTTGAAATCTCAGATTTCCAGCCTCAGGACACTTGCTGAGTCGTGCTCGCGGCAGATTCGAGGCTGGGCGGACTCACTTCAGAATTCGGATATTTCCGGACAACGACATCTCAACGAAAAATCGCGCCGGTTGTACGATCAACAGCGACGCAGTTCGGCGTTTATGAATCAGATAGAAGAAACTGTTCGGAAACAAGTAGAGGCATGGTCGAAAGCAAATGCAAAGAGCCGCGAGGTGAGAGAAGCGGCGGAGGGCGCATCGGAATGAGGTACCCTGGACTGCGGCGCTATATGTTTGCGTTAGGAGCATCATCATGAGTCACGACATTGAAAGTTCACGGGCGCCGGAGCCGGTGGGGGCTTATCCGCACGCGAAACGGGTGGGGAATCTGTTGTTTATTTCCGGGATGGGGCCGCGGAGGCGCGGGAGCAAGGAGATTCCCGGGGTGACGCTGGATTCGGCGGGGAATGTCGCGGCGTATGACATTGAGGCGCAGTGCCGGAGCGTGTTTGAGAATATTCGCGTGGTGCTGGAGGACGCTGGGTCGGGCTGGGAGCGGATCGTTGACGTGAGCGTGTTTCTCACGGACATGAAGCGGGACTTTGCGACGTTCAATCGGCTGTATGCGGAGCACTTCGCGGGGCCGGGCAAGCCGAACCCGACGCGGACAACGGTGGAGGTGACGGCGCTTCCGACGCCGATCGCGGTGGAGCTCAAGGTGATTGCGACGGTGGGCTAGCGGCGATCGAATCGGGGCCGACATAAATGGAAAAGATCGGGCCGGAGACTGACACGCGAAAGCACGGGGCCTACTTTGTTCGGTTTCGGCCTGCGGATGGACGCGTGGGGCTGGTGCCCGTCTC
>CAZCGF010000362.1:0-2539 GCA_964498115.1 uncultured Planctomycetaceae bacterium | reverse complement strand
ACGATGGATTAGCAGTACAGGATCACGCGACGAATGCCGATAAGGTAGTGACCACTCCTACCTCATCGGCAAGGTGGTGAACAGGCGGTTCGGCATGACACAAGCGAGAAGGACATGACAGGGCACGCACTCATTTCATTCACATGCTGCAGGTAGGAGGATCTATGACCGCGTTATTCAAGAACATGAACATCGGGCCAAAATTTATCCTCGCCATCGGCCTTGTTTCGATGGTCGCCATGGCAGGGGGGTACATCGTCCTCAGTACTCAATCTGATGCCAATCTCGACGAATTGCTGACTCAGCGCCTGAAGCAGATCGAGACGGTAGTGCAAACATCCCGCGCCTACATCGCCACGAACTATGTCGCCAAGATCAAGAAAAGCAAGGCCGGCAGCGAGATTATCACCGCAAGAGACCATGCCAATAATCCCGAGGCCATTCCGTTCCCTGCCACAGCCGCACGGGAAATCGGCGAAGAGGTGATGAAGAACGGAACGATGAATTTTCGGTACATCTCCCAGAGCCCCATCAATTCCGCCAACCTCCCCAAAGACGGATTTGAAACGGAAGCCCTGAAAGCCCTTGCTTCAGGAGCCGACAGCTATACCCGCCGCGAAGACATGAATGGCACACTGACCTTCCGTCGGGCCGTACCGGACAAGGCCACGTCGGCTGCTTGCATCGGTTGTCATAGCGACAAGCAGGTGGGGGACACCCTTGGCGCTCTGGTCATCAACAGCCGGATGACTATCGCAAAGGAGAATGCGGATAAAGCCATGATGAATACCCTTGGGTTGATGGCCGGAATGGTCTTCCTGATCGTCGGAGTAACCTATGCTCTGCTCCGCGCGATTGTCTTGAAGCCCATTCACGAAATGGCGGCTATTTCGAAAGATATTTCGCAGGGTGAAGGCGACTTGACAAAACGGGTGCCGTCGCACGGGACTGATGAAATCGCCACCCTTGGAGGCTATTTCAATCAATTCATTGAAAAGTTGCAAGGCATGATCGGTAGAGTCGCCCACGTCACCGACAAAGTCGCCTCCGCGTCGGTGGAGCTGTCGGCGACGGCGGAAGAAATCTCCAAGGGCACCGATACGCTGACCTCACGGGCCTCGCAGACCGCCGCAGCGGTCGAAGAGATGAACGCGACGGTCAGCCAGGTGGCGCAGAACTCCGGCAAAGCCGCCACGCTTGCCCAGGAAACCGTCAAGACCGCCAAAGACGGCGGCTCGGTGGTCTCCGATACGATCTCGGGGATGCAACAGCTCTCCGACGCCGTGTCCAGCTCGGCCACGATCATTGCCGAACTCGGGAAGTCCTCCGATCAGATCGGCGAAATCGTCCGCGTCATCGAAGACATCGCCGACCAGACCAACTTGCTGGCCTTGAACGCCGCTATCGAAGCGGCCCGAGCCGGTGAGCAGGGACGGGGATTCGCGGTCGTCGCCGACGAAGTCAGAAAGCTGGCCGAACGGACGACGAAAGCGACGAAGGAAATCGGCGACATGATCCGGCAGATCCAACAGGATACCCGCGGCGCGGTCGAGTCAATGCAGCAGGGAACCGTCAAGGTCACCAGCGGCGTGGACCTCGTGAACCGGACAGGCGAAGCGCTCTCCCGCATCGTCGAGATGGTCTCCGAGAGCGCCGATATGATTCGGCAGATTGCCGTCGCCTCAGAGGAACAATCGGTCGCGACGCAACAGATCGCGAACGACATCGAAAACGTGGCCAAGGTCACCAAAGACTCGGCCTCCGGCGCGAGCGAGTCGGCCAAAGCGAGCCACGATCTGAGCCAGTTGGCCACCGAACTCCAAGGCATTGTCGGGTCCTTTAAGCTCTAAGCACGGGCACGAAAGGAGTCTCTGATGATTGTCGAAGAGAAGCTCCCGGGCGCGGCTCAACAAGGAGCCGGGCCCAGCGGGACCGGCAAGGGCGGCGACGATCTGGTGCAGTTCGTCACCTGCCGGATCGCCCATGAGGAATTCGCGCTCGATGTGCTCAGTGTGCAGGAAATCAACCGAATGGTGGAAGTCACACGCGTCCCCAAGGCGCCGTATTTCGTCGAAGGGGTCATCAACCTGCGCGGACGGATCATCCCGGTGCTGGACCTTCGCCGGCGGTTCGGATTGCCCACGTCGGACCGAACCGATGATTCACGCATCATGGTGGTTCTCGTCCGAAATCGCATGGTCGGCCTCATCGTCGACGAAGTGGTGGAAGTCATACGGATCCCGAAAGTGATGATCGAGCCGCCGCCGTCCGTCGGCAATTCGGCCGGCGCCGAGTTCACTCAGGGAGTCGGGCGGATCGAGGACCGTCTGCTGATCGTATTGGATCTGAACCGGTTGCTGCTGCCGAACGAGCAGGCAGCCATGGAGGCGGCCACGCGCTAGCCTTATGCGAGGGGACCATTCTGAGGATTCCCAGGAGGGGGCTGGCGATGCGTCTCAAGCACCCGTTCGAGGAGGGTCAGCGAGTCCTTCAGCAGGTCCGAGGCGCAATGCATCGTGGTCTGGAACTGTTGCATCGC
>CAZCGF010000361.1:0-2547 GCA_964498115.1 uncultured Planctomycetaceae bacterium | reverse complement strand
TTCCTGGTCGACCATGACTTTTAAGAGGCTGCGGATATCCATGCCTGTCTCCGTTGTTCTGCTGTGGTTACGCGGCGCCGCTGAGTGAGGAGGCCGATCCGAAGAGGTTCGGGTTCATGCTGCGCGATTGCGCTTCGGCTTTCGTGACGACGCCACGCGTCGCTAGCTCGAGTAACGCCATGTCCATCGTCTGCATGCCGTCTTTCTGGCTGGCCTGCATGATGCCGGGAATTTGATGGAGCTTGGCTTCTCGGATCAGATTGCGGACGGCTGTGGTTGCGACCATGATTTCTAGTGCTGCCACACGTCCTCCCGACTTTTTCTTGAGCAGCGTCTGAGTAATGACGGCTTCCAGTGCTTCTGATAGCTGTGTCCGGATTTGCGCCTGTTGTGCCGGTGGAAAGGCGTCGATGATACGGTCGATGGTTTTTGGCGCGCTAGATGTGTGGAGCGTGCCGAAGACCAAGTGCCCGGTTTCTGCTGCAGTCAGTGCGAGCTGAATGGTATCCAGGTCTCGCATTTCTCCCACGAGCACGATATCGGGGTCTTCGCGAAGTGCGGACTTGAGGGCGTTGGCAAAGGACAGTGTGTGCACGCCCAGCTCCCGTTGGTTCACAAGGCACTTCTTCGACTTGTGTACGAACTCAATAGGGTCTTCGATCGTAATGATGTGGCCTTCGAAGGTATTGTTCAGATAGTCGACCATGGCCGCGAGCGTCGTCGACTTACCGGACCCCGTAGGCCCGGTGACGAGAATGAGCCCTTTTTCCTTGTCGCATAGCTGACGCAAGGTCGGCGGCATGCCGAGCTTTTCAAGCGGAAGAATTTCCGTGGGGATGTTTCGGAAGACTGCCCCGAGTCCGCGCTGCTGCACGAAAACGTTCACGCGGAAGCGAGCGATATCGCCAAGCTCGAACGAGAAGTCGCACTCCCGGTGTTCTTCGAAGTTTTTCCGCTGGGTGTCCGTCATCATATCGTAGATCAGCGCATGCGTCTCATCCGATGTAAGGGCCGGATGATCCAACTTCTTTAGATCGCCATGAATACGAATCATCGGAGGCTCGCCTGAGCTGATATGACAGTCGGACGCGCCTTCTTTGACTGAAAAGGTCAGGAGTTTCGAAATGTCCATGGGTATGACTCCGTAGTAAGACTGGTCGTCGGTCGTGCGTCGCCACCGCGATCAGCGTGGCGGTTTCCCCTGATGAATGACTTGTGAGCATCATGCCATAGCAAGACGGGAAAGCAAGAAATTCGCGGGAAGATGCGGAACACGTTTGGGGGCTAGAGAAGACGTACAGATTGTCCCGCGCGTTCAAATGCTGACAGCGCGAGGTCAATCTGTTCGGGAGAATGTTCAGCAGTGATGGTCACGCGAATACGGCTGGATCCATTAGGGACGGTCGGTGGGCGGATCGCCGGCGCGTAGACCCCTTGAGCCAGCAGTTGTTCGGCAAAGGTGAGCGCTTTCTCGGCGCGGCCGATCAGGACGGGGAGGATGGGGCTGGCGGATTCGGTGAGGTGAAATCCGAGACGAGTCAGGCCAGCGAACAGATGGTCGCGATTGCGCCACAGCCGAGCGCGGCGTGACGGATCTTGCTGGAGGACGGTCAGCGCGGCGCAAGCCGCTGCCGCCGAAGCAGGCGGCGGGGCGGTTGTAAACATGAAGGGGCGGCTGGTGTTCACCAGGTATTGGATCATGTCCGTAGGGCCAGCGAGATAGGCGCCGCTGCTGCCAAGTGCCTTGCCAAGGGTGCCCATGTGAAACGGAATCCGGCCCTCGACTCCAAAATGTTCAAGTGTGCCCCGGCCCGATTGGCCCATCACCCCGGTGCCGTGGGCATCATCCACGTAGAGCGTCGCACCGAATCGTTCGGCCAGAGTTGCCAGTTCAGGAAGCGGGGCCAGGTCGCCGTCCATGCTGAATAGCCCGTCCGTCACGATGAGCATTGGGCGCCCAGGGGGTGTCCGTTTGAAGAGGGACTCAAGGTGATTCAGATCTCGGTGCCTGTAGACCCGCAGGTCAGCGCGACTGAGGCGCGCGCCATCGATGAGGCTGGCGTGACAAAGTCTATCAGCGAAGATCTGCCCGCCTCGTGTGATGAGTGATGGGATGATGCCCAAATTCGCAAGGTACCCCGATCCATAGACTAGTGCCGAGGGGGTCTGTTTAAAGGTGGCAAGAGCCTGTTCCAACTCTGTATGAGGAGGGAGTGTGCCGCAGACTAATCGGGCTGCTCCGGCACCTGTTCCATACTGTGTAGTTGCCTGGATGGCGGCGTGAATGACGTCAGGATGGGTGGCGAGACCCAGGTAGTCGTTGGAGGCCAGCAGGACGACTGTGCGCCCCGCGAGCTGAATGGTTGGCCCCGTCGCAGAGCCGAGTGTATGGAGGCGCCGGGTCAGCGATTGGTGATCCAGCTGTTGGAGGCGGCTCTGAAACATGGGGGATACTCTCTGATCATGCGGCGCTCGGGGCCTGTGGGTCGTACCAGGATGAGTTACGTTGACAAGGTAAATCAATCCCTAGTATAAGGCCCAGGTTCA
>CAZCGF010000360.1:0-2549 GCA_964498115.1 uncultured Planctomycetaceae bacterium | reverse complement strand
GGAGGAGTTCAACTCCAACGGCTACGTGCTCATGATTCTAGAAAATGCGAACATGCTCCTGGAGCGCCGGCAGAACGAGGCGACGGAGAAGATCGCACTGCTCAAGGAAGAGCGACGAAGCCTTGTGGAAGGTTGAGCCCCCCAGTTATCCCGCATCCCGACTACCGACAGTCACGCATTCGGCGGAGGAAGAAATTCCTCCAGCGACTCGATCGATCGCGGCCAGTCATCCTTCAGCAGGCGCGAAAGCGATCGGTCCGCCAGCACCTTCCCCCCCACCTGACATCGGGCACAGTAGTTCGTCTCATTCTCCGCATATCTGATCCGCTGTATCGCAGTGCCGCAGACCGGGCACGGCAAACCGTAGCGCCCATGCGCCGCGAAGTCGGGCCGAAACGCGGTGATGTCACCGGCCCCGGGAAAGCGGCCGGCGAATTCCTCACGAAGCGCGGCGGTCCATTCGGACAAGACGCGAATCGTCGCGGCATGAAGCGCGGCGATCTCGTCATCATTTAGTTTCTGCGTCCATTTGACCGGCGAGAGGCGCGCCGCGTGGAGAATCTCGTCGGAGTAAGCGTTGCCGATGCCGGAAAAGAGCCGGGGATCGGTGAGTGCGCGCTTCAGCGTGTGGTTCTCGCGGCGCAGGGCCTTGGCGAACGCGCTCACGTCAGCGGTCAGCGGCTCCAGTCCGCCGGGGTTGTGCGCGGCGAGGGCGGCTTCGCCTGCGACGAAGTGCAGAGCGGCGCGGCGCTTGGTGCCGGCCTCGGTGAGAACCAATCGGCCGTCGGGAAAATCGAACACGGCGAGGGCGATCTTGCCCGGCGGCTTGGCGTCAGAGGCGAGCCAGCGGAAGCGGCCGGCGATCATGAGATGAATCACAAGGTGCAGATCGCCGTCGAGGCCCAGCACGATCCGCTTCCCCAATCGCGACACGGCGATGACCGTACGGCCATTGGCCGCTTCCAGGGGTGGGTCCACGGTTCGCAAGAGAAACGGGCTGAGCACGCGGACATTCACCAGCGGGCGGCGGAGGACGCGCTGACGCAATGCGCCGCAGTAGAGCTCGATGTCGGGCAGTTCCGGCATGGCGGGTGAAAAAAAACGCTCGGTTCGCGGGCAAAACTGGTGCAATTCCAGGAGTGCCTCGCGACATTGATCTTCTAATAGCATTTGCGATGGGGTCGGCGGTGTATATGGCTCGGGACGGCTGCCGGCTCCATCGTTTTTTATTGCGCCGCGCTGTGCAGACATGCACAGCAGCCCGGCGACACCTATCCAAAAAGATCACCCCTTGGCGCGGACCAGTTCGTCCCGCAGTTCCGGCGAGACGAAGTGCTCTTCAATCTGCGGCAATCGGGCCAGGGTCGTCAGTGTGCGGTCGTAGCGCGTCTCCAGATCGGCAAGCGTGTCCACGAAGAGGACCCCTTTGCCCTTGATGACGCAGTAGCCCCCGCCCTCTCCGCCGAGCGGTTCGCGGCGGATGGTCAGGCCGAGGCGTTCGGCGAGGGCGAGCAGTTGATCGAATCGGTCCTGCAAGTCCACCTCGGTCAACTCCTTTGGGCGACGCGGCGCAAGAATCGCCGGAGACTCTGTAGGGCGACGCATCCTGACGGGCCTTCACGAATTGTCAGGCGGATCGCACGGCCGATGGGGCGATCCGTTTCCAAGTCGTCCGATGTGATTGCCGATAACAGGCACGTACGCTTTCTACCAGCCAACATCGCGGATAAAGAACCTCGCATGAACCACGACGCCTCTACGAATGTCAATCTATCCGACGCTGCGGGCAACGTACAGCAGCACCTCGACAACCTCGATCATCAGATGGCGGCGCTTCAGCAGCAGGTGCAGCGGCTTCAGCGCCTCGCATCGCTCGGCACCGTCTCTTCGATGCTCGCCCACGAGTTCAACAACCTGCTGACGCCGATCATCAGCCACAGCCAGTTCGCCCTCACGCGCGGCGAGCCGGAGCTCATGCGCACCGCGCTGGAGAAATCGCTCAAGAGCGGTCAGAAGATGGCCGTGCTCTGCTCGAAGATTCTCGGCATGGCGACGGACGATCGGACCGGGCCCTCGGTCCAGCCCATTCGGCCGATCATTCAGGAGGCGATCGAGTGCCTCGGCCGCGATCTGGAGAAGGACGGCATCTCGCTGGTCATCTCGGTGCCCGAAGAACTGCATGCCCGATTCAGCGCGGCGTCGCTTCAGCAGGTGTTCTTCAATCTTTGCCTCAATGCGCGGCAGGCGATGCTGGGGCGGACGGGACGGCTGACGATCTCGGCCGAGCAGATCGGCGACCGCGTGGCGATTCGCGTGGCCGATACGGGCAGCGGCATCCGCTCGGAACATCTGGGCAGCATCTTCCAGCCGTTCTTCAGCACAAAGCAGCACGAAGGCCGTCTCGACCGCGGCGGCATCGGCCTGGGCCTGCACATCTGTCGACAACTCATGACGGAACAGAACGGAGAGATCAGCGTGGAGAGCCGCTTCGGCGAAGGGGCGACTTTTACGCTGACGCTGCCAAGCGGCGGCTAAACGTTCGCGTCGGA
>CAZCGF010000359.1:0-2558 GCA_964498115.1 uncultured Planctomycetaceae bacterium | reverse complement strand
CCTTGCTGTTACCCACATCTTCATCGGCCAGTACCGATTCCTGCCGAATAGGTTATTAGCGGCATGGCAGGGACGCCTTGACGCTGGACATTAGATTAAGGATCAAGTGCCATGGATGGCGCACGGGCGTTGGCGGATCGCCGGCGCTGGGCGGAGAATCAGTTTGGGTCGGCGGACCTGGGCGATCTTCGCCGGACGCGGCGATTGGTGAAGTTGGCGGCACAGATGGCGGGTCACAGCAGCGGCACAATTCCCCAGCAGACCGGCGCGACCGCTGACATGAAAGCGGCCTATCGGTTGTTTTCAGAAGAGGATGTCACGCACGAGGCCATTTGCCGTCCCCATTTTGAACAGACGCGGGAGAGAGCCGGGCAGTTGCCGATGGCCTTTCTGCTTCAGGACACCACAGTATTGGATTTCACTTCTCATGTTCATTGCAAGGGGCTTGGTCCGATTGGTCCCGACCCCAAGATGCAAGGTCTGCATCAACAGAATGTGTTGGCCATCGATCCCGCAACACGTCGGCCGATTGGCCTCATCTATCAGCGACACCATCATCGGCAGAATCGTCCTGCGGGTCATGACCGCACTGCGAAGCGCAAGATTCTATTGGAGCAACGGGAGTCTTACTGGTGGGTCGAGGCCATCCGCGCCATCGGTTCACCCCCTGCCGGGTCGAGGTGGGTGCACGTGGGAGACCGAGGGGAGGATATTTTCGGGGCGTATGACGAAGCACGGCAATGGAAATCGGACTGGTTGATAAGGGTCGCCAAAGATCGCAAAGTCGAAACAGCAGAAGGGACCTCTTCGCTTTTCGAGCATGCGCGTCGGCTGGCATGTATTGAACATCGTCGCATGACGGTGCGGCGTGGCGGAAGCGGCCCGACGGAAGAAGTTGAATTGAGTGTGGCGTCGGGTCGAGTGACCCTGAAGCCGCCGTACTTTGAACCGGAATATCGGGATCGTTCGCCGATCGATTGCATGATCGTGCGTGTATGGGAGGCGAGTCCTCCTGTTGACTGCGAGCCCCTGGAATGGCTGCTTTGCACAAGCCTGCCATGCACGACGCCGGAAGAGGCCTTATTCGTAGCCCAAGGCTACTCATTCCGCTGGATGATCGAGGAATTTCATAAATGCGAGAAGACCGGTTGCCAGGTGGAGATGCGGCGATTGGAACATGTTGAACGACTGGAGCCGCTGATCGGTCTGCTCAGCGTACTGGCTGTCTGGCTACTGCAATTGAAATATGTGGCCCGCGATCATCCAGAGGCACTCGCGAGTGCTGTCTTTGACAATCTGCCTGTTCGCGTGATGGCTCAGTATCTCAAGAAAACGGCGGAAAAACTGACTGTCGCCCAATTCTGGCGCGGCATAGGACAACTCGGAGGACATCTGGGCCGAAAACGCGATGGACCCGTCGGCTGGATTCGCGCATGGCGCGGATGGCAAAGCTTTCAACTCATTCTGATAGGTGCAGGCCTGAATGAGGAAATAAAAAAATGTGGGTAACAGCAAGGCTCAAGCTGGTGGCAAACGCTGGTCGGCTGAAGCCGACCCACTGGAGGCCGCGCCGTTGGAATCCGTGCTCGGCGTTATGAGACTGGCTCCGCCCAAGATCGGCTGCGAGAAACCTCCTTGCCTGGAGGGCGGAGGAAAGTAGAGAGTTTCTCTGTCGAGCCTTAATCGGCGACTCTCGCATTGCTCGCTCCTTGGAAGACACATTTGACTGCGAAGAAACTAAAGGAGGGTGCCCGCGCCAAGACGCAGAGTTGCCAGTCGGCGACGCCAACTCTAGAAGACACATTGAGCTTCATGGTTGGGAAGCGACGTGTCAATGAATTCTACCGACATCCTTCTTGAGGCTTGAGGCGAATTGCGAACGTGTCCTCGGCCTGATTGCGGCAATGCCGAGAGAAAGGAGTGCGATCGTCATTGGTTCAGGAATAACAGTCAGCCCGGCGAAATCCGATCCTGTTGCGAGAGTCTCGATTGTAAAGGTATCCAAGTCCGCCCGTCGGAGGGCCCGACTTATTTGCTCGGTCCAATAGATTTCCCGATTGTGAAGGTCTAGTTCGATATCCGTAATAAATGCGCCCGAAGTTCCCGGATAGTCGAACAAGACTTGAGTCGCGCCTGACGTGAGGTTTGTAACGCCAAGTGTATCCCTGCCACCCCAATAAATCGAACCTGCCTCGACATCCAGAGCAAGGGCGGACAGCCGCGAAGTACTGGAGATATGTCGAAAGAGCTGTTTATTGGTCCCGTCTAGATTAGCCCTCCAGATTGCTGAATACTCTGCCCAGTAAAGCATTGAGTTTTGAAGATCCAACGCCAATCCGGACATTGACCGCGCAGGAGGGGCCGATTGTGCAGTAATGATGGGTTCGGCGTCACTCCCGTCTAAGTTTGCGCGATACAACCTTTGAAGGATGTTGTCAGTCCAGTAGAGCTTTTCGCCAATGGGATCAATTTTGATATTAGTAATTTGTGACGCATTTCCATAAACGAGCTGCACATTCGAGCCGTCGAGGTTCATTGTGAAAATCTGATCGCACTTG
>CAZCGF010000358.1:0-2579 GCA_964498115.1 uncultured Planctomycetaceae bacterium | reverse complement strand
TTGCACGATTGCCTGTGGGCCGCGCAGCTTTGCGATCTTGCGGACGAGCCGCTATCCGACGAAGTCCTTCTTCGAATCAATCGGGCGGGCGAGTTTCTGTTTCAGATGCTGGATGTTGAAAGCGGGCGTTTGCCGAATTACGGTTCGAACGATGGGGCGCTCGTTTTGCCCCTTTCATCCTGTGATTATCAGGATTTTCGCGCGACGGTGCAGGCAGCGCGGTATTTCTCAACTCAGCGGCGAGTCTTGTCTGACGGCCCCTGGAATGAGGCATTGCTCTGGCTCTTCGGCGCCAAGGCGGTAGAGGGGGATTCGTCGCAGGAGCGCCCGAATTCCCAGCGTTTTGACGCCGGCGGCTATTACACGATTCGCGGTCCCGAGAGCTGGTGCATGGTTCGATGCCACAGCTATCACGACCGTCCGGCACATGTGGACCCGCTTCATGTGGACCTCTGGCATCGAGGTGTGAACATCCTCACCGACAGCGGCACCTACAAGTACTATTGTCCGGAGACGCCGGGCCTCGACAAAGACTTTAAGGACATTCAGGCGCACAACTGCGTGGAGATCGGCGGCCGGGGGCCTCTCGATTCGGTCACGAGATTCCTGTGGATGCCGTGGCCATCGGGAAGGTGCATGGAGTTCGACCAGGGTCGATTCGTCGGCGAGCATGACTCCTATGAACGCGACCCCTGGTGGGTCGTTCATCGCCGCTCGGTCCAACTCATGGACAACGGCAACTGGATCATCCGCGATGATCTCGAGGGCGATGGGCCGCAGCGGGTGATTCTGCGCTGGCATCTGGCCGACCTTGATTGGACTCTGAAAGCTGACGATAAGTGTGTTACGGCAGTGGTTGGAGATCAGTCGGTCCTCGTCGTGATCGAGGCTCCTGGCAACTGCTCCCTGCGGCTGCGGCGCGGAGTGGATGAGCTCGATGGAGCGGTGGGGTGGCAATCGCTCTACTATGGGGAGCGGACGTCGCGTCCAACGCTGGAAGTTGAGTTGAACGAGAATCTGCCAATTGCACTGGTCACACATGTGCACTTCGGGTTGGAGCGACCATGAAGCTCATCTACATCCATCAGCATTTTGTAACCAACGAAGGCACAAGCGGGACGCGGTCGTACGATGTAAGCCGCTATCTGATCCAGATGGGGCACGAAGTGACGATGGTGTGTGGGCTGCATGATCAGAGTAATCTGAGAAGAATGCCATTCTGGCGGTTGTTCCGAACGGAGTATATTGACGGGATCAAGGTCAGAATCTGCAACGCATACTACAGCAATAGACAGGGGGTGCCTGCTCGTCTTTGTGCGTTTGCCAAGTTCGCACTCCTGTCACTACTGGTGACGGTGCTGGAGCGCAGGGCCGATCTGATCTTTGCCACCAGTACTCCCCTTACGGTCGGCATTCCCGGCAGAATCGGGGCTGCAATCAAGCGGATTCCTTATGTCTTCGAAGTGCGCGATCTCTGGCCGGAGGATCTGCTGGATGCCGGACGGTTAAAGCCAGGTCTTCAATACAAGGTGTGGGAGTGGCTCGAGCAGTTCAGCTACGCGAGGGCGAGAAAGATACTCCTCGTCTCCAAGGGCTTCCACGATCGACTACTCGAACGGGGAATGGCGCCTGGCCGTTTGCGGACAATAGTCCTCGGGGCTGACGGCAGCCTGTTTAGAGATGTGGTACCTAGTCGCGAGTTCTTTCAGCAACGTGGACTCCAGGGCAAGAAGATTGCCATCTACACCGGCGCCCACGGCGACGCCAATGGTTTGCCGCAGATACTCGATGCAGCCGCGTTGCTGACAGACCGGCCGGACATCGCATTTGTCATGATGGGGGAGGGAAAAATGAAGGACGCTCTTAAGGCCGATGTTGCGGCACGAGGGTTGTCCAATGTCCACCTGTTGGACCCGGTACCCAAGCGGGAGCTGCCGGGAATACTGGCTGCATGTGACATAGGGCTCATGATTCTTAAACAGATTCCACGCCCCCGCTGGGTTACGCCGAACAAGATATTCGATTACATGTTCACAGGTATTCCCAGTATCGTGAACTTCGCGGGGTCAACGGCGGAGATGGTCGAGGCGGACGGGGCGGGCTTTGCCAGCAATCCCGGCGATGCGACGGACCTTGCGGCAAAGATTCGCCAGCTTGCAGACAATCCCGACGAGCGGGCCGCGATTGGTAAACGAGCGCGAGATGTCGCATATTCGAAGTACGATCGGCGGATGATTGCGCAGCAACTCGCCGAAGTGTTCGAGTCCTGCCTTCATTGAGTGTCGAGACGTCAGTAAGTCATCCGACGCAAAAGCGACCTGTGGACACCGTGCAGAAAAAAGAAGACAGGAGTGCCCGATCGACCCGGCCGTATTGGGTTAACAGGCTTGCACGTCCTGATGAGCAAGGGCCCATTCTTGAATTGGTGCGCGCCGTTCATGGCGATTCCTATCTTGAGCTCGATGACGCATACTTTCGCTGGCGGTATCTGAATGACACTCCGTTTCGAGCGAGCGTCATGCTTTCGGAGTACGAGGGCCGACCGATCGGCATTCAGCCCATCGCCATTTTCGATTGGA
>CAZCGF010000357.1:0-2593 GCA_964498115.1 uncultured Planctomycetaceae bacterium | reverse complement strand
GCGACTGGCCCGGCGCCATCGCCGACCAGCGCCTCGCCGCGCATTGCTACCGCCGCCTGGAGCGCGAGTCGCACCCATATCGCCGCGCCCACGAAGCCGAGACAGACGCCTGGTACCAACTCGCCGCCATGCTCGCGCAGCATCAGCCCGAAAACTGGCGCGAGGCCGTCGACGCCATCCGCGAGGCCGAGCGCTACGCCGTTCTCGGCATCAATCACGAAGACCTCGCCGATCAGCACCCCGACTGGGGCTATGTCGGCGGCGAAGTCGTGCCCACCGAGTATCCGGAAAACCTTCGCCCGCTCTGGCGACTCTCCGCGCTGCTCCAGGTCGTCGCCGGCGAGGATCGCTTCCTCGACCTGCGCATCTTCGCCAGCCTGCCGCCGGAAAAATGGACGACCGACGATCTCAATCGCGAGCTTTATGAGCTGGCCCGCGAGGCGTACGCCCTGCTGTCAAAAGCCGCGCCCGAAACTCGCCCGAAACATTTTGACCGCCTCCCCGCGATGGCCGAGTACTATGGCAGGCTGATCCGGCCACCGACGAGCGCCCCCGCCGCCCCTGGCCGCTAGGCTCGCCGCTTCTGCCGACAACCGATAAAGGTGCAATGCCATGTTTGAACTGACGTTCCACGGCGCGGCCCGCGAAGTGACAGGATCGTGTCACCTTCTCAACGTCGAAGGCAAGCACATCCTGCTCGACTGCGGCCTCTTTCAGGGCAAGCGCTCCGAGTCAACGGAGAAGAACCGGGAATTCCCCATCGACCCGTCGAAGCTTCACTCGGTCATTCTGTCGCACGCCCACATCGACCACTGCGGTCGTCTGCCGCTTCTCGTCAAACGTGGCTTCACCGGCACCATCTACGCGACGGCCGCCACGCGCGACCTGTGCGCCCTGCTGCTCTCTGACTCCGCACACATTCAGTTTGAAGACGCGCGCTACATCAGTAAGAAGCGCGCAAAGGTCGGAGAGCCTCCCGTCGAGCCGCTCTACGATGATGACGATGTCGCCGCCACGCTGCGGCTCTTCCACGCCGTGCCGCTCGACAAGCCCTTCTGGATCATCAAGCGACTCAAGGCCCGCTATCACGAGGCCGGCCACATGCTCGGCTCCGCCTCCCTGGAATTGGAGTTCGCGCCCGGCGACGGCAAGAAGCCGCTGCGTCTCGTCTTCACCGGCGACGTGGGCCGCTTCGACCTGCCGATCCTTCGAGACCCCGCGAAGCTGCCAGAGTGCGACTATCTCATCTGCGAATCGACCTACGGCGGCCGTCGCCATCCGCCCGCCGACGATCTGCCCGGCGAAATGGCCGAAGTGGTCAGCGAAACGGTGAAGCGCGGCGGCAAGGTCATCATTCCCGCCTTCAGCGTCGGCCGAACGCAGGTCATCGTCTACACCATCCACAAATTGCAGGTCGAGAAGAAGATTCCCAAGCTCCCGGTCTTCGTCGATAGCCCGCTCTCGGTGAACGCGACCGAGGTTTTCCGCCTGCATCCCGAGCTGTTCGACGCCGAAGCGCGGAAGTTTATGCAGCGTAACGGCGACATCCTCGGCTCCGGCTGCTGCACGTTCATTCACGACGTCGAGGAGAGCATGCGCCTCAACAAGCGCAGGGCCCCCTGCATCATCATCTCCGCCAGCGGCATGTGCGAAAACGGTCGCATCGTCCATCACCTGCGCAATAACATTCAAAGCCCCAAGAACACGGTGCTCATCGTCGGCTTCCAGGCGGCCCACACCCTCGGCCGGCGCATCGTCGAGAAGAATTCGCACGTCAACATCTTCGGGAAGAAGCTGCGACTTCGAGCCGAGGTCGTGGCGCTCAACGGCTTTTCCGCGCACGCCGATCGCGATGAGTTGCAGCGACTGACCAAGCCGCTGGCCGCCAAGTGCAAGACGGCCTTCCTCGTCCACGGTGAGCCGGACCAGATGGAGACAATGAGCCAGACGATGCGCGCCGACGGCTTCAAGAAAGTAGAAATGCCCGAGCGGGGAGATTCGTTCTCACTCGCCTGATCTTCCGGTGAATCACATCGATCGCATTCTGGCTGGGTAAAAAAAACTGCGGGGCCCCCATACGCCTGCCCGGGCTCTTGGCTGACGTACGAGCGGACCCCACAGGATTACCGCTTGGCCACCCCCGCCGGAGTGCCTCGCGGCTCTCCTGAATATGGGTAAGCACCCACCGTGCCGCGCAGCCGTCCCGCTGAGGGAATTACGCGAGTCAGCCGTAACCCTTTGTTCAACAGATAATTGAGGCTGTGTAGGGATTCCAGGGGCTGTTCCGCCTGCTGAGAGTTGGGAAATATTGCCATCGCGCCGCGGCGGTCGCGCGAATCGGGGAACTACGCCCGGGACCCGATAAGCCGCCTCAGCCCCTCCGAACTGACCTCGTCCAGCGACCCCACGATCAGATCCGCCCCGGCCAAAACGTCGGCCGCGTGCGAACTCGTCAGGCCGACGCACTTCATCCCCGCCCGACGAGCCGCCTCAATGCCCAGCGGCGCATCCTCAATCACCACGCATTGAGCTGGCTCAAGCGACATCCCCTCGGCCGCACGCAAAAACACCTCGGGATCAGGCTTGCCACGAG
>CAZCGF010000356.1:0-2596 GCA_964498115.1 uncultured Planctomycetaceae bacterium | reverse complement strand
GAGGGGCCCTTCGGCGAAGGTGACATAAGGTGACACAGCCGATTTTTTACGATTGCAACTCTTGTGGCGGGCATGTGTTGGGACGACGCGCGAAAAAGGTGAAAAATGGGCCTTTTTGGTCCTGGCACCGAGGGGGTCCCGGGAACTGATACGTGCATCGCGCGGGCATCAAGTATTTCGTCGCAGGGTATGTGTCGCTGGAACTCCATTCACAAATAAGACTTGCTCCGTGTGCGCGCGGAAATGAGGGCCGACGGAGGGTTTTGACCGCCGGGACTAAAGTCCGGGGCTCGTCGAAGGCACTACGGAAGAATCGCGCGATGAGATTTCGTTGAGGGCGATTCAGGGCTACGAAGAGATCGGGCCGAGTTCCGGAATGCGATGACTAGCCTTTTCTTTGCGTCGGGTCACCCATGGTTGCGCCGATGATGCAGAAGAGGTGGAGGATCAGCCCCGGAACCACGAAGAAGAAGTAGCCGATGGGGACAGAAATCAGCCAGGCAATTCCGTTGAAAATCTGACCTTTATAGATTTGTCCGAGGCCGGGGATGAAAAAGCTGAGAACGGCTGCGATGCCGGGGCTCCAGTAGTCCGTCGGCGAGTGCAGGATCATCGGCGGCGGACCGGCCTGGCCCAATTGATTGCGGATCGGGTCGCCGCAGTTCGGGCAGGCGCTTGCCCGAGCGGAGACGCGATGTCCGCAGGCAGGGCAGTAGATCATCTTCATGGCAGGCGCCTCCGGTCTTGATGCGGTTGATGAGTTCATTCTAGGCTGGTATTGGGCGGGGAAATCAAAAAATTCGGCGCGTAGTACCAAGGGCGCCAGCAGAGCAAGGCGGAAAAGTGAGCATAGGGCCGAACCGAATACTTCCGCCGCTTCTAGCGGCGCGCGTCGAAATTGACGGCGTGGCCGACGAGCTGGACCGGGCGGCCGTTTAGCGAGGTGGTCAGGTCGATCTGGGCGATGCCGCCGGGAATCTCCGGGCAGGTAAGCACGGTGGCGCTGACGTTCTTGCCCCAGTGCTCGAAGTCGCCGCTCGATTGGACCTTTGCGGCCCTGCAATTCAGGCTACGGTCGACGACTTTGAACGGGCGGTTGCCCAGTTCCGTGCGGCGCACTTCCGGGTGCGTCAGCGGATGATGTCGAGTCTCGATGTGCCGCGTGACATAGAAGGATTGCGTCAACTCGTCGCCGAGTGCGCCCGTCGCGCCTTCTGACTCGCGCTGAATGAGCAGGCGATCCACCTCTTTTTCAACGAGGGTGCTGCGAACGCGAATCGGCTTTCGCCGGTCGCCTTCCATCTGATAACCCTCGAACATCACCCACGCCCCTTCGGGGAATTGGGCCCAGCGCTGATAATCGGGGTTCTCGAGATGGCTGGCGCTGGGCTTGACGGCGGTGTGGGAGCGGGTCGTTCCAGCGACAACAAGCGGTGCGACGAATTGCTGCACGAACGGGCCTTTGACGGTATCGGTGTGCCTGCCCTCATTGCCGTAGCGGGCGAACTGGGGGTTCCACGGGATGATGGAAATTTTGCGATAGAGCAAGCGTGTCTCTGAAGTGGCACCGGGCGGCAGGCGAGCCCCGCGAAGCCCGATGGTGCCCTCGGAGGCCGAGACGCGATCGGCGGTGCCGGAGAGCGGGACGGCGGTGAGAAGCACTTCATCGCGCTGCGAGGTGAAAATATACATGCGCCCTTGGACCCGGCGAAGTGCTTCGGTGAGGTCGTAACCGGAGCTGAGCGAGCCGGAGAGCATGACGACGTTCTGCACGCCGTGGTCAGCGGGAAGGTATTCGAGGGCATAGGCGACGACGGCGGTCCCTGCGGAGAGGCCGATGAGGTGCACCGGCGCGCCGGGGTACTTTGTCTGGTACTTCACGATCTCGTCGGCGAGGGTGCGGGCCTTGCGCTGCTTAAACTCGACGGGCGCGGTCTGGTCGGCGACAACGCCAAGACCGGTCTCCCAGCGAAACATTTCGCCCGCACCGTTGTATCCGGCGTTTAGGAGACCATCACGCACGCCGCCGGACCAGTTCATGAGCAGGCCGCCGCCGCCGGCGCCGTCGCAGTAAAATACGTAGCCGCGGGACAGTCGCTCGTCGCGGTCGGATGTATGAATCTGGGAGCAACCGGTCAAGGCATTCAGGATGCCGACGGCGCTGAGAAGAAGGAGAATGCTCGGATGGTACTTCGACTTCATGACGGCCTCCTGTTCAAAGCCGCACGGCAAGATGGGGGTGCGGCGATGGGTAAGAGTTTAGGGGGAATCGGGCGGGATCGCGACGCGCGGTTGCAGGCGGTGTCATGGCGACACGTTGGAAGGCGGGAGTGTCTCGGCTAGGCTGAGCGTTGATGAGCAAGACTTCGGCACATATCGTTCACGTTGATAAGAAGAAATCCTTTTCGTCGCCGACGCTTGCGGGGGAGACGCTGCGGAGGCTGGAAGCGGCGTTTAGGTCGGGCTCGTGGTGGCGCGACAAGTGGACGGCCAAGGCATTTCGGGGCGCGGCGCGGGATGTGCTGCGCGAGCATGGCGGACTGGTGCTGATCGGGCCGTCGGTGAAGTTTGAAGTTCCGCCGCCGTTCTCGGAGAT
>CAZCGF010000355.1:0-2620 GCA_964498115.1 uncultured Planctomycetaceae bacterium | reverse complement strand
AGCGCGCGTAATCAGGTTTGTTCTTCCCTTCCATGATACCGGGAATTTCGCGCAACTGACGGCGAACTTCCTCGATCATCGCGAACGCCGACTTCGTGACCGCACGGAAGAGCGTCGAGCTGAAGAAATACGGGAACATGCCGCCGACGAGCAGGCCGACGAGAATCTTGGGCTCTTTCAAATTGGCGACCTCGATCTCCACAACCTTCATATACGCGATTAGGAGGCCAAGCGCCGCGAACGCCGCCGAACCGATCGCGAATCCCTTACCGATGGCCGCGGTCGTGTTGCCGACCGAATCAAGATTGTCCGTGATCGCTCGCACCGACTTATCCAAGTGGCTCATTTCAGCGATGCCGCCGGCGTTATCGGCGATTGGACCATAGGCATCGACCGATACGATCACGCCCGTCGTCGCCAGCACGCCGAACGCCGCGAGCGCGACGCCATAGAACCCCGCCTGCCAGAACGACATCAAAATCGCAATGCCGAGAACAATGACCGGAATCGTGCAACTCATCATGCCGACCGACATGCCTTCAGTCACGGTGAGCGCGGGTCCGCTCTCGCTGTTCTTCGCGATCCGCCGCGTCGGACTATATTTGGAAGACGTGTAATACTCCGAAACGAAACCCACGATGCCGCCGGCAACGACGCCGATGACCGTCGCCCAGAAGATTCCCCACTTTTTGTATTCGATGCCGTCTTCGACGTAGTCGCGTCCCAGCCAAGCCACAACCCCCGCCGTTCCGATCGTCGTGGCGATGGCGGCCACGTAGGTGCCCATCATCAGCGCCGATTGCGGATCGCGCTTGGTAAATTGCCGAATATAAACGATGCCCGCGATCGACCCCAAGATGCCGACCGCCGCAATCATGAACGGCAACATGTTCATGGCAGCGACGCCGGCCTCCTGCGTTTCCGCGATGTTGGAAAAAACCAAGCCAGTGGCCGAAATGGCGATCGCCGCAATCATCGCCTCCACATACGATTCCATGAGATCGGAGCCTAGCCCCGCTACGTCGCCGACGTTATCGCCGACGTTATCCGCGATCGTCGCGGCGTTCCGCGGATCGTCTTCGGGAATGCCGGCTTCGATTTTGCCGACGAGGTCCGCGCCCATGTCGGCGCCTTTGGTATAAATGCCCCCGCCGCTTCGGGCAAAGAGCGCAACCAGCGACGCGCCGAGCGCATAGCCGTTGACGATCGAAGTATCGCCCCCGCTCAGGAAGTAAACGATGCAAAGTCCGAGCAGCGCGACGCCGACGACGCTCATGCCCATGACGCCGCCGCCGGAGATCGCGACCGAAAGAGCGCCGCTCACGCCGCCGTCCATGGCCGCCTGCGCCGTACGCGAGTTCGCCCGCGTGGCGATGCTCATGCCGATGTAACCGGCCGTCGCCGAAGCCACAGCCCCCGCGACAAAGGCCAGCGCGGTCCGCCAGCCGAGTTCCACCTCTTTGTTCGTTTCATTGAGAATCAAAAACGTGACGAACATTATCGCCACGAAGATGCCGATGTAGAAGTATTCGCGCTTCAAAAAGGCTTTGGCGCCGGTCTGCACGGCGTCGGAAATCTCGACCATCAACGCATTGCCGCGCGGTTTCTTCAGGACGTCGGAGGCGAGCCATACCACGGCCGCCAGCGCAATCAGGCTCGCAATCAAGGGGACAACGATCATAGCAGGTCCTTTGAATGGCCGGCCATGGGTTGAGGCCGGTCCTAATTTCAGCCGGCCAGTAGGGTTAACCTGGACCGGTGGCGCGGGAACCTAAACCCAAGGCATCCGTGAACCGCCGTGCGATTTTTGATCAACGCAAGGCGCTCCCCCAGGATGAGTAAAGGGTTCTGTTTCCGCGCGAACGCAAGATTTTATCAGGCGCTCTTCGAGATTCAAATCAAATGCGACCGGCTCAAATGAACAAGGGAGCCAGCACGAGCGTCACCGTGGCCAAAAGTTTGATCAGCACGTGAAGCGACGGACCCGCCGTGTCCTTGAACGGATCGCCGACCGTATCACCGACAACGGCGGCTTTATGAGCGTCGCTGCCCTTGCCACCGTACGATCCAGTCTCGATGAACTTCTTGGCGTTATCCCAGGCGCCGCCGGCGTTATTCATGAATAGCGCCATGAGAATGCCGACAATCGTGCCCGCCATCAACAACGCGGCAACAGCCTGCGGCGCCGTTGCGCCCGTGGTGAAGAACTTAAAGCTGAATCCTACTAAGGCGGGGACCACCACTGGCAACATGCCCGGTAAAATCATCGCTTTGAGCGCACCGAGCGTAACTATGTCCACGGCTCGTCCGTAGTGGGGCTTGCTCGTTCCCGCCATGATGCCCGGATCTTCCTTGAACTGGCGGCGAACCTCCACGATGACCGTCTGAGCGGCCAGTCCCACAGCGCGAATCGTCAGAGCCGAGAAAAAGAATACAAGCATGCCACCGATCATTGCGCCGACGAAGACCGGCACATGCCCGAAGTTGACATGGACAAGCAACTCCTGAAGTGGCTCGCCGGCTGCCGCCAGGGCTTCATTTCCATGCCGGATGTATTCGTTCACCTCGTCGATATAGGCCTGAAACAAAAGAAAGGCCGCGAGCGCCGCCGAGCCGACCG
>CAZCGF010000354.1:0-2621 GCA_964498115.1 uncultured Planctomycetaceae bacterium | reverse complement strand
CGGTGCCTGCGGTGACGGCCGTAATATCGCCGATTCCCAGGTCGCTGGCCGCGTCGAGGATCGTGCCATCCGGCAGTTCGAAACCGCCGGTCATGGAACGGACGACACCATTAACAGTAAGCGGATCCGTGGGCGCGTCTGTGCCGATGCCGATTCGGCTATTCGCTGCGTCGACCTCCAACACGTTTGGCAGGCCGACGCCATCGACCGCCCGCGTCGCCAGGACGGCGCGCGGGGCCGGGGTCAGTTCTACACGGGGGAGCAGGGGCGTGTATGCCGTTGGGCCGTCCGGTCGAACTTCAATCTCAAGCCAAAGCGTTTTGTCGACCGCCAGCGGTTGCTCAAAATCGAGCACTACCTGAAAGAGACCATCTACGATGTTGATGGACGGATTCGTAACACCATCGTGTATCTCCATAGAACCGATCTGATGCCCGATGGTCAGGGTCGGGTCGTCATACAGGCGAAAGCGCATGTCATAAACGCCGGTCGCGGGCGCGCCGCTGACTTCCAAGTGCCCTTGATACGTGAACCTGGTACCCAGGTTTTCCGCGTGAACCGAGCCCTGCGGAATGGCAATCGCAATTGCCTCCAGCAAGAACCCTGCAAGAAAATGAATTCGATGATTGTTTCCGTTCATCTGGTACCGATCTCCTTAGCAAGAATGCGTTCGAGTCTTTCCAGGCGTTGTCTGAGATTCTTTAGTTCTTCGTCCTTTTCCTTGATGAGCTGGGTCTGTGTCTTGATGCCCTCGACAAGCAACGGAATCACGCTGGGGTAAGCCACGCCGAGGTAGCCGTTCTCCGGATCGATGACGCGGACGGCTTCGGGGAGGACGGCCTGCACGTCCTGTGCGATGAGGCCGACGTCGCGCCGGTCGGGCGTGTCACTCATGTTGAAGTAGACACCGCGGAGGCGCTCCAGTTTCGCGAGTGCGCCTTCCAGCGGAGCGATGTTATCCTTAAGCCGCTCGTCGGAGATATCGGTGATCGTTCCGGTGTAAACGATGTCGCCAACAACGTGGAGCTTGGCGCTCGGGTTATTGGTGCCGATGCCGACGTCTCCTGAGGTAATGACCATGTGAATGTCGCCTCCGTCGGCGTTCAAAGCGAGTGGGGAAAACGCTCCGTTATCGCGGGCCATAATCTCATTATTGTCTATAGAAATGTTTAGTCCGGCGCTGCCGCCGATGTGAACGAAGCCGCCGCCGGATACCGTCGTGTCCGTTCCGCCTTCGACATGAAGCGGCGCTGATGCTCCTGTGGCTCTGATGGCCACGTTTCCACCCGCCGGGTTGAGCAGGAGATCCGCCGTAGCGGCGTTGTTGCGGGCCTGAATCTCGTTGTTGTCGAACGCAAGATTGGCGGCATCCTGGTCGCCGATCATGAACCAGCCAGAGTTGTCAGACAGGGTCAACTCGGTACCGCCGTTGACCTCTAAAATGACATCGGCATCGGCTGTTCCGATACCAACGTTGCCTGCGGCATCGACATGAACCGCATTGGCAGGCGTGCCATCCGACGCGGCTAGGGTACTGTGGTAATGGTCGCTGCGGGCGCTGGCGATTGCCGCGCCGGTTCCGCCGTAAGACACGTCAAGGGTGACACTTCCACTCGTGCCGCCGCCGGAAAGCCCGGTGCCGGCGCTAACGGCGGTGATGTCGCCCGTGCCCAGGTCATTCGCGGCGTCAATGATGGTGCCATCCGGCAGTTCGAAACCGCCGGCGGTAGAGCGTATGACGCCGGCGACCGTCAGCGGATCCGTGGGCGCGTTTGTGTTAATTCCGACGCCGCCGGTTGCACGAATCAGGAATTGGTCGGGGCCTGTGGACGTAAAGTCGGCGTCAGTCGAGTCAGCCCAAACAAAAGTGCCTTGATCGCCGTTAAAGTCACTTCCTCCAATTTGAAACGAGCTTCGCACTATTGCGCGACGACCGGCAGCAAAACTGTAGTACCCTCCAGCCTGGTTATCGATACCTCCCGGCACGGCCGAATACGCCCCAAATGCGCTATTTGAACGTCCTCCCGAGATTGTAGAGGAGTTTCCCGTCGCTGAGTTGTTGGAACCACCAGAGACCGTACTGCCGGCTTGGGAGGCAAGATTGAAAGCGCCCCCGCCAACGGAGGCCCCGCTGGATGAGGCCGAATCTGGGTCTCCTGCAATGCTCAACAGCCCACCGGTCACGACGCCGTAGTCACCGTAGACCCAGTTTCCTGAAGCTTGGTTGCCAGCGCAGGTTTCGGAAGGGGGACACCGGCTTGCATCGGGCGCACAATCCGAGCTTTGGCAATTACTGTCTTGCAGGCATAAGTTTCCGTCGTCTGTTCCAGGTCCATCAGCGCAACTACCGCACGGGTTACCTGAACCGGAACAAACGAGACCATAACTGATCCAAGTGCCGTTTCCTCCTCCGATGAAGCCGCCGGTCCCTTTTAGGATTCGATTGGACCTGCCGCCCGAGATCGTTCCATATTTTCCTGCGACCACGTGCTCCTTCCCCGCATGGCCCCCGCCGCCGATGACGGCGCCTTCCACGCCGGCTTCGACGCTATTCCCTTCATACCCACCGATGATATTGGGACTATTGGCGTTCTCCTGCGTGAATAATCCCGGCAGTGCGA
>CAZCGF010000353.1:0-2647 GCA_964498115.1 uncultured Planctomycetaceae bacterium | reverse complement strand
ACAGCGAAACCGAGATGCTGCGCTACATCTTCCGACTGCAATCGCGCGATTTGTCACTGGCCCATTCAATGATCCCACTGGGGTCGTGCACGATGAAGCTGAACGCCACATCCGAGATGCTGCCGGTGACGTGGCCCGAGTTTTCCCGGTTGCACCCCTTCGCTCCGAAGGCGCAGACCGCGGGTTACGCCGAGTTGTTCAAACAACTGGAGACGTGGCTCGCGGAGATTACGGGATTCGATGCCGTCAGCCTTCAACCCAATGCAGGGTCACAGGGCGAGTACACCGGGCTGCTCGTCATTCGTGCGTATCACGAGAGTCGCGGGCAGGGGCATCGCGGCATTTGTCTTATTCCGACTTCGGCGCACGGCACCAATCCGGCCAGCGCCGTCACGGCCGGCATGACCGTCGTCGCCGTCGCCTGTGATGCCAACGGAAACATCGACGTCGCCGATTTGAAGGCCAAGGCGGCGGAGCACGCCGACAAGCTGGCCGCGATCATGGTGACTTATCCTTCGACACACGGCGTATTTGAGGAGTCGATCAAGGAGATCTGCGAGGTTGTGCATCGACACGGCGGGCAGGTCTATCTCGACGGCGCAAATATGAACGCCCAGGTCGGGCTGTGTCGGCCGGGCGACATCGGCGCCGACGTCTGCCATCTCAATCTGCACAAGACCTTTTGCATCCCGCACGGCGGCGGGGGGCCGGGCATGGGGCCGATCGGCGTGGCAAAGCACCTTTCGCCGTTTCTGCCGGGCCATCCCGTGTCGGGCGTGGACGGCGCCGGCGATCAGGCGATCGGGCCTGTTTCCGCGGCGCCCTACGGCAGCCCGAGCATCCTGACGATTTCCTGGGTCTATATCGCCCTGATGGGCGCGGAGGGCCTCAAGCGGGCGACGCAGATCGCCATTCTGAATGCCAACTACATGGCATCGCGCCTCGAGCGACACTACGACGTGCTCTATCGCGGCAAGAATCGTCGCGTGGCGCACGAGTTTATTCTCGATTGTCGCGGCTTCGAGAAGACGGCAGGCGTCAAGGTCGAGGACATCGCCAAGCGGCTGATGGACTACGGGTTTCACGCGCCGACGATGTCCTTCCCCGTGCCGGGCACGTTGATGATCGAGCCGACCGAAAGCGAGTCGCGCGCGGAGCTGGATCGTTTCTGCGACGCGATGATTTCCATTCGCGAGGAGATTCGCGCGGTCGAAGAGGGACGGGCCGATCGGCAGGACAACCCGCTGAAGCATGCCCCGTTTACGTCCGATGCGGTCATGGCGACGGAGTGGACGCATCCATTCCGCCGGGAGCAGGCGGCGTTCCCGTTGCCCTGGGTCCGCGAACGCAAGTTCTGGCCGTCGGTCGGGCGCATCGACAACGTCTGGGGAGATCGAAACCTCTTCTGCACTTGCCCGGATGTCGAGAGCGTCGCGCAGTAGGGTCGGCGCAGGTGCTTCGCGGCAAGGTCGCCCGCCTGCCTCGTGATTTCACGGCTGCGGGGGGCGGCTGCCCCATATTGTCTGGTCAAACGACCTGCCCAAGCCGGCGCCCAAACCGTACCGGCAGCGGCACTTGACGCTGACAAGGCGGGCGTATATCAAATAGTGTTCTGGCGAGCCCCAAGGGCATCCGCCGGAAGCGACGCGGGTGTAGCTCAGTGGTAGAGCGTCACGTTGCCAACGTGAATGTCGTGAGTTCGAATCTCATCACCCGCTTTTTTTAGGGCCTTTTGGCGAATCAGGTCTTGACCTGCCGCCGATAACGGCCGATGCTAAGATTCAGGCAGGCGAAGGATCGCCGCCAGCAGACATACGAGCTTCCCGCGGGATACCGATCCGGAGTGGTCAGGCGTTGGCCGCGGGACAGCGAAAGCCGAAGAGATCGACAACAGGTCGGTCGGGACGCATCAGACGCCTGACCGGCCTTTTTTGTTGCGCAGCGGGCGACTCCCGTGCGCCGTCGATTCAAGGGTCGCTTTGCAAGGCAGGGCGAAAGGAGACGTCATCATGGCGAAGAAAGAAATCACCGGCAGCCAGCGAGACGAGTCGGCTTCCGCGGTCGCGGACGAAGATGAAGAGCCGCAGGACCCGAAGGAAGCACTCAAGGGCGTGATCAAGGTCGCCGTCTCCGACGCGGGAACGCTTCGCAAGACGATGACCGTGACCGTCCCGCGCGACAGCATCAATCAGGAACTCGAGAAGGAATACAAGGGCCTCGTTGCCGAGGCGATCGTGCCGGGCTTCCGCCGCGGCCGCGCCCCGCGCAGGCTCATCGAGAAGCGCTTCGGCGGCGAAGTCGGCGAGCAGGTGCAGACGCGCCTGGTCTCCAATGCCTACCTGGCGGCGATCGAGAAGCAGGACCTGAAGGTCCTGGGCGATCCGCTGCTATGGGTGAAGATCAAGGAGTCGAAGTCTTCGCCGGACGGCAATGAGCAGCTCGTCGATATGCGCACGGCGCTGAATCATCTGAAGCTGCCTGACGACGGCGACTTCGAGTTCAAGTGCGAGGTGGAGGTCAAGCCCGAGTTCAAACTGCCGAACCTTGAGGGCATCAAGATCGAGCGCCCGGCCCTGTCGATTTCCGACGAGGACGTGGACGTTCAGATCAATCGGCTTCGCGCGATGCGCGGCAACTACGCCCCGGT
>CAZCGF010000352.1:0-2655 GCA_964498115.1 uncultured Planctomycetaceae bacterium | reverse complement strand
GGCGCCGACCGAGGTCGGCGGCTAAATGGGGGTGATACGCCGAACGGGAAACGAATGATGGCGGCGAGGCGCAGAAGGTTGTTTGTGAGCGGGCGGCGCTTGTGAGCGGGTGGCGCTTGCGAGCGGGCGCGGGGATTTGGTCGGCGCGGGGGTTTGGTCAGCGCATGGTTCCGGCGGGTTGGGTGGAGGGGAAGGCGGGGATTGCGGGGCGGGTGATCTGGCCGGAGAGGATGCCGCCGTAGCAGTCGCCGAACCAGGTGCCGGCGTAGAAGTTTCGATAGATCATGACGCGGGCGGAGTAGGTGCCGAGGCCGGGGAGGGCGACTTTGTCGAGGGTGATGATCGGCGTGTCTTCCGCCCAGACGACGCGGACGGTGACGGGGATGTTGGCTTCGCGGTCGGCGTATTTGATCTTCGCATTAATGATCCAGTAGTCGTCAGAGGCTTTGGAGACTTTGCCGATGGTGTACTCTTCCGGCTTGGGGTCCATGAGGGGTACCTTACCGGCGAGGCCTTCTTCGCCTTTGACCATTTGCCATGTGCCGCGAAGGATGCTGCCGGAGAGCATCTGCTGGAACTCGACTTCCAACTCCTTTTTTGTGGCGGCCTTCTTGTCGGAGGGCTTCTCGCCTGCTGCGGATTTGTCGGGGTCGGGCTGGTCCGACCTCGCGGACTTCGGCGCGGCGGAGAGTGCGAGAAAAGCGACCAGTGACATCGAAACGACAATGGCGATCAGGCGTTGCGGCAGCATGGCGGGGCCTCCACGTGTTGGGGTGCTATTGGAAGAACGTAATTGTCCCGCGTGTCTTCCGGATGGGCAAGGCGAGGCTGTCAGGATGCGTTGGAACGCACCCTCCGTTAGAATGGACGACTTGAATTATCCGGCATCCGCTGCCCCTGGCGTCTCGATGGCGAGGCGGAGGGCTGCGTCCCGCCACGGCAAGACGGGCGACG
Source organism: uncultured Planctomycetaceae bacterium (assembly GCA_964498115.1). Lineage (GTDB taxonomy): Bacteria > Planctomycetota > Phycisphaerae > UBA1845 > UTPLA1 > UTPLA1. Next base: position 1,701 of record CAZCGF010000352.1, on the reverse strand, counting down.
ACGAATCGCCCCGAATGAAGGAGACCGACATGTTTCGAGTTGCCTCACGATGCTTCGCAGTCGTCGCGCTACTGGGCTTCCTTTCGGCGGGCTGCGCGCAGCCGACACAGTATTCGCAGGAGCCGCTGGTCTATCCGAAGGCGCAGAAGGTCGAGGTGGTGGACAACTATCACGGCACGAAGGTCGAGGACCCTTATCGGTGGATGGAGGACCTTGACTCCGCGGAGACGAAGGCGTGGGTTGAGGCGGAGAACAAGGTGACGAACGCGTGGCTGGCGGAGATTCCGGCGCGCGACAAGATTCGCCGGCGGCTGACGAAGCTGTGGGACTACGAGAAGTACGGGCTGCCGAAGAAGGAGGGCGGGCGCTACTTCTTCTCCAAGAATGACGGCTTGCAGAATCAGTCGGTGATCTACTGGACTGACTCGCTGGACAAGGAGCCGACGGTACTGATCGACCCGAACACGCTGTCGAAGGACGGCACGGTTTCGCTGGGCGAGTACTCCATCTCCGATGACGGCACGCACATGGCGTACATGATTTCAGACGGGGGCTCGGACTGGCGGACGGTGAAGGTTCGCGAGGTGGCGACGGGCAAGGACCTGCCGGACAAGCTGGAGTGGGTGAAGTTTTCTTATCCGGCGTGGACGACGGACAACCAGGGATTCTTCTACAGTCGATACGACGCGCCGAAGTCGGGCGAGGAGATGGCGGGGACGAATTACTTTCAAAAGCTCTACTACCACAAGATCGGCACGGCGCAGGCGGATGACGTGCTGGTTTACGAGCGGCCGGACCAGAAGGAGTGGGGCTTCGGCGGCAGCGTGACGGAGGACGGCAAGTATCTGATCATCAGCGTGTGGAAGGGGACCGAGCAGAAGAATCGGGTCTTTTACAAGGAACTGGGCGGGGGATCGACGAAGGTGGTCGAGCTGCTCAATGACTTCGACGCCGAATATGACTTTGTTCAGAACGACGGGCCGGTTTTCTGGTTCCGGACCGACCTGAATGCGCCGCGCGGGCGGGTTCTGGCCATTGATACGCGCAGCCCTGCGCGGACGAACTGGAAGGAAATCATCCCGCAGTCGACCGACACGCTCCAGGGCGTCGGCGTGATCAATGACATGTTTGTGTGCAACTATCTGAAGGATGCGCATACGCAGATCAGGATGTTCGACCTCGCCGGGAAGTCGGTTCGCGACGTCGAGCTGCCGGGCATCGGGACGGCGGGCGGCTTTGACGGGAAGCGCAAGGAGACGGAGACATTTTATTCGTACACGAGCTTCAACATGGCGCCGACGATCTATCGGTATGACATGGTGAGCGGGCAGAGCAGTGTCTATCGCCAGCCCAAGGTCGATTTTGATCCCGGCCGATACGAGACGAAGCAGATTTTCTATTCGAGCAAGGACGGGACGAAGGTCCCGATGTTCATCACGCACAAGAAGGGTCTGGCGCTGACCGGGGACAACCCGACGCTTCTTTATGCGTACGGCGGGTTCAATGCGTCGATCACGCCGTCGTTCTCGGTGAGCAGGCTGGTGTTCATGGAGATGGGCGGGGTGTATGCGGTGGCGAACCTGCGCGGCGGCGGTGAGTACGGCAAGGAATGGCACGATGCCGGGCGACTGAAGAACAAGCAGAATGTGTTTGACGACTTCATCGCGGCGGGCGAGTGGCTGATATCGAATAAATATACGA
>CAZCGF010000351.1:0-2708 GCA_964498115.1 uncultured Planctomycetaceae bacterium | reverse complement strand
CCCAGTGTTCCGACGAGTTCGCCGACGGCGGTCTGCATGGTGGTTTGGAGATTGGCGTCGATGACGCGGGCGACGCCGAAGTCGAGAATGATCGGCCGGCAAAGGGCGCGGGCGGCGGTGGTATCGTCGATCCGGGGCTGGTCGGAGACGATGATGTTTGACGGCTTCAGATCGCGATGGACGACGCCGCGCTGGTGGGCGTGCTGAACGGCGTCACAAATCTCAAGCAATACTTCAAGCTGAAGTGGGATGGTTCGCAGGTGGTCGCCGGCGTATGCGTGCAGCGGCTTGCCTTCGACGAGCTGCATGGCAAACCACGGCTGAGCGCCGTCGCCGAGGTCGAAGGTGCCTGCGGCGTAGACGTGGGCGATGCCGGGATGCTGGAGGCGGGCGAGGACTTCGGCTTCGTACTCGAGACGGCGGAGTGTGGAGGGCGTTGCGAATCCGGGTCGCAGGAGTTTGACGGCGACGCGGCGATGGGGCCTTTCCTGCTCGGCTTCGTAGACGACGCCCATTCCGCCGGCGCCGATGCGGCGGAGTATTTTGAATTCGCCGAGTTGTCGGCCGATGAGCACGTCACCGGTGGTTGAGGACGCGGCGGCGGTTCCGATCGGCGTCTGGAGAAACTCACCTGAATGGGCGTGAAGGTGGAGCAGGCGCATTACCTCGGCGCGGACGGCGGCGTCGGCGCAGTTCGCCTGCACGAACGATTCGCGCTTCGCCTCGGGCTGGTCGAGGGCCGCGAAGAAATGATCCTTGGCCTGTCGCCACAGGTCCGACATTTTTTACCGACCTTCCAATTGGCCGCGGAGCCATGCCCGGGCATGGGCCCACTCATATTGGATAGAGCGACGGGAGATGCCGAGAACGGCGGCACATTCGTCGTTGGTCATTCCGCCGAAGAAGCGCATTTCGACTAATCGGGCCTGATTCTTGTCGTGTTCGGCGAGGCGGTGGAGGGCTTCGTCGAGGGCGAGGAGGTCGGTGGCGCTGTTGTCGAAGGCGGCGACGGCGTCTTCGAGGATCTGCAGCGGGCGACCTCCGCCGCGTTTCTGGGTTTTCGCGGCCCTGGCGTGGTTCACGAGGATGTGGCGCATGGCGAGTGCGGCGGTGGCCATGAAGTGCCCGCGATTCTCGAAGTGGCCGGAGTCGGCGTCTTTTCCAAACAGTCGCAGAAATGCCTCGTGAACGAGGGCGGTGGGCTGGAGGGTGTGGTCGGCCCGTTCCTGCCGCATGTAGCCGGAGGCGAGGCGGTGGAGCTCCTCATAGACGAGGGGGAAGAGCTGCGCGGCGGCGTCCGCATCGCCCTTGCCGGAGGCGGCGAGCAGCTTGGTCAGGTCGTCGCGCCCTTGCTCGGGAGTCATGGAGTCGCCCCCAGATGGAAAAAAAATGGGAGATTTGCCTGCACCCTACTCACTTGATTCTTGCCATTACTGATGAGGATCGCAAGTCTCGGGCGGAGAATCGCGCGTGGATGAGGTGCCGAAAGGGCACCTGGTCCACGCGAGCGGTGTCACTTTTACTTCGTGCGAGGGAGTATTATGGGAAAAATAAGCAAATTACCGGTTGGAATCGCGGCTTTGACGTGTTGTGCGGCTCTCCTGATTTCGACTTTATCAAGTCCGGTCGTGACGGCCTGCAACGTGGAATCGAAGGCGCGGAAGATTCGCAAGGCGCTGGCGCGCGGCGATCTGGCGGCGGCGTGCCGGGCGATTCGGCAGTTTCGCAGCAAGTATCCGCTGACGCCGCTTCCGCCGGACTCGCCGTCGGATGATGAATGCGCCGAGGATGCGATGACGGACTCGACGGGCAACGGCGGTCGCGGTCGCGGCGGCGGGATGATGGGCGCGGGTCCGCCGGGTGGCCCAATCGGCGGGAAGATTTTCATTTTCAACGGCGGTAACTCGACGGACTGTTTTTACTATGAGATTCTGCCTGATCCGGCGAATCCGCCGGGGTTTTCGTTGCCATTTCCATCGGGCGCTGTGAGCGTGCCGGATGGGACGACGACGACTGTTCCGCTGACGGTGATCGTCGCGCCGGGTGTGCCGGACGGTACGTGCGCGTTTTTCGATGTTGTCATCACCGATTGCGGGAACGGCGAGGAGATTCCCGGGGACTATCAGCGGTTCAAGGTGATCGTGAAGAATGGCGTGCAGGTGACGATTGCGCAGACGAACTTCACGGTGGTGGACGGCTCGAACTTTACGGCGCGCTGGACGGTGAAGAATCTGACGCCGGCCCCGGTCATCCTTCCGTACACGTTCTCGATGCCGATTGATCCCGGTTCGTTCCCGGAAAAGAGCGACGGCTCGATGGTGGGCATTCCGGATAGCTTCAGCGAGCCTCGCGCGGCGGGGGGCGGCGGTTCGATTTCGCTGGCGGCGGCTGGTGAGGCGGGGGATGAGGGAGATATTGAGTGGGAAATGGTACCGGGCGAGTACTGCGACCCGGCGATGATCAGCTGCTGTGCGCTGGAGATCGCGGGGGCGGTTTGCGATCAGTGCTTCGTGAACGTCGCCGAGGTGAGTTTGCGGCCGTGTTGTCCGGGATCGCCGTTTTTGATTCAGGGCACGACGCAGGGAGGTTCGGTGGATGTCTTGATCGACGGTCAACTGTTGCCGGTGCCGACGGTGCCGGGGATGACGGCCGAGCAGGTGGTCGACGCGATTGCAGATGCGGTGGCAGACCATGCGCATGTGACGGAC
>CAZCGF010000350.1:0-2709 GCA_964498115.1 uncultured Planctomycetaceae bacterium | reverse complement strand
TGAAGCAGCGGCTTTCGGTTGCCCGAGTGTTGCTGCACGACCCGAAGGTGCTGTTCCTCGATGAGCCGGCGAGCGGATTGGACCCGCGAGCGCGCATTGAGATGCGCGAGCTGCTCAAAGAGCTTCGCCGGATGGGCAAGACGATCGTCATCAGCTCACACATTCTTCACGAGCTGGCCGAGCTTTGTACGACCATCGGCATCATCGAGCGCGGGGAATTGCTGTTTCACGGGCCGATTGAGGAGATCGTGCGCCGAACGAGAGGGGGCACCAAGCTCGAGATTCGCGTCGGCGAAGGTCAGGACAGGGCGGCCGCCATCATCGAGAAGCTCAAGCCCGTGCAACTGGTCGAGGCGGATGACGGGCGACTGCTCGTCTCGCTCAAGGAGGACACGCACGACTTTTCATTTATCGCCCACGCTCTGCTTGTGGCGAAGATACCGATTCGTGAAATCAGGGAAGAACAGGTCAATCTCGAAACCGCCTTCATGCGCTTCACGAAAGGCATCGTGCAATGACACTATCCGATCCATTTCTATTACGACGCCTCTTGCTGGTCTCGTTGGCCGCCTTGCTTCTGCTCGCCCGCGCGGGCGTAGCGCAAGAGTCACCGCAGGATGATCCTGCTTCGGCGACGGCGGTTGAGCCGGACCCTTCGGAGTACATGCGCCCGACCGAGCGGGGGCTTCGGCTGACGCCGAAGATCGCGGAGGCGATGAGCAAGCGATTCGCCTTGGGCATGACCAACCGCTACGGCCTCAGCGACAAGCAGGCTGATGCCGTGTCCGAGGCGATGAAGCAGCGGATTCTCCGGTTTGCTCATAAGAATGAGAAAAACGGCCAGGAGGTCATGGAATACATGATGGCGAGCATGATCGAGAACGACGGCCGATTCACTCAGGAAGCGGCGAAGGAATTCTCGCGCATGGTCAAACCCATGATTCCCGAATTCAAGGACCTCATCACGCAGATGGGCGCTGACATCGGCAAGGAAATGACGATGACGCAGCGCCTCAAGCTGACCGGCGATCTGACCGCCGCCGCCGCGGGCATTACCGTTTTCGAGTCGCGGATGGCGCGGTGGGAGGAGGGCAAGATCGGTGACAATGCCAATCCTTTCTGGGACCCGGCCGACAAGGACCCTTCCAAGGCTCAGCCGACGCCGGTGGACCCCAGTGAGCCCGAGGCGCATCGCCGGGCTCGCATTGATGCCGAGCGATGGATTGAGTGGCGGCTTCGCGCGGATGATGAGTGGGAAAACTACGTCACTCAGGCGGGCGAGTATTATCAATTCGACGAGAAGCAGATTGCGGCGGCCAAGGCCATCCTCAAGGACTGCAGAGACCGCGCGTTGATGATCAAGACCGACGACTGGCGGCGCAAGATCAAGGACAATCTCATCGCACGAGATTTGATTCGGCGGGCCGATATCCAGTCGCGCGGGCCTTCGCTTTTCGCGCTGGAGGCCGACCTCGATCGGCTGCAGAAGCCGCTGCTCGATCTCGACGAGGAACTGAAGAAGCGCATCGACGGCCTGCCTGACTCCAAGCAGCGCGCCACCGCGAAGAGCACGGTTCGGCAGATGCTGGTCGATCGAGGCATGAAGGAGCCGCCGCTGTAGCTGCCCGCGCCGGGATTTGATTCAAGCTGCGATCGGAGCATCAGTCTTTTTATGCAGGCCGTATTGCGTGATCTGGGTATCTGGTTCTGGCGGTTGGCCCCGGCCAATCCGATCGTGGTGCGCGTGGTATACGCCGGAGGTCGGCGACTTCGACATCTCTGGATTCGCACGGCTTACCTGACCATTCTTGCGGCCATTGTCGCCATCGGTGTGCTTGTGTTGCAGTCCGGCGAGACGTCGCTCTCCGATCTCGCCAAGAACGCCACGAAGGTCTTCAATGTCGTCTCGCTGGTGCAGCTGGCCATGGTGTGCATCATCGCACCGATCTTCACCGCCGCGGCGATCACACAGGAGAAGGACTCGCAGACGTTTAACATTCTCCTGTCCACCCCGCTGACCAACGGCCAGATCGTGCTCGGGTCGCTGCTGTCGCGTCTCTACTTTGTCTTCATGCTGCTTCTCGCGGGCATTCCCCTGTTTTGCATCATGATGGTTTATGGCGGCGTGACGGGTGAGGAGATCGCCCTTTCGATTTCCATCGCCGGCGCGACGGCCATGCTGACGGGGTCGATGGCTATTACGATCAGCGTGATCAAGATCGGGACCGGCCGGACGATCTTCACTTTTTATCTCGCGATCGCGCTTTATCTCATCATCGTCTACTACATCGGGGCGACGACGGCGCTGATTCCGCCGGAGGCTCAGCCCGCTCCGTCGACCGGGGCGAAGATGAGCTGGCTTGCGGCGTTTCATCCGTTTCTTTCGCTTGCGGTCGTGTTGGGGCAGACGCCGGCGCCGTCGGCGGCGTCGGTGGCGCATTACGGATTTCCGATCAATCGGCTCCTGGCGTATCCGCAGTACTCGTATGTGTGCATGACGTTTATCGCGTCTTTGTTCCTTGTGTCGCTGAGCCTGTTCTTTGTTCGGCGCGGCGCGAAGGAGGGGGAGATTACGTGGCTCTCGCGGCTGACGGGGACGCTGCATCTTTCCGAGAACCGCGACGAGCAGACGCGAAGGCCGCGGCATGTCTGGTCGAACCCGATCAGTTGGCGCGAGTCGGTTACCGGCGCGGCGGCCGGCGGCGGATT
>CAZCGF010000349.1:0-2716 GCA_964498115.1 uncultured Planctomycetaceae bacterium | reverse complement strand
ATCGATGCGGATGCCATCGCCGACCGGCATGGGTTCGGTCTCACCGACCGTGTGATGTGCGTCCTGCCCATCCATCATGTCAACGGCATCGTCGTCACTCTGATGACTCCGTTTTATTGTAAGGGAAGCGTCGTGTTGAACCGGAAGTTCAAGACCGGCAGCTTCTGGCGACGGCTCCACGAAGAACAGGTGACCAGCGTCAGCGTCGTCCCCACATTACTTGAGTTTCTTCTGGATGCCGACGAAGACCTCGCCGCCTATCGCCTGGATCGCTTCGGTGGTGTGCTCTGCGGCGCAGGACCGCTGCTGAAGGACACGGCCCAGCGCTTCGAAGATCGTTTTGGATTCCCGATTCGCCATGGATACGGTCTGTCTGAAACAACCTGCTATTCCTGTTTTTTGCCGAACGACCTCACAGGACCTCAACATCGTCACTGGCTCACAGATTTCGATTTTCCCTCGATCGGGACGGCTCTCCGTCACAACGAGATGGCCATTCTCGACGAGTCCGGGAAGGCGGTGGCTGAGCAGGCACGCGGGGAGATCTGCATCCGGGGACGCACAGTCTGCGCCGGCTATTTCAAACGGGACGAGGCCAACGAAGCCGCCTTCCAATGGGGTTGGTTCCGTTCAGGCGACGAAGGCTTTTACATCGCCGACGACCGGGGACGCCCGTTCTTTTTCATTTCAGGCCGTTTGAAAGAACTCATCGTTCGCGGCGGCGTCAATATTTCCCCGTTGGAAATCGACGACGTGTTGAAGGGACACCCGGCCGTGCAGTTCGCCATGGCCCTCCCCTTCGAAAATCGCTACTACGGCGAGGAGATCGCCGCCTATATCGTGCCGAAAGACCCGGCATCGCCCCCGACGGAGGCCGACATCCTCTCCCATTGCCGCGGGCGCTTGCCGTTTTCTAAACAGCCGAAAGTGCTGGTGATGGGTACGGAGGTGCCCTACACCTCCACCGGGAAACCCAAGCGTTTGGAATTGAAATCCCGCTTGGCGGGCCCCCTGGCCCAATATCGTGACAGACAATAAAAAGAATCCGGTTGACCGGATCGGGTTAGGTACCAGATGAGCACCCTTTTTACAGGTTTTGAACGGATCGAAGAAGCCCGCGAGCGATTCACCGGAAAAAGTTTCCTGGCCGGTCTCTATGACGGCCGGCCGGACTTCAACCTCCTGCTGACACCTCCCGAACCGCCGGAAGAGAAGGCCGCCGGCGAGGCCTTCTGCAAACAGGTCGAACACTTTCTGCTCCACGAGGTCGACCCGGAGGAAATCGAACGCGAGGCCAAAATTCCCGAACGCGTCATCCAGGGACTGTTCAAGATCGGGGCCTTCGGTATGAAGATTCCCAAAGAATATGGCGGGCTGGGCTTGTCCTATACGAACTACGGCCGCGTCCTGACCCTGATCGCCGGTTGGAGCAACATTCTGGCGCTGACGGTGGCGGTGCCGCAGTCCATCGGTATCGCTATGCCGATCCTCCTCTTCGGAAACGCAGACCAGAAGAGAAAATACCTCCCGCTCGTCGCGAAGGAGGCCATTTCAGCCTTTGCCCTCACCGAACCAATGACCGGCTCGGATGCGGCCAATGTGCGAACCGAAGCAGTCCTGGATTCCTCCGGTACCCATTTCCTGGTCAACGGCGAAAAACTCTGGTGTACGAACGGGCCGATTGCCCGGTACGTCACGCTCGTCGCTCGCGTTCCGGCTCTGCGTGTCGAGTGTGAGGGAACGGTCGAATGGATTCCGGCACCGCAGGGGCAGCGGGCGGACGATCACGTCCACACGGCCTTTATTTTGGACATGGCGACACCAGGAGTGCTGGTACGCCAACGCTGTCAGTTTGAAGGCTGTCGCGGGATTGAAAACGCCCATATCGCTTTGAAGAATGTGCAGGTGCCGATCGAACAGGTGATCGGCGACATCGGCAAGGGATTGAAGTATGCCCTGACGATTCTGAACGTGGGGCGGGGTATCAGCATTCCCGCCATCTGCCTGGGCATGGCCAAACAGGCCTGGCAGCCGACTCTGGATCGGGCCAACAGCAGGGTCACGTTTCAGAAGCCGTTGGCAGAGCGGCAGACGCAGCAGATCCGGATCGGGGACATGGCCGGCCACCTGTTCGCCATGGAGGCACTGGCGCTGCTCGTCTGGCGTCTGGCCGATCAACACCGCTACGACATTCGCATCGAAGCCGCGGTCGCCAAGATCTTTTGCTCAGAACACACGATCCGGTTCATCCGCGACGCGCAGACGATTTTCGGAGGGATGGGGTACGAAACCGCCGACTCCAAGCACGCCCGCGGGGAAGCCGCCTTCGGCATCGAACAACTCGTTCGCGATGCGGAGATGTATCGAATCGGCGAAGGCGCCACCGATATCTTGCGCCCCTTCGTAGTTCGCGAAGGTTTGAGCCCTCATCTGGATCGCGCCAAACGCTTCTATGCGGATGGTCTTTCCATACTCGAACAAGCCCGGCAGGCGTTGAAGCTCATGCGCTTCTACCTGCCCTGGTACCTGCGACAATGGCGCAAAGGGCCGTTGCCGGATCGACGGGAACTCGCACACCTCCAAGTACGGCCCGCGGCTCTCTATGTGGAACGAACCAGCCGGCGGCTGGCGCGAGCAATTTTCTACGCCTTGCTGCGAGTCCAGGCCTCATTTAAGGACGAACAGCGCCTGCAGAATACCATCGAAACCGTCGGTG
>CAZCGF010000348.1:0-2733 GCA_964498115.1 uncultured Planctomycetaceae bacterium | reverse complement strand
TCAATCCCCTCCACCTGCTTGCCGTCCAGTCGCGTCAGCCGGTCGCCTGCTCGAAGGTCTGTTTGCGCGGCCGGGGTGTCGTCCATCACCTCGCCGATCAATATGCCGCCATTGCTGTCGGACGGATCGGGCCTGATCCCCAGTCGCACGCGGTCACCGGGCCCCGCGCTCGCTGCGCTGAGCGGGGCTTCGTGCGGATTGGCGCGTGGCGCAGCGGCCGCGACCGCCACGTCATCGTCTTCATCCTCATCATCCGGCCGACCGATGCGCGGCCTGCGCGAATCCTTGGCAAACTGCGGCGCGACCTGTCTGGAATCAATCGCGTCAATGATGTCCGCCGAAAACTTGGCGATGCGGATCGCCCCGTCAATGTTCAAGAGCGGCGTGTCGTCGTCCGGCTGGTGATACTGCTTGTGCAGCCCGGTGAAGAAGAAGAGCACCGGGATGTCCTTGTTGTAGAAGCTGGTGTGATCGCTCGGCCCCCGGCCGCCGCCGCCGTCCTTCACTTTCAGACCATGTTCATCCGCGAGGTCGCGCACCATCTCCTCAAAGTCGCCGGTCCTCATGCCGCCGACCTCCAGCGTGTCCTTGCGCAGCCGGCCGATCATGTCGAAGTTCAGCATCGCCGCCGCCTTCGTCAGATCAATCGTCGGCTTGTTGGCGAAGTGCGCCGAACCCAGCAGGCCGCGCTCCTCACCGGTGAACAGCATGAGCAGGATTGACCGATTCGGTGCACGCCCGCGCGAGTAGGCGTCGGCCATGGTCATGATCAACGCTGTGCCGCTCGCGTTGTCGTCGGCCCCGTTGCTGATGTCCTTCTCCGGGTCGAAGCCTTCCTCGCCCTTGTGGCGAATGCCGAGGTGGTCGTAATGGGCCCCGAGGATGATGTATTCGTCTTTGTTCGGCCCCTTGCCAGGAATCAGTCCCACCACGTTTCTCACCGGGCTCTCCACCGCGGCGATCTTCACCCGACCCTTCACGCTCACGCCCTTGAGCAGTGCCGACATCGGCTCGTGCGAGTTGTCGATCTTCTCTTCGATCGTCGCCAGGTCCGGCAGGCCCCCGGTCTCGAGCATGCGCTCGGCGACCGCCCGCGAAATGTGAAGCATGGGCACGCCGTACGAGGGCGGCGTCATGCCGAAGGCCGCCCCGGATGACTCGTCGAACGAATATAGCTTGTCGCCGTCTTCGTCGAAGGTCGGGTTCACGATGAGGATCGCCTTCGCATCCCGGGCATTGGCGCGGCTCGACTTGGAGCGGAAGGACATGTCGGCCATGCCGAACTCCGCGAAGCGCGGCGCGCGGCGCATCATCAGCACGACCTTGTCGGCCACGTCGATGTCTTCGTAGTCGTTGTAGTCGTGGTCGTCGTTCACGATGCCGTAGCCGACAAAGACCACCTCGCCGTCAAAGGCGGCGGATGAGGAGAACGGAAACGGGATGTAGTCTTTGTGCAGCTTGGCCGAGCGACTGGCCGGTCTGCCGTCGGTGCCGATCTTCAGCCGTGTGCCGCGAGAGATCTTTTTCCACAGTTTGAGAGAAAAGTTCTGGAAGTAGGTGCCGTCGTCGCCCGCCGGTTTGACGCCGCAGTCCTCGAAGTAGTCGGCGATGTACTCGGCGGCCTTGTCGATCCCCTCCTGCCCCGTGCCGCGCCCTTCCAGCTCGTCGCTGGCGAGGTACGAGACGTGATCGAGGAAGGCCTGCCGGGAGAAGAGCGATTCGTCAGCCGATCGCCGGTCGCCGGCGACGGCGGCCAGCGCGGCGCTGCCGAGCACCAGGGCAAAGACGACGATGCTGCGCCCGATCGAGCGCGGCGCACGGAATGATGAATGCAAGGTACGGCGAATTTCACGAAGGTTCATGCGGCGACTCCAGTTGGCTCCCCCGAAGCATGGCGAACCCGACCCCAGGCACCAAGGCCCCCGGCCCCGCCCGAGACGGACGTATCGGATATCTGTGTAAACGATCTTACCGCAAGGGCTATACGCCCCCAAAATAAAGGGCGTTCGCCAAGCCGGGTGAGGGCAGTTTCCGGCATCCCGGCAGAAGCGGTTCAGGATCGACCGGTTGTCGCCGATTTCAACGGCTGTTCGACGGACAGATCACCCGCAGGTAGCGGAAATCGAAAATCCCCGTCGAGTGGCCGTCGGCCCAGGTGATCTGGATGGCGTAGTTGCCGACCAGCTTCGCGTCGGAGAAGACCGTCGCCTTGTCGATGTTCGCCGGGAGGATCGTCAGCGAGAGCGACGCCGGTTTCGGCTGGGCGCTTTCCCGCTCCGTCCGGCAGGTCGCGCAGGGGCAGCGCTTTCGCAGGTACGCCAGCGGGTACTTGCTCTCGTGGCCGTCGGACCACTTGATCTTCAGCCCCTCGCGCCGGTCCAAATTCAGATCGACCGGCTTGAACTGTTCCGACGCCAGCGGCTGCCGCAGGGCCAGATCAATCAACTGCTCCTCGGTCATCGGCGGTCGATCAGCGGATTCGTTTGAGGGCATTGGGGCCTTTCTGATCAGAGAGCCGACCGTCAGGGAGGGGTCACCGTGTCAATCCGGCGGGCGTCCTCAGACGCATTCCCGCCTCCGTCGCGAACGGTTTATCATAGCACGATCGAGGTCGAGGCAAACGTCATGAACATCCGCGCCGCTCAACCAACCGACATGCCCGCTGTCAGCGAGATCTACAACCACTACGTGCTCAATTCGACCTGCACCTTCGCCACCGAGCCGGAGGGCGAC
>CAZCGF010000347.1:2197-2802 GCA_964498115.1 uncultured Planctomycetaceae bacterium | reverse complement strand
CCTTGAGGATATGTGTCTCGGCCACAACGTCGCCGACGTGATCGTCATCCTCGGCAGCGTGGACATCGTGCTGGGGGAGGTGGATCGGTGAGTTCGGACCGCTGAATTGCGCTAAATGGGCGCTGATCCAGTTTCAAACTGGGAAGGCAGCTAAGGTGGCGCCGATTCGTTCTGCCTTTGCGCATTACTCGGCAGCCCGCGGTGAAGGCGAACGTCAGCCGGCGGTTCGCGACGACTTGCCCGTAAATGGAGCCGACCGGTTGAGTCTGAAGGCATTTCCCGCAGTTTGATTAGCGTCAATCAGCGCTATTTAGCGGTCCGCCAATTCCCGTCCTCCGAGAATCTGATTCCCATTCCCGCCCGTTCGCGTACATTCGCGTCACGTTATGCTCGGCACCGGACTCATCAAAGGCATGGGCGAAACCGCCCGGAACTTCTTCGGCAGCTATGTCGACAAGGATCGCCTGCCCACGCAGGAGTATCCCGAGGTGCCCGCGCAGTTGAAGGAGAACACCCGCCAGTTCCCGATCCTCGTGTTCGACGGCGACGATCCCGAGAAGGGCCTGCGCTGCGTGTCCTGCCAGATTTGCGAGAAGGAATGCCCG
>CAZCGF010000347.1:0-2187 GCA_964498115.1 uncultured Planctomycetaceae bacterium | reverse complement strand
CTTCATCGGCAAGCCGCAGCTCTATCCCGCCGTTTTCGACATCGACCTGTCGGTCTGCATGAGCTGCGGCATCTGCGCCGAAGTTTGCCCGTTCGAGTCGATCTTCATGGATACGAAGTTCGAGATCGCCAGCGCGGATCGCTTTGGCGGCCTCGTCGTCCACAAGGAACAGCTCGCCACGCCGAACAGCCATCTCCAGAAGATTCATCCGACGATGGCGAAAGAGATCGATGATCGGCGGGCCGACGCAGTTGCGAAAGCCGCCGCCAAGGCGAAGGCCGATGCCGAAGCGAAAGCCAAAGCCGCCGCCGATGCGGCCGCGAAGCCAAAATCCGAACCGCCTCCGCCAACTCCCGCCTCGACAGCTCCGGCCGCATCGTAAAAACTGCGCCCGTTCATGAGCCTGCCGCCGCTCGCCGCCCCCATCCTCGCCAATGCCGACCAGTTCCTGGTCAACGCCAAGCACGCCTTGGTGAATGCCCTGCCGGAAGCGCTGCAAGTTCCAGCGGCCATCCTACTCACCATTGTTCCCATCACCGTCGGTTTCGCGACGCTCTTCGCGCTGACCACTTGGCTGGAGCGCAAGGGTCTGGGCCGGATCCAGAATCGCATGGGCCCGAACCGCGTCGGCCTGCCGTTCCTGCCCTGGAAGCTCTTCGGCCTGGGTCAACCGATGGCCGACGGGATCAAGATGTTGATCAAGGAAGACGTCGTCCCGCGCAACGCCGACAAGGTGCTGCACTTCCTCGCGCCCGTGCTGCTGTTGATTCCCGCCTTCCTCGCGTTCTCGGTGATCCCCTACGGCGACGGCATCGTGCCCATCGACCTGGATGCGGGTCTGTTGTTCTTCTTCGCCATCGGCGCTTCGACCGAGCTGTTGATCTTCTGCGCCGGCTGGGCCAGCCGCAACAAGTACGCCTTGCTCGGATCGATGCGGGCCATCGCGCAGATGATCAGCTACGAGCTGCCGCTGATCATCTCGACGTTCAGCGTGATCATGGCCGTGGGTTCGCTCTCGCTGGTGAACATCGTCAGCGCACAGGCCGGAGGCTTCACCCACTGGCACGTCTTCACGCCGTGGGGCATCGCGGGTTTTATCCTGTTCTTCATCGCGTCGCTGGCGGAGGCGAATCGGTCGCCCTTCGACATCCCGGAAGGTGAGTCCGAGATCATCGCCGGGCACCTGATCGAATACTCCGGATTCAAGTACGCGCTGTTCTTCATGGCCGAATACCTCGGCATGTTTGCGATGGGCGGGCTGGCCATCTCGTTGTTCCTCGGCGGTTACCACGCGCCGTTCGCGTTCCTCGACGGCTGGGTGCCCGGACTGGTCTGGTTCGTCGGCAAACTGCTCGTCCTGATCGCGTTGTTCATCTGGGTGCGCGGCACCATGCCCCGGCTGCGCATGGATCAACTGATGAACTTCGCGTGGAAGTTCATGCTGCCGATGTCGTTGATCGTGGTCATCGCCGCCGGGCTGTGGCGGTTCATCGGCGGCGGCTGGGTGGGCTGGCTTGCATGTGGTGGGCTGATTCTCCTGCCCTACCTGGCCCTCGGCAAAGGCCTCTTCAAAGCCCGCCAATGGTCGAAGCGGGAATATCGCTATGCTGACTGAAAGCCGAATGGAGTATGGGAATAGTGGAGTAATGGAGCGGCGGCACTCCATCACTCCATCACTCCATCACTCCGCCTGGACATGACCTTCGCCCTCTTCATCCTTGGAGTCCTGACCGTCGCCGGCGCGGTGGCGGCGATGACGCTGCGCAATCTCATCCATTGCGTGCTCTCGCTGGCGGTCAGCTTCCTCGGCGTGGCCATGCTCTTTCTGCGACTGGGCGCGGAGTTCGTCGGTTTTGCACAGATTCTGGTCTATGTCGGCGCGGTCGCGATTCTCATCGTGTTTGCGATCCTGCTCACGCGCAGCGGCGGCATCGAACCGAAACCCTTTCTCAATTCGCAGTGGTATGTCGGCCTCGGTATAGGCGCGGCGGTGTTCGGCTGCCTGGCGGTGGCAATCCTCAATGCGAAAGACCTGCCGGTTCCGCTCAACGTCGAGAAAACCGCGCCGGTGCAACAGATCGGCGTCGAGTTAATGACGCGTTACGTGCTGCCGCTGGAAGTGATCGGACTGCTGCTCACGGCCGCCATGCTCGGCGCGGTGTTGATCGCCTGGCAGGAGGGAGACCG
>CAZCGF010000346.1:0-2816 GCA_964498115.1 uncultured Planctomycetaceae bacterium | reverse complement strand
TGGTCTCGATCAACATCACGTTCGGGGTGGGAGGGGTCAACGAGCAGGTCGGCCAAACCGGACTGGCCCATCTCTACGAGCATATGGCGTTCAAAGGCACGCGGACCGTCGGGACGAAGGACTATGAAAAGGAGAAAGTCACGCTCGACGAGTTGTATCGCGTCGGGACCCTGCTGGATCAACGGCAGCGCGAACTGGCGAAGAAGGCTGATCCGGTGACGCCGGAGGAGCAGGTTGCGCTGGATACGTTGCAGAAACGGGTCGCGGACCTGCAGGCGCAAGCCGGTCAATATGTGGTTGGCAACGAAATGGCTCTGCTCTATCAGCGCCACGGTGGCGTGGGCTTGAATGCCTCGACGGGCAAGGATCTCACGCGCTATACCATCAGTCTGCCGGCCAACCGTCTGCCGCTGTGGGCGGCTATTGAAGCCGACCGTATGGCGAATCCGGTCCTCCGGGAATTCTATAAAGAACGCGGCGTCGTGATGGAAGAGCGCCGTTTGCGGAACGACGACAGCCCCAACGGGCTGCTGTTCGAGACCTTTACCTCCGCGGCCTTTCGGGCGCATCCCTATGGCGTGCCGACCATCGGGTGGGGCTCGGACATCCTCGCGCTGACTCCGGCATCCACGGAGGCCTTTTTCAAGACTTACTATGGACCGAACAATGCGACGATCGCGATCGTGGGGGACGTCAATCCGAAAGAGGTGATCGCTCTGATCGAGAGCACGTTCGGGAAAATTCCGGCGGCCGGCGCGACACCAGCAATTGTGACGGTGGAGCCGGAGCAGCGGGGCGAACGCCGTGTCGAGGTTGAGTTTGATGCCGAACCGATCGTCGCGATCGGCTATCACAAACCGGGACTGGGCCATCCGGACGATGACGTGTTTGATGTGATCGACGAAATCCTGACCGACGGGCTGACGTCCCGGCTGCAGACCACGCTGGTCCGGGAAAAACGGTTGGCCGCATCGGTCGGGTCTGATGCCAACTATCCCGGAGTCCGTGCGCCGAATCTCTTCGTCCTCACCGCCACGCCGCTGGCGCCCCATACGCCGGCGGAAGTTGAAGCGGCGATTTATGCGGAACTGGATCGGCTCAAGACCGAGCCGGTGCCGGCGAAAGAGCTGCAGAAAATCGTCAACAATCTGGATGCCGATCTGGTGCGGGCGTTACGATCGAACAGCGGCCTGGCGTCGCAGCTGGCGCTGTATCAAACGGTGGCGGGTGATTGGCGGCATGTGTTGAAGTCGCGCGATAAAATCGCCGCCGTGACGGCAGCGGACATTCAGCGGGTGGCGACCGCCTATTTTACAAAATCGAATCGGACGGTTGGCACGCTCGTGAAAAAGGCGAGTGAGAAACAGATCGCCGGGGTGTCCGGCAGTGAGGTGGCACGATGAGAAGCACGAAGCGTCAGGGAGGAATGGTGGTGAGTCTGTTCGTCGCACTGGCTCTGGTTCCGGTCATGACGGCATGCGCGGCCGGGCCGGTCCTTGGTGATCCGCGGCCGATGACGTTCAAGCCGGTCGAGTTTACACCGCCGGAGCCGGACCGGGTCGTACTCGACAACGGGATGGTCGTCTATCTTCTGGAAGATCACGAGTTACCGCTGATCACCATTACCGCTTCGATGAAAACTGGCTCCTGGCTTGATCCGTCTGACAAGATCGGCCTCGCGGGCCTGACCGGGACGGTCATGCGGACCGGCGGCGGGGGCGGGATGTCGGCCGAGCAGATTGACGTGGAGCTGGAACAGTTTGCCGGTGATGTCAGCTTCTCCATCGGGCGCCAGTCCGGTTCCGCCTCGCTGGATGTGCTCAGCAAAGATCTTCCTCGCGGACTGCAGATTTTCGCCGGGCTTCTTCGGGCTCCGGCGTTCGAACAGGGCCGCCTTGAAATCGCCTTGCTGCAGGCGCTGGAGAGCGTGCGTCGGCGGCAGGACAATCCCGGTTCGGTCGTGAGCCGGGAGTTCGTTAAGTTGCTCTACGGTCCAGATCATCCCACGGCCCGCGAGGCATCTACGGAGTCGCTCACGCGCATCACCCGTGACGATGTGATCGCATTTCACCGGAGCACGATTCATCCAAACGGCATCATTCTGGGGGTGACCGGAGATTTCAAGAAAGCCGAGATGCTGGCGGCGTTGCGCGCGGTGTTCGGTGACTGGCAGAAAGGCGCCGTCCCTGTCCTCGCGATCGCCGATATTCCGGAGAGCGATGCCGCCAAACCGGCCGTGCGGTTCGTCAATAAAGAAACGTCGCAGACTCATTTACGGGTCGGCCATCTGTCGATCAGAGAGCAGGATCCCGACTATGTCGCGCTGGCCATTGCCAATGACATTCTCGGGGGCAGTTCGTTCCGAAGCCGGCTCTTCAACGACGTGCGGACGAAGCGCGGCCTGGCCTATTCCGTCGGGAGCCGGTTGAACACCGGCGTCCACGATCAGGGCGTGTGGCTTGTGCGGGCCGAAACGAAGCTGGTATCCACGCAGGAAGTGGTGAGCCGGTTCATTGCCAACATCGAGCGGATGCGGACCGAACTGGTTACCGATCAGGAATTGGCTGAGGCGAAAGAAGCCTACGTCAATTCGTTCGTCTTTTCGTTCAGCAGCCCGTCAGCCATCGTCAGTCGCCTGGTCGAGCTGGAGTACGATGGATTGCCCAAGGACTTCATTCAGCAGATTCGCGAGAAGGTCGTGAAATTGTCGCGGGAGGATATTTTGGCGGCGGCCAAGAAACATCTCCACCCTGACCGCCTCAAAATCGTCGCAGTCGGATCCGGCGATGCACTGCCAAAAGTGCTCTCGACCTTCG
>CAZCGF010000345.1:0-2829 GCA_964498115.1 uncultured Planctomycetaceae bacterium | reverse complement strand
GACACTTGCTGTCATCCCTCGCAGGTTCGCTGGGAGACGAACTGGTCAACTCGATCCTCAACGCCGAACAGGACGACGACGCGTCCATCCTCGCCCAGCGACAGCGCGTGGCCGTGCTTCAAAAGAAGCTCACAGCGATCGATCGGCAGGAAGCCCAGCTGCTTCAGTCCCTTGCCGACTACCTCGTCAGAAAGAGCGTCTGGTGCCTCGGTGGCGACGGCTGGGCATACGACATCGGCTACGGCGGTCTCGATCACGTCCTCTCCACCGACAAGGACATCAATGTCCTCGTGATGGACACCGAGGTCTATTCCAACACCGGCGGCCAGCAGTCAAAGGCGACGCCGATCGGCGCCGCGGCAAAGTTCGCGTCCGCCGGCAAGTGCATCAACAAGAAGGACCTGGGCCTCATGGCCATGGCCTATGGTCACGTCTACGTCGCCAGCATCGCCTTTGGCGCCAAGGACAATCACACGGTTCAGGCCTTCCGCGAGGCCGAAGACTACCACGGTCCGTCGCTCATCATCGCCTACAGCCACTGCATCGCACACGGATACGACCTGCAACACGGCGTCGATCAGCAGAAGCGCGCCGTCGAATCCGGCATCTGGCCGCTCTATCGATACGATCCGCGACGAGCCGCCGCCGGTGAAGCGCCGCTCATCGTCGACGCCCCCGCCGGCAAAATCCCGGTCAACGAATACATGAGAAACGAAACCCGATTCCGCATGGTCGAGAAGATTGATCCCGTGCGCTTCAAATGGCTTGCCGCCGAAGCACAGAGAGCCGCCCAGCGACGCATCGCCGTCTATCAGCACATGGCCGCCCTCCGGGTTCCCAGTGCCGGCAATGGCAACGGACGTGCGGAATCGCCCCCGGCTTCAACAGAGAAGGCCGCGGCAAAAGTGTGACATTGTCACCGTAGGGAGTCGGAAGTGTTTGGCCCACCCCACTTCCGCGAGGAGCGATAAACATGAACCTCGAAACCCAATACCTCGGATTCACCCTGCCTCACCCGCTGATCCTCGGCGCAGGCCCTCTGTCCGATACCCTGGACGGAATCCGTCAGGCTGAAGACGCAGGCGCGGCTGCAGTCGTCCTGCGATCCCTCTTTGAAGAGCAGATTACGGCCGAGTCCATGTCCACCCATCGCTCCGTCGACTACCACGCCAACTCGTTCGGCGAAGCCTTGTCGTTCCTCCCCTCGCCCGAGGAATACATGCTCGGTCCCGAGGAGTACCTTGAACACGTTCAGCGCGCCCACCATGCCGTGAAGATCCCGGTCATCGCATCGCTCAATGGCAGCTCGCTTGGCCGATGGCTGGAGTACGCCCAGTTAATCGAGCAGGCCGGCGCCAGTGCCCTCGAACTGAATGTGTTTCAGATCTCAACGTCCCCGGACGAGTCCGCCGTCGCCATTGAAGAACGAACGGCACAGGTCGTCCTGGAAGTCCGGCGCAAGATCAAAATCCCCCTGGCCATCAAACTGTCCCCATTCTACACAGCCCCCGCTCACTTTGCGGCCAAGCTCGAAGAGGCCGGGGCCAGCGGTTTCGTCCTCTTCAACCGATTCTTCGAGCCTGACATCTCACTCGAAGATCTGGAATACACTTCGCACCTGCACCTGTCGCATCCTTCCGAGCTACTGCTGCGCTTGCGATGGCTCGCCATACTCTCCGGCCATGTCGAAGGCTCACTCGCCGTAACAGGCGGCGTCCATTCCGGCATCGACGCGGTCAAGGCCATCATGAGCGGCGCCAACGCCGTACAGGTCGTCTCGGCTGTCCTGAAGCACGGCATCGGCCACTTCGGGCACATGCTCCAGGAGATCAAGACTTGGATGGATGAGCATGAGTACGAGTCGATTCAGCAGATGTGCGGAAGTATGAATCTCCTTCGCTGCCCCGACCCGGCCTCGCTCTTACGTGGAAACTACATCCACATGCTCCAGACCTGGCAGCCCTAGAGCGGGATTAATCCGCCGAAACCAGTGAATTGGCGCGCCCACGCGTTACCTGCGGTCATTTGCGCCCCAGCTGCATACCATTCTGTTGGGTACAGGCTCTTCGGCATCCGGCTTCTCGCGTCAGGCACGCGATTTGCCGCCCTTATCCAGTGGAGGTACGCCATGGCCAGTTCAACACATCATGAATCTCCCGGTATCGGCCGGATCGTCGAACGTCAGATGCGAAATTGGGAGCTCGCCCAGGCGCAACGAGGCGCTGTCCCGTTGTCAGGCGGCCGACAGGTCGCCGACTTCATCGCTATCTCGCGCGCAGTCGGCCTTCCCGGCCGCGAGGTGGCCACACTCCTCAACTTGAAGCTCGGTTGGCCCATGTTCGACCGGGAAATCCTCCAGGCCATGGCCGGCGACGACGAGTGCCGGCGGCAGCTCTACGAATCCATGGACGAACGCGACCTCAACTGGCTCGAAAGTCTCGTCGAAGGCATGAGCGGAGGTCGCGGATTGCGAGACGATTATTTCAATCGGCTTTCAGAGACGATCCTCTCACTGGCCCGTAAGGGACACGCAATCTTCCTGGGGCGCGCGGCGGATCTGATACTCCCTCGGGATGTCGGCCTTCGAATCAGGATTCACGCCCGAAGAGACTACTGCGTCACAGCCTACGCACGATCGAAGAACGTGACGCCCGAGCGCGCCGCCCGCGAAATCGAGGAGATCGAGCATGAAAGGGCTCGGTTCATTCGGCATCACTTTGGCATGGAGGTCAACGATCCGGGGAGATGCGACATTTTCCTGAATATGGAGCGCTTCAGCGTCCAGCAGGCAGCCGACGTGATTCTGTCCGCCCTGCGCGCCAAGGGGAC
>CAZCGF010000344.1:0-2852 GCA_964498115.1 uncultured Planctomycetaceae bacterium | reverse complement strand
GGGAGCGGAAGGGTGTGGCCGGTCATATCTTACCGAACCTGAGAAATTGGCTGGACGAACCTATCAATCCACCACTCGAATCCGTTCGATCGACAAAGCCTTGCCGAGCGTGGCATCCAGCTCCATCAATACCGCGCAGAACACGACGGGACCCGAGGCCACTTCAAAGCGCCGCGGCATGCCGGTGAGAAACTTTTCGATCGCCAGTTCTTTCTTAATTCCGATCACCGAATGAAGCGGGCCGGTCATGCCGATATCCGTGATGTACGCCGTGCCTTTCGGAAGGATTTGCTCATCAGCCGTCTGCACATGGGTGTGTGTCCCCGCCACAACCGTCACCAGCCCGTCCAGGTAATGCCCCATCGCCATCTTTTCAGAGGTCGCCTCGGCATGCATATCGACCACGATCGCCGAAACCTGCTTCTTGAGAGACTCAATCTCCCGCTTCGCGACCTGAAACGGGCAATCGATCGTAGGCATAAACGCCCGCCCCATCAAATGCAGGACACCCAAGGACTCGCCACCGGGCGTGGTAAACACATAACTGCCTCGGCCCGGCACTCCGGCGGGATAGTTCGCAGGACGCAGGAGACGCGGCTCACGTGGAAACACGTCGAGGATTTCCTTCTTGTCCCACGCATGATTCCCCGTGGTGATGACCGACACCCCGAGATCAAAGAGGTCGTCCACCAGGTCAGGAGTAATACCGAACCCGCCGGCCACATTCTCGCCGTTGCCTACTACCACATCGATGGAATGGTTGGCGATCAGTTTCGGCAGGAGGCGAGCCACGGACCGACGCCCTGGCTCGCCCATGATGTCGCCGATCATCAGAACTTTCATAACCGTGTACTCATTTCGCAAAATCGACGAACCGGCTCTCCCGTATCACCGTCACCTTGATTTGGACCGGGTACGTCAGCTCCTGCTCGATCTTCTTATCCAGATCCCGCGACAACTGGAAACATTCCGGGTCGGTCAGATCTTCCTGCTTCACAATCACCCGGATCTCACGACCGGCTTGAATCGCATAGGCCTTCTGCACACCCTTGTGGACAGTCGCCAGCGACTCCAATTTCTCCAGCCGCTTTACATACGACTCCAACGCTTCACGGCGGGCCCCCGGGCGTGCCGCCGACAGCGCTTCCGCCGCCGCCACCAGCACGGTCTCCGGACAAATAGGCTCAACCTGTTCGTGATGCGCCGCAATGGCATTCACCACTTTGGCGTTTTCGCCGTACTTCTTAGCAATCTCCGCACCCAGCATGGCATGCGGGCCTTCTTCCTCGTGACTGACGGCCTTGCCGATATCGTGCAACAAGGCACCCCGCTTGGCGAGCTTCACGTCGAGTTTCAACTCGGAGGCCATGATGCCGCAGATATAGGCCGCTTCCCGCGCATGGTACAGATTATTCTGCCCATAGCTGGTTCGGTACTTGAGCCGCCCCAACACCTTGACCAACTCGGGGTGAAAATCAGACAAACCAACCTCGAAGATCACTTTTTCAGCCTCTTCGATCATCAGCTTTTCAATATCGACCTTCACCTTTTCAACGATCTCTTCAATACGCGTCGGATGGATTCGGCCGTCGTGCATGAGCCGCTCAAGCGAGACCTTGGCGATCTCACGACGAAGCGGATCGAACCCTGAAATGATAACCGCCTCCGGCGTTTCATCGATGATGAGGTCGATCCCCGTCGCCGCCTCGATCGCCCGGATGTTTCGCCCTTCCCGGCCGATGATCCGGCCCTTCATCGCATCGTTGGCAATCGGCACCACCGAGATGGTCGCTTCATTCACATAATCCCGCGTCACACGCTGAATGGAACTGGCGATGATTTCCCGGGCCTCCCGGTCGGCATTTTCCTTGGCCTCTTCGAGCAGGCGTTTGGCCAGGCCGGCCGCTTCCAACCGTGCCTGACTATCCAGATCCTGGATGAGTTGCCGCTTGGCCTCCTCAGCCGTCAAGCCGGCCACCCGCTCAAGGGCCTCGCGATGCTGTTTCAGCGCCTGCGCGCAGGCCGCGTCCTTCTGTACCAGTGCCTCCTCACGCTTCAGTAAGTCCTGCTCCCGCTTGAGCGCTTCCTGATCCCGCTTCTCAAGTAGGCCGAACTTGCGATCCAGTCCCTCTTCCCGTTGGGACACACGCCGTTCCGAATTGGAAACTTCGGCAAGCTTGGCCTTTTGTTCCTTTTCGAGTTCGATCCTTGCCTGAAAGACCAGATCCTTGGCCTCGAGCTTGGCCTCTTTGACGAGATTCTCTGCTTCACGCTGAGCCGATTGAACGATCTGCGCCGACTGATCCTCGGCCTCGGCACGACGAGCCAACGCCGATCGACGGCGAAAGACCTCATACAGCCCGGCACCCAGGACCGCTCCCACTAAACCGACAAAAATGTACGCAACAACGCTGAGAGAAATGGGAACCACCTCCCTTACGGCAGCGGGACAGTAGACGCTGTCACCCTGCGAATGATCACAGCCAGTGTTAAAGGGGGAGCATGGAGCGTGGGAAAGGAATGTCTACGCGCGAAGGGGAAACACCTGACTGCTTGAGCCAGTAGAAACGAAGCCTGGAATCGCCGGCGCTATTTCAGGTGGAGGAGTGGTCGACCTCGACCCGAATCGGTCCGTCTGTCATTTCGAAGACGCGCAGACCCGGGCCCCCGATCAGGCATTGCGACAGGTTGCGGGGACAGGGCAGACCATGGCACATCCTTAAGCACCCGATCTCCGCACACTGTTACACGTTGGGAACACACCTGTCGCATAGACATGTCAGCTTGGGAGCCTTCACTCATCCACACCATCACGACTACTGTGAACAACAGCACAAAAACCAGCGATTCCA
>CAZCGF010000343.1:1638-2861 GCA_964498115.1 uncultured Planctomycetaceae bacterium | reverse complement strand
ATCCTGCACTTTGGCCTTCGCGGCGCCGCCTCGACGGGCGTTCGCATCGGCGGCTAAGTGACGCGACCCCGTAGTCTCGCGTCCCTGCGTCCGATTCGGCTTCCGTCGCTGTCGATCCAGAGAATATCTGCACTCCACTCGCCAATACCCTCCCAACCGCCGCGAAGCGGCCGATGGGAGTCCGCGCGTGCCATTGCCTCACATTCGAATCGCCCGAGGCCAGGCTGATCGAGCCCTCGATCTATTGGGCGTGCGCGTCCGCATCGTCCATTACCTACCGGGCAGGCGGATGGAGAATCACGCTCACGAGTCTGCCAGCATCACCCTCGTCATCCGCGGCGCCTTTGAAGAAGAATCCGCCTTCGGCTCCATTCGCACCAGCGTCGGCGATTGCATCATCAAGCCGCCCGGCGTGCTGCACGCTGACCACTTTGGCGACTGGCAAACGACGACACTTCAAATCGCAATTCCCAGGGATTCTCAAGCACTACATCGTGACGGTGATTTCGCCCTTTGCGGTTATCGCTGCGGCGCGGATCCCCGACTCGCTCCCGTATTATTCAATATGTTCACAATCCTCCTCAATTCGGAGAGTGCCAAGCCGCAACCGGCGATAAACGATTTGACCTTCGATGCCCTGGGCGTGGCGGCCGCACAAACCAGGCGAATGCCCGCAACGCGGCCACTTTGGTTGGCTCGCGTCGAAAACGAAATCCGCGCGTCGCTGCCGGGCACGATCCGCGTCTCAAGCCTCGCGGAGACAGTTGGCGTTCATCCAGTCCACATGACCCGCACGTTTCAGCGCGTTTACGGCTGTGGTGTCGTCGAGTTCATCCGTCGTCTGCGCGTCCAGTACGCCGCGGATGCAATGGCTCGCGGCCGCGTGACGCTATGCGAGGCCGCCCTGGACGCGGGGTTCTTCGATCAGCCCCATCTCAATCGGGCCTTTCGCCGTCAACTCGGCCTTTCGCCGGCCCGATACCGACGACTCGCCAACGTCGAAGCCGATTTGAAGCCCCACTTTGATTTTTCCTCTCGCGCATGATCTGTCCAAGAAAGTCCGCACGACCGCGTGGGAAGATGGATGCAATAGTGCGAGCCGCCTTTTTTGTCCGGAAATTGGAGACCATACATGATGAGTAAATTTCGATGGGTCACATCACTGACCGCGGCCGGCCTCATTACTTCGGCTTCGCTCGCGGGCGAGATGACCTCCGCGGCGT
>CAZCGF010000343.1:0-1628 GCA_964498115.1 uncultured Planctomycetaceae bacterium | reverse complement strand
ATCCCCAAGGAGCTTGCCGGGCTCCGCGAGCGCTGGACGGGGGTTCTCGACGAGTTCTGCGTGCCCGGCCTGGCGATCGTGGTCGTGAAGGATGACAAGGTGATCTATCTCGATACGTTCGGGTATCGCAACATTGCCAAGAAGCTACCTGTCACGCCGGATACACAGTTCTACATCGCCTCGGCGACAAAGCCCTTTACCGCCACGGGCATCATGACGCTGGTCGACCAGGGCAAGATCAAACTGGACGACCCAGTGAAGAAATACTTGCCACGGCTGGAACTGCCGGACGCCGAATTGACGATGAAACTCACGGTCCGCGACCTGATGTGCCATGCATACGGCATCAACTGCGGACCGGTCGTTTTCCTGGATGCGTACACGGGCGAGATTACCGATGATCGGTATTACCACCTCCTCAAGGAGTACGGCACGGTCACGGGAAGCCCGGAGTACACCAACATCCACTTCACGCTACTGGGTCGCATCATCGAATCCGTCACCGGCAAGTCATGGCGGGACTATCTCGATGAGGTGATCTTCAAACCCGCAGGTATGTCCAAAACGACGGGCTACGCCAATCGCATGTACGGCGGAACGGACTACGCCACACCGTACGAAGTCGGCGCCGAAGAACTGGAGCCTGCCCGCCACCGCAAGATGGATAGCACCATGCACGCGGCGGGCGGACTGGGCATTTCGATCAATGACGCAGCCCGCTGGCTGCGAATATGGATGAACAGCGGTGAGATCGACGGCAATCGCATCCTCAACTCCGCCAGCGCCGCCGAGATGCTTCGGCTGCATTCGAAGGCGCCCAACGGAAGCATCCGCGTCATCAACGGATTTGGATTGGCCTGGGGTGTCGGAACGTTTCAGCCGAACGGCCCCGTTTATGCCTCGCACGGAGGCGGGTACATCGGGGCCGGCGCCCACTTTTCATTCCTGCCGGAGAAAAAAATCGGCGTCGTCGTTCTCACCAATGCGGGTGCACCGGCGGCCATCTTCGCCGACCAGATCATGTCGGTGGACATTTACAAAAAGCTCCTCGACGCAAACGTACCGGACCTGCTCCCGGGCCATCGATTTGGGCTGGGCCAGCGCCTGCCTGGGATTCGCGCCCGTGCGGCAAAGATAGACTCTGAGGCGGACTCAGCCGACGTAAAGAAACTGGCGCTCCCGCGGAAGTCGTATTGCGGAACCTACACGAACAATTGGTTCGGCACGCTCCGCATCAGCGCCACAAAGAGCGGCCTGCGCTTCAAACTGGGAAAGATGGAACTTCCCGCCATCAAGTTTGATGGCAATGCGGTGACGGTCCTCATCGGCGAGGAGTCTCGCGAGGGAACATTTGAGATCGACGCCGGCAAGGCGAGCGCGATTACGCTCAAGCTGGAGGCCGGGTCGATTCGATTTGCCCGAAAATAAGTCCTGCATATCCGGGGCCGCCGGAAGCACGATAGGTCCGGCGGCCCCTTTTGCATTTTCATAAATCGCCATCCGCCATCGCTCGGTTAGATGTGGTTTGACGCCGGTTTCACCGGCAGCGACAATCTTCGTTCAACCCCCTCAGGCGCGAGTGGCGGAACTGGCAGACGCGCAGGATTTAGGATCCTGTGGGGAAACCC
>CAZCGF010000342.1:0-2901 GCA_964498115.1 uncultured Planctomycetaceae bacterium | reverse complement strand
TGTGCCGGTTTACGGCGGACCACGACGATTATCATCTGGCGCGGATGCGGGAGCTCTTGCGGATGTTCGGGGGTTAGCGAGGAAACCGGAGGGCACTTGGTCATTCGGTACGCACGGGCCGGAGGCCCATGCTACCCTGCGCGTGAAGATGCCAATGGCGAGTGAGGAAGTTGGCAACGTTGGGGGGAAAGTGGTTCGTGGGGGGAAATAAGGATTATGGCAGATTGCGCGTCGATGCAGTGTTGCATGTCAGGAGATGTTCCTTGCGATTCACGTCCGGCAGAGGCGCCGGACGCTACGCTGATGCACAAGGTGCCTAGTAGGTGCGGCGGCCTTCGATGGCGTCTTGCAAGACCGCGCGGGTGGCGTATTCGATTTGCGAACCGCTGGGGAGGCCGCGGGCGAGGCGGGTGACGGGGACGCCGCAGTCGGCGAGGACGCTCTTGATGTGCAGGGCCGTGCCTTCGCCTTCCATGGTGGGGTTGGTGGCGAGGATGACTTCCTTGATGCCGCCCTTTTTCACGCGGGCGAGGAGGGCGTCGATGGTGAGATCGCCGGGCTCGATTCCATCCAAGGGGGCGATGTGGCCGAGGAGGACGTGGTAGACGCCGCGGATGAGGCCGGTGGACTCCAGCAATACGACATCGTTGGGCTGTTCGACGATGAAGATCTGCGACTGGTCGCGGCGGGGGTCGGCGCAGATGGGACAGGGGTCGGCCTCGGTGAGGTTGTAGCACGAACGGCAGTGGCGGACGTTTTCCTTGACCTCGCGGATGGCGCCGGCGAGGGCGAGGGCGGCGTCCTTGTCGCTTTTGAGGATGTGGAATGCCAGGCGTTCGGCACTGCGCGGGCCGATGCCGGGGAGCTTTTCGAACTCCTGCATGAGCCGCGACAGGGATGGCGGGATTGAGGCGGGCATCGGGTTACTGGCCCATCAAGCCTTCGAGGCCGGGGAGGTTCATGCCGCCGGTCATTTTCTGCATCTCTTCGCGCATGCCGTCGGCAGCCTTGCGCTGTGCGGCGCAGACGGCGGACTTAACGAGGTCTTCGAGCATTTCGACGTCACCGGACTTGACGGTCTCGGGGCTGATCGTCAGAGCGACGAGTTCCATCTTGCCGCTGACGACGGCCTTGACTGCGCCGGCGCCGCTTTCGGCTTCGAAGCGGGCACTCGCAACTGCCTCCTGCATTTCCTTCATCTTGGACTGCATCTCTTTGGCCTGCTTCATCAGGCCCGCGATATTGCCTAGTTGCCCGAACATGGTTGCACCTCAGTTTGATTCGTTGATGGGGCCGCTGCTTTCGGCGTCGGCTCTTTGTACGTGAACGATCTGGCCGCCGAAGATGTCCATGGCCGCGCGAACCATGGGTTCGGCGGTGGCGGCTTTTAAGTCTGCCTGGGTCATGCGTCGGCCGATGGGGGCGGATGCCTGTGCGGCGTCGGTCATGGGTGTGCGCCGCGCTTTGGGGGCGGGCCGGGGAGGCGGCGCGGGCTGGGCCGGGGCGGATGATTGTGTCGAAGGTCGCGCGGGCGGCGGCGGCGCGGGAGCGGCCGTGGGCCGGGGCCGGGGCGTTTCACTCGGTGCGCCGGAGGTCTGTGCGAGGAGCGACTCGATGGAGGAGAAGTTGGCGGCCTCGGCGAGTCGGACGACGGCGGCTTCGAGGAGGGCGCGGCCGCTGCCGGAGGATTTGACGCTTCGGCGGAGGTCTTCGAGGACAGTGATCATGTATACGTATGCGCCGCCGTCGAACTGCTGGGCCTGCTGAGCGAGGCGGGCACGGAGGCCGGCGGGGACGTCGACCATGTCGGTGTCTTCGCCGCAGACGCGGAGGATCATGAGGTCGCGGATCTGACTGATGAGGAGGTTGCACCAGATGTCGAGGGTGCGACCCTGGGAGAGGCTTTGATCGGCGACGGCCAGTGCACCGGCGGCGTCCTGGGCGGCGAGCTTGTCGATGAGGTCGGCGAAGAGCTCGTCGTGGGCGACGGGGAGCAGCTCGTTGACAACGTCGATGGAGACTTTCATGCCGCCCATGGAGACGACCTGATCCAGCAGGGAGAGTGCGTCGCGCATGCTGCCGTTGGCGAGTCGGGCGAGGCGCTTGAGGGCGTCGGGCTCGGCTTCGACGCTCTCCTCTTTGCAGATGAAGGCGAGCTGGGCGGCGATCTCGGTTGGGGAGATGCTTTTGAAGTCGAAGCGCTGGACGCGGCTGAGGATGGTGGCGGGGACTTTTTGCGACTCGGTGGTGGCGAGGATGAACTTCACATGCGACGGGGGCTCTTCGAGGGTCTTCAGCAAGGCGTTGAAGGCGCCGGTGCTGAGCATGTGGACTTCGTCGATGATGTAGATTTTGAAGCGGCTGCGCGTCGGGCGGAAGATGGCGTTGTTGCGCAGCTCGCGGATGTTGTCGACGCCGGTGTTGCTGGCGGCGTCGATTTCGACCACGTCAACATCTTCGCCGCGGGCGATCATCTCGCAGGAGTCGCACTTGCCGCAGGGGGTCATGGTGGGCTTGTCGGCGGTGAGGCAGTTGAGGGCCTTGGCGAGGATGCGGGCCATGGAGGTTTTGCCGACGCCGCGGGTGCCGCAGAAGAGGTAGCCGTGATGGACGCGGTCCTGGGAGATGGCGTTCTTCAGGGTGGTGGTGATGGCGCCCTGGCCAACGACCTCGTCGAAGGTTCGGCTGCGAAACTTCCTTGCCAGAACGGTGTAGGTCATGGGTTCCCGCTGAAGGTCGGCGACGGCCGAGTCAAAGATCGTCCGCGTCATGGAATGCTGCGGCCCAGCACCTCACGGCACATGGTCACCACAGATGGGCTGCTCTGTTTCCAGCCTGACCCGTTGTCTCCGGCAGCTCATTGCATGAGACCAGGCCACAGCATTTCAGGACGCGAAGCGA
>CAZCGF010000341.1:0-2902 GCA_964498115.1 uncultured Planctomycetaceae bacterium | reverse complement strand
CTCAATAATGCCTCGAATGCCAAAGTGGTCCCATTTATCAGGGTCTCGCAATACGGCGTCCATATCAAAGCCGATGCCATTGTCTGAAATGGTTACGCGGAGCATCTCCAGGTTGATCTCCAATTTGATCGAGACACGATCGGCCTTCGCGTGTTTCTGGACGTTGCTCAAGGCTTCCTGAATAATCCGGAACAGGAAGATCTTCGTTCGGGGAAACAAAATTTGTTCATCCCCGGTCACGGTGAACTGCGCTTTGATGCGAGCCTGAGTTTCGTAGGACTTGAGGTAGTTGGTCAGCGCGGGAATCAGCTCCATTTTGTCATAATGGAGGGGCCGCAAATTGAAGATGACTTGCCGGGCTTCTTGGATGGCGAGTTTCAGCTGGGCCTTGCTTTCCTTGATTGTGGCGAGACTTGCTTTCGGGTTTTTGCGTACAAGTTCCTGGCATAAGTCGAGCTTGAAATTGACGCCGGCGAGACTCTGGACAAGACCGTCATGGATCTCGCAAGCGATGCGTGTCCGTTCTTCAGTGACCGCCGCGCCGGTTTCTTTGACATACAGTCGGTAGAGAGACTGGTACTTATTGAGCGTGCTCTCGATTTCTGCAGTGGCGCGGATTCGTGCGCCGATTAACTCCCACATAAACTTGGCGCTGGCTCCGCCGATGATGGTGACGCCCATCCGGTGAAAGTCCTGCAGGAATTGCCAGACCTCAGCATCGCCGGATACATCAATAATAAGGTCTACCCGCTCCATCGCTAAAAGTTTGCGATAGTCACGCGTCACGGGGATCTGGAGTTGTTTCGCGAGCATGACGCCGGGCGCCTGCGCGTCGACCTCGGCAATTCCCACGATTTGCACGAGCGGATCGTTGGCGAAAATCTCCATGAGCGCGGTTCCGCCACGCCCGGCGCCGATAATGGCGACATTGGTGGCGCCAACCTTCGACGACTTACTACGGACTTTGGTGGAACGACGTTTCGTAGATGCCATGGTTCTATGAACCAGTGTTGGTTGCCGGGGTGCAATTGATTGCTGAGCTGAGAAATCGAAGGAAGAGAGACGAAGGAGAGGAAACAGAGCGAGGGGCTGAGGAGCCCGCCGTCACCGCTCCCGACGCTGCTGAGCCAGGGATTTGAGCTCGTCCATGAACTGATCAATGTCCTTGAACTCGCGATAGACCGACGCGAACCGGACATAGGCAACCTGGTCGAGTTGGTGCAACTCCTTCATGACTTCTTCGCCGACGACCCGACTTTCAATTTCACTTTCGCCCATCTCCTGGATCCGCTTCTCGATGCGATCCGTGACGTCCTCGATCGTCGCCGTGCTGATGGGTCTCTTCTCGCAGGCTTTCTTGAGGCCGGACAAGATTTTCGTGCGGTCGAATGATTCGCGCCGCCCGTCTTTCTTCACGACCACCGGGAGAATTTCTTCAACCCGCTCGTAGGTGGTATAGCGCCGTTTACAGCCGAGACACTCGCGGCGCCGGCGAATGACCTCGCCTTCCTTGGCCATACGCGAGTCCACCACCTTGTCTTCGAGCTCGTCGCAGAACGGACATTTCACTGGTGGCGACCCTGCCCTTATGCCTGTGGGCTAGTAGGAGTGGAAAATAGGGAAGCGGTTGCACAACGCCTTCGCTTGGGCGCGGACCTCTTCCAGAACGGCGGCATCGTGGCGGTGTTGCAGGACGCGGTCGATGAGAGCCACGATTTCTTTCATGTCTGCCTCTCGCATGCCGCGGGTGGAGACGATCGGTGTGCCAAGCCGAATGCCACTGGCCACGGACGGGGGCTTTTCGTCATAAGGAACGGCATTTTTATTGACAATGATACCTGCCGCGTCCAGCGCCGCATCGGCTTCCTTCCCGGTGATGCCTTTGTTGGTGAGGTTCACCAGGAAGAGATGGGTGTCGGTTCCACCCGAAACGATCTTGTAGCCGCGGTCGACGAGTCCCTGTGCGAGTGCACGAGCATTTGCGATCACCTGCTGCTGATATCTCTTAAAGGAGGGCGACAAGGCTTCTTTGAAGGCCACGGCTTTGGCCGCGATCACATGCATCAAGGGTCCGCCCTGAAGCCCCGGGAAGATAATCTTATCGACGGCCTTGGCGTGCTCGGCTTTGCACATCACGATACCGGCACGGGGACCACGGAGGGTCTTGTGGGTGGTCGTGGTGACGAAGTCGGCGAAGGGGACAGGGCTGGGATGGAGCCCCGCTGCGATCAGTCCGGCGATATGGGCGATATCCACCATGAGATAGGCGCCGACCGATTTGGCGATCTGTTGGAAGCGAGGAAAGTCGAGGACGCGCGCGTACGCACTCGCACCGACGACGAGCATTCGTGGGCGGCATTCTTCCGCCAGTTTTTGCACGGCATCGTAGTCGATCGTCTCAGTCTGTCGATCCACTCCGTACGCGAAGGCCTTGAAGATCATTCCTGAGAAACTTACTTTACTGCCGTGAGTCAGGTGGCCGCCATGGGCGAGGTCCATTCCGAGGATAGTGTCGCCAGGCTTGAGGACGGAGAGATAGGCCGCCATGTTTGCGGACGAACCGGAGTGAGGCTGAACGTTGACATGGTCCGCGCCGAAGAGTTCTTTGGCGCGTTGAATCGCCAGCGCTTCGACGGTGTCGACATGCTCGCATCCGCCGTAGTAGCGCTTGCCGGGATAACCCTCGGCGTACTTATTGGTCATCAAGCTACCTTGGGCAGCCAAGACAGCGGGGCTGGCAAAGTTCTCCGACGCGATCAACAAGAGTTTGTCACGTTGACGGGTCTCTTCCGCTTCAATCGCGGCGTAGACATCCAGATCAGTCGATTTAAGAGCGTCTAGTGACCCGATCGCGTCGCGCATCACCCCTCCACGGTGTATCCCCGTTATGCTTCAGCAGCAG
>CAZCGF010000340.1:0-2951 GCA_964498115.1 uncultured Planctomycetaceae bacterium | reverse complement strand
GAACCTCGACAAACAGGACCAAAACCTGTTGTGCTACCATTACACTACCGGGTAAATCGCGGTAGCGACTCGATATCGTCCGACAGCAAACCGTCAACGGCAAAGCCCGACGCGCTCATGACATAGCGCGCGACCACCGTTTACAGACGATTCATCTCCAAGGCAGCCGGGAAAGCCGATGGACAGGTGTCCGCCGAAGATCCCAAGAGTTTCAGCCCCATTTGAGGAGCCAGATTGGACGCGGCTGCGATTGGGTCACTCCCAGGGCTAGTGCGCTCGGCCGCGTGCCGAATGCCCTCAGGTCGCCACCGCCTTCTCGGCGCCATCGACCTGCCCCGTGGGGAGAGACTACCGGCATCGGGAGCTTCCCGAACGCCGAGCGAGAAGTCTAATCCCCCGTAAAACCTCCGTCAACCGTGTGATTTACGCCGATTTGCCTTCACCGGTTTGCGCCAAACAGGAGCCCCCGTCCGAGAACTATTCCTTCAATCGCCGCCGGGCAATCGAAACGGCCTCCCTGGCGGCGTCGCACCCGATGAACCGTCGCCCCAACCGCTTCGCCGCCACCAGCGTTGTCCCGCTGCCGCAGAAGAAGTCCGCCACGCAGTCCCCCTCGCGCGTGCTTGCCCGGATGATCCGGTCGAGCAGCGCCAGCGGCTTCTGCGTGGGCCAGCCCTGTCGTTCCAGTGAGACTGTCGAGAGAAATGGAATGTCCCAGACATCCGTCAGCGCCGGCCCCGCCGCGTTGAAGTAGAGCTTCCCGCGCGTCGTGGACTTGTACGGCCGGCCGTCCGTCTCAAACCTGAGCCCGTCCGTCCGGAACACACCCTCGCGCAGAACATTGAACCGCTGCGACCCGATCTTTTTGGCATACACCAGAATCGTGTCGTGCTTTCGGCCGAACCACTGGCGCGAGACGCCGCCGGTTCGATAGTGCCAGATGATCTCGTTGAGAAAATTCTCCTCTCCGAAGATCGTGTCCAGAACAATGCGAATGTACGCCGCGACGCGCCAATCCAAATGAACATAAAGCGTCCCGCTCCGCGCGAGCAGCCGATGACACTGCTCCAGCCTCGGATGCATGAACGCCAGATAGCCCTTGCGCCCACCGGCAAAAGAGTCCGCGTACGCCGCCTTCTTGTCCCGCTGTTTTCCCTTTTTGCCCGACACGGTTCGCTCGCGGCCCGTCAGGAAGGGGGGATCGATGTAGATCAGATCGCAGCAGCCGTCGGGCAATCGCGACATGACTTTCAGATTGTCGCCCGAATGAACGCGATTAACGTGCGTCATGGCGCCGGGCTCTTCGTCGGCAGGGCAGGGGGGTCGAG
The DNA here is from genome assembly GCA_964498115.1 of uncultured Planctomycetaceae bacterium. Classification (GTDB taxonomy): domain Bacteria; phylum Planctomycetota; class Phycisphaerae; order UBA1845; family UTPLA1; genus UTPLA1. The sequence continues at coordinate 1,623 of CAZCGF010000340.1, read as the reverse complement.
GTCGCGGCTGCTCCCGGAGAACCAGGTGTTGTTCGGCCTGTCCGGCGTCGACTCCAGATCGACAAACGCCCCATTGGGCAGCACGCGATACCCGATCGTCTGCGGCAACACGGAATCGACGTGCCCATCGCAGAACACCACGTTGGCCTTGGTCTGATGACGCGGATCGACCGCCGTGCGCGGCGTCCCGGCATCGCCTGTCCCGCGATCAGATGTCGCCGTCAGCCTCGGCGGGTCCAGCGTCCAGCCGTGGTTGCCCATCTCAGTGAAGCCCGTTCCGCGCAGGTTGTATTCCTGTCGTTCGCTCGTAGGCACGCCCGCCGCCGTGCCCATGCAGTCGGCGGCCATCACCGTTCCCGCGAAGCTGGAGATGCTCGACCGATTCACCGGGAAGTTGATGAATTTCCCCGCGGCCTGCCGCGAGTTGCCGAGAAACTGGTGGTTGTAGCCGTAGCCCGCGTTGCGGTTGTCGGTCCACTGCGGAACCGTCGGGCACAGATAGACATTGTTGGTGTAATCGAGTCGATCGACGTCGGTCCGCGGCATGTCATAGGCGTAGATGCCCACATACTTGCCGATCATCGCGATCCAGCGCGGCCGATAGGCCAGGCCGTTGCCGACGTCGTACCAGTTCGCCGGGTTCGACACGCCGCCGCCCTTGTTGTACAGCCGGCCCGGCGCCGACACGTCGTCGTGATCGTCGGCGTACATGTGCCAGCCCGCGCCGATGCTGCGAAGCCGCGACTGACAAAGCACGGTCCGGCTCCGCTGCCGCGCCCCGGAGAGTGCAGGCAGAAGAATGGCGATGATGATCGCAATAATCGCGATCACAACAAGCAGCTCAATCAGGGTAAACGCGCGTCGCTTCATGCAGATCGTCTTCCGGCAACGGTGTACAGGTTTATCACTCATCGTAATGAGTGGCAAGCTACCTGCTCCCTCTGACGCCAAACAATCGCCCGACCCAAGCGGGCAGATTCGTCGTCAACCACTGCATCGCCTTCGGGCCTCCGGCATTACGTACTGGAAAGGCACGAAGCAGCTCGCGAAGCTGCCGGATCGTCTCAGGCAGATACGACTGATCAATGTCAAATTTGAAGGAGTGCTCTTGATTGATGATGTCCGGCGTCAACTGAACGACGAACTCAATCTTCCCCGTCTTTTCGGTCTTCAGGGCCAGTGAAAGGTGGGGTTCGATGCACTCGAGTTCGTAATCTCCACTGAGCGTACTGTGCAGCTTTTCGAGCCCGCAGAGCAGGTCGGCCAGTTCCCAGGCAAGTACGATTGAGCCGCTTGCCCGCACCATCGCATCCTGCGCCGAGCACTCGATGGTGACGTTGAGCCAGTTGCCATCCCAATAGGTGAGATTGTCAGGGTACTCCCGCCCGTGGACCCAGACTCGCAGCCCCGCCAGCTCGACATCCGGCTTGCCCAATCCTTCGCTCTCATTGCTCATGGTCGGCCCGCTATCGGTCGACGATCAACCAATAAACTCAATCTCCCCGGCATCCGGCACCAGGCCCGCCTCGTGCGCCTTCTTTAGGAGCAGCCGCACCGCCGCCCGTCCTCGCTCGCCGTAGTCCAGCGTCCACTTATTGACATACATCTCGACGAACTGATCGG
>CAZCGF010000339.1:0-2979 GCA_964498115.1 uncultured Planctomycetaceae bacterium | reverse complement strand
TGGTCAAGACCCTCGAAGAAAATCACGCCATGGAATACAGCATGGTCGTGGCGGCGACGGCCAGCGATCCTGCGCCGATGCAGTTCCTGGCCCCCTTCTCCGGTGCCGCGATCGGTGAATATTTCCGCGACAACGGCAAGCATGCATTGATTGTGTACGACGATTTGTCCAAGCACGCGGTAGCGTATCGGCAGCTGTCCTTATTACTGCGCCGTCCGCCGGGCCGTGAAGCTTATCCGGGCGACGTGTTCTATCTGCACTCCCGCCTGCTTGAGCGTGCGGCGAAGTTGAGCGACAAGTTGGGCGGAGGCAGCCTGACGGCCCTTCCGATCATCGAGACGCAAGCCGGTGACGTGTCGGCGTACATTCCGACCAACGTCATTTCGATTACCGATGGACAGATCTATTTGGGCAGCGACCTGTTCTATTCCGGTATTCGTCCCGCGATTAACGTCGGATTGTCGGTCTCCCGCGTCGGCGGATCCGCGCAGATCAAGACGATGAAGCAGGTGGCAGGTACTCTCCGGTTGGACCTCGCGCAATATCGTGAAATGGCCGCGTTCTCCCAGTTCGGGAGCGAACTCGACAAGGCCACTCAGATGCAGCTCGCCCGTGGCGTGCGTATGGTGGAATTGCTCAAGCAAGGGCAATACAAGCCAATGCCGGTTGCCGATCAAGTCTTGTCGATTTACGCGGGTGTCAACGGATTCCTGGACGATGTGCCCGTGGACAAGGTGCTGCAATTCGAGGCGGACCTGCTCCATTACGTGGCGCAGAATCACCAGGACATGCGGAAAGATATCGCCACGGTCGGAAAGATCGATGACAAGGTCGGCGGCAAGCTGAAGGAAATCATCGCGACCTTTAAGCAGAAAATGGGCTACGGAGCAAAATAGCGATCAGCCTTCACCTTCAGCATTGAGCTGAGGTCCGAGCGCTGACTGCTGAGAGCGTACAAGAATGCCGAGCTTACAATCTCTCCGGCGGAAAATCGCCGCCTTCAAGAATACGCAGAAAATTACGAAGGCCATGAAAATGGTCGCGGCCGCGAAGCTCAAGCGTTCGCAGGACCGTATTCTGGCTGCGAGGCCCTACGCTCATAAAATGCGTGGCGTGCTCAGCAATCTCAGTCAGCGCGTCAATCGTACATCCCATCCCCTGCTTCAAAAGCGCGAGGGGAAAAAAATCGAAATTCTCGTCGTCACGAGCGATCGCGGGCTGTGCGGCGGATTCAACGGCAATATCGTGCGGAAGAGCTCCGAGTTCGTCCGGCAGTGCGAAGCGCAGGGACTTTCGGTCAACCTCAGCCTGATCGGCCGCAAAGGACGGGATTATTTCCGTCGTCGCTCCTGGCCGATCCGACAGGAGTGGACCGGAATCTTCGACAAGCTGACCTTCGAGCATGCCATCGATATCGGCGGCGACCTGACGGAAAATTTTGTGAAGGGCACGTTCGACGAACTCTACGTCGTCTACAACGAGTTCAAGTCCGCGATCCAGCAGCGGGTGATCGTCGAGAAATTGTTCCCCATCGATGCGGCCGCCGAATTCGGTACGGCACCGAGTACGACCGGGCAGTCCGCAATCGGCGGTAGTTACTTATATGAGCCGGACGAGGGCGAGCTTCTGAATGCCTTGGTGCCGAAGCATTTTCAGATTCAGGCCTATCGCATCCTTCTGGAGTCGGCGGCGGCCGAGCACGGGGCCCGCATGGCAGCCATGGACGGTGCGACTCGCAATGCAGGGCAACTCATCAAAAAAGTGACCTTGTATTACAACAAGACTCGCCAGGCGGCTATCACCAAAGAACTCATGGACATCGTGGGCGGCGCAGAAGCCCTGAAATAAAATGTGGAATGAGGAATGCTGCATCACGGTAATCCGCCGGGTGCATCATTGACGACAAGAGGAGCCTTATGAGCACAGGAAAAGTCATTCAAGTCATCGGCCCCGTGGTCGACGTGGAATTCCCCCCCGGTCAATTGCCGAACATCTACAATGCGCTCAAGGTGACGCAGGAAGAGAATAAGGCTGCCGGGAAGCCAGCCGTGCGGATCACGCTCGAAGTCGCGTCGCACCTTGGTGAAAACCGCGTCCGCGGCATCGCGATGTCGACGACGGACGGTCTGACTCGCGCCATGGATGTGCAGGATACTGGGGCCCCGATTTCTGTTCCCGTCGGTCGTGAGACCCTGGGACGGCTGATCAACGTGTTGGGTGAGCCGGTCGATGAAAAGGGTCCGATCAAGGCGAAGAAAACCTACCCCATCCACCGGCCTGCGCCGCGTCTGGAAGATCAGGACACGAAGACCGAAGTGCTCGAGACCGGTATCAAGGTGGTCGATCTGTTGGAGCCGTACAGCAAAGGCGGAAAGGTCGGACTCTTCGGCGGAGCCGGAGTCGGCAAGACCGTCATCATCATGGAGCTCATCAATAACATCGCCCTCCACCACGGTGGATTCTCGGTGTTCGCCGGCGTGGGTGAGCGTACCCGTGAGGGCAACGACCTTTGGCACGAAATGCAGGAGTCCAAAGTCATCGATCCCGACGACCATACGAAGTCCAAGGCGGCACTGGTCTACGGTCAGATGAACGAGCCACCGGGAGCCCGTCTACGGGTGGCGCTGACCGGTCTCGCTGTTGCCGAATTTTTCCGCGACGAAGAAAATCAGGACGTGTTGTTGTTCGTCGACAATATCTTCCGGTTCACGCAGGCGGGATCGGAAGTGTCCGCGTTGCTTGGCCGTATGCCATCGGCGGTCGGTTATCAGCCGAACCTGTCCACCGAAATGGGTGCGCTGCAGGAGCGGATTACGTCCACTAAAAAGGGGTCCATCACCTCGGTACAGGCGATTTACGTACCGGCCGACGACTTGACCGACCCGGCTCCGGCGACAGCTTTTGCGCACTTGGATGCGACGACCGTGTTGTCTCGGCAGTTGGCTGAGTTGGGTATTTACCCGGCGGTCGATCCGCTCG
>CAZCGF010000338.1:0-2984 GCA_964498115.1 uncultured Planctomycetaceae bacterium | reverse complement strand
TGTTCGGCTCCGCGGCAAACTCCAATGCGCACGGGCAGAACATCTTCGTTCGCGTGGCGAGTTGAACGTGAATCTCAAGACCGATGATGGGGAGAATCGTCATGTTGGTTTCACTTGGTGAATTACGGTATTAGTGTTGATCCTACTTCCGCACTCTGGGCAAATCCCACTTTCGTTTCCGAAGAGACAATAACCGCAAGTTGCACATAGACAGTTGCGAATTCGAAATCGGAGCCGTGCCGTGCCGCAGCACATAAGAAAGAGCGGCATTGCGAACAAGACGGAGCTTAAACAAAGCGGCCACATTCCGATCATTAAGAATTGACCGAATGGCCCTGTTGTGAGGGATATTCCCTTCAGCCCCGGACCCGCTATTATCAGCCCCTTATACGAAAGCCGCCCAATTAAAATGGCGATATCGCAATAACAACATTGCGACTTTTGATTTTCCCCGCCTGTCGGAATCGGTCTCCAGTTTCGACACCTCTTCTGGTGGTCATTCGGATCGAAGCTCGCTTTGCCCTCAGGGGGCCATGCAAAGACCAAAGTTTGCCCAGTCCAACCAGCCCAAAGTGTGCGGGCAGTTTCAAGTCGTTCCTCGATTTCTTGTGCATCAACGGTGGTGCAAGCAACAAGCGAAATCCACGTCACTGGAATGACGATTGCGAGAACGCATGAAAGGACTGATCGTGCACTCATCTGCCAAGCTCAAAAGAGGCGGTCGCGACAGGTCAACTCACGCCTTATTCGCAGGATTATCTTAACTGATGCAGCAATTCCAGCCGCAGCAGGTTTACCACTGCCTTTGCCGACCGGTCACGCACCTCTTCCCGGGTGATCGTCTCGCCCAGCCGCAGTTCACGCACAATCGTCCGCTCCGTCGTGGCCAGCGCCACGAAGACCAATCCCACGGGCTTGTCCGGCGTGCCGCCCGTCGGCCCGGCGATGCCGGTGACGGCCAGCGCGTAGTCCGTGGCCGACAGTCGCCGGCAGTTTTCCGCCATCACCTTTGCCACCGGTTCGCTGACCGCCCCGTTTGACGCGATGAGCTCCGGCGAAATCTCCAGCAGCCGCGACTTCGCCTCGTTGGAATACGTCACAAACGACTGAATGAAATAGGCGCTCGAGCCTGAGACATCCGTCAGCCGTTTGGCGACCAGCCCGCCGGTGCAGGACTCGGCCGTGGAAATCGTCTTGCCCTGTTCGATCAGCAGCCGGGCGACCGCCGATTGCAATTCATCTTCGCCCTCGCCGAAGACATACGTCCCGATCCGCTCGCGCACCGCCGCGACGTCGCGCTCGGCGAGGGCCGCCGCTACGTCAGTCGATTTGCCGTGCGCGTTAATCCGCACGGAAATGATCAGGTCCGCTGCGCTCGTTCCCACCGCCGGGTTCCGCCCGCGCTTCATGAGATCGACGATCTTTTCCCCCAGCTCCGACTCCGCCATGCCGAAAGTCCGCAGGATGCGCTGTACGATCACCTCGCCCGCGCCGCCCATTGTGCGGATCGCCGGCAGCACATCGCGCGCGAACATCGCCTTCATCTCGCTCGGAACGCCCGGCATGACGAAGACGGACGCTCGCCCGAGCTTCGCCCGGATGCCCGGGGCGGTGCCGCGCGGGTTCTCGATCGGCGTAGCCCCGGCGGGGATCATCGCCTGCACCCGGTTTCGCTCGTGCATTTCGCGCTTTCGCGCGGCGAAGTACGCGGCGATCTGCTCGAAGCTCTCGGGGTGAAAGACGAGTTCGACGCCCATGGCCGCGGCCAGCGCATCGCGCGTCAGGTCGTCCGCCGTCGGCCCCAGCCCGCCGGAGATAAGCACGAGCTCGGCATTCGCAGCGGCGTCTCGAATGGCCCCGGTGATGTCCGCCAGATCATCGGCGACGGTGACGTGGCGCGAAGTATGCATCCCCACGGCGGCAAGCTGCTGAGCCAGCCACGCCGAATTGGTGTCAACCGCCTGCCCGATGGCAAGCTCGGTCCCGATGGCAAGAATCTGAGCCTTCATGACGAGGGGATATCATAGGCCTTGGCGATGTCGGTGAGAAATCGGAATTCCCAGTCGGTTCTCAATCGAGAACGAATTTCATCGGAGCGAAAATCTGGGCTTCGTGAGATTACAAACTCATGCAATCCATGATTCAGCATGCACAGGACCCCGACGACAATGCAAATCAGCCACGTCGTTGCTGCGGTCGCCGCCGTGATCAGGGCGGGCACGCACACCACTCGATAAGCGACGGCAATCAAAACCATGAGCAGAATAATAAGCACGATGATCGATGGCACACGCAAGTCAATCCAGCGCATCGGCCATTCCAGCCACGGCGGCGGTATCACCGTCAGCACAATCGGGACTATGAAAATAAAGCCCGAAACGAGAACCCGAGTCCACTGTCTCGACCGCGCACCATCCGATGCCAACGCGTGTTGCATAGCAACGGCACCGCGAACAAGTACGAGCATCGCCCCCATTGCGGATGCAAGAATCATCGCGCGGTAGCCCCAGGCTTCGGAAAAGAACGCCGCATTCTTAAGCGGCCAGAAGACCTGCAGCAGGCCGACGAGCCCGCCGATACATGCAACCGCAATGGCCATACGGAGCTTAATTGACCGTATTACAATCGACGATGCTGCGCTTTCGCTGTCGATATGCCTTCGATAGATAAGCCTCCAAAGATAGCGACATACTCCCGACATTGCCGAAAGAAAAAGCACCGACGCGGCCCCCAGTCCTGTCATTGCCATGAAGAGTGCAAACACCATCCAGTTCATCATCGCCCGGTAGCGCCCGGGCACCACCGCTGGCGATCGCGCCGGGTCCGTCAGGTCAATCGGCGCCGCATCGGCGACCGCGTGATACTCGCGCCGCAGCGCCGCCATTCGCTCCGCAAGCTGCGGCTCGCTTCCTGCCAGCGTGCGCCCGAGCAGATCGGCACACAAGAGCCGCGTCCCCGCGTCCGGCTCTGACCGCATCAGCCCC
>CAZCGF010000337.1:0-2992 GCA_964498115.1 uncultured Planctomycetaceae bacterium | reverse complement strand
CTGATCTGCTCCGCGCTGGCGGCGCTCGCGGGCGAGCGATGGTCGGACGTCGGGCATCAACAGTCGTTCTCGGTCGATGTCCTGGAGCCGATTCTGACGGCGACCATCCGCGAAGGCGATCGGGCCGCCATCACCGACGGCGCATATCTGCGATCGCTCGGCATGGGCGACCAGTCCGTCACGGCCCGCGAGGTCTGGTGTCATTTGCGCGAAGCCTGTTTGCCGCACACGGGGCAGATCGCGGGTGCGACATCGCCGCTCGATGTGATTCTCGGCGAGGGCAACTTGTCGAGCCGGATCGTTCGGGCGGTCGGCGGCGACTTTCGCCGGGAGCGGCTGGCCGAGGTGTATGCGGAGCTTTGCGACTGCCTGGCGAAGGGCCGGATGCTTCGTGCGTAACTTCGGCTGCATCATCTTCACCTGTGAGCACGGCGGCCATCGCGTGCCGGCGGCGTATCAGTCTCTCTTCGCCGGGCGGGGGCGGCTTCTGCAATCGCATCGCGGATACGATCCCGGCGCGCTTGAACTTGCCCGAAGGCTTTCCCGAAGCGTTCGTGCGCCGCTGATTTTCTCCGACGTGACTCGGCTCCTGGTTGAGTTGAATCGCTCCCCGGACAGCGAGGACTTTTTTTCCACCATCACCCGATCCGCCTCGCAGGAGCAGAAGGGGCGCATCGTAAGTGACCACTACCTTCCCTACCGAAGAAAAGTTGAGCGACGCATCGCAGGCTGGCTTGGCGAAGGCCGGTGCGTGCTTCACCTTTCGATCCATTCTTTTACGCCGGTGTTTCGCGGGCGACGGCGAGACCTCGACATCGGCCTGCTCTACGACCCTGCCCGAAAGCAGGAGGCGGCGTTCTGCAAGGCCTGGCGCCAGGGCCTGCTGAAGTGCGACCCGTCGCTCGTTGTCCGGGCGAACCAACCCTATCGCGGCACCGCCGATGGATTCACGACGTATCTGCGCACGCTCCCTGGGGCGGGCGCGCGTTATGCCGGCATCGAATTGGAGGTCAACCAGCGATTCTGCCGGGGCAGCGCAAAGCGATGGCGAGCCCTCCAGACGAAGATCGCAACGGCCTTGGCACACGTCCTTGCCGCCGATGCCTGAGCACGTTCGAGATTTCGCGCGGCGATCCGTTAAGATAGAGCCCGGTTCGGGAGACGGTTTCAAAACAGATTGTGCGATAGGTCTGAAACTCGAAGGAGACACGAGATGAAATCCGGCATTGCAGTCGCAGCGCGGAGGCTGCGGCTTGTCGCCATTCTCGCCGCGGCGGTTTGTTTGACCGGCTGCGACGTCCTCAATCTCATCAGCTTTTCCAACTCGCCGCCGGGCACCACGACGACCCTTGTCCTGGTGCGTCATGCCGAGCGCGATCCCGGTCTCGACCCGCCCTTGAACGCCGAAGGGCAGAACCGCGCCCAGGTCTTGAAGGACGTTCTCTCGGAGCGCGGCGTCAACGCCATCTTCTCCCCTGAACTCATCCGCAACATGCAGACGGCCGAGCCGCTGGCCCAGACGCTGGGCATTACCGTCAAGCCCTGGATCGTCGCCAACTACGTCAACACCGCCGCCTTCGCCGATGCCGTGGTCGATGACATACTCGCGAATCACGCCGGGCAGACGGTTCTCTTCGTCGGGAACATCGGTTCGACCAGCCTCGGGACGACCGGCATCAATGAGGAACTCTACAAACGCCTGGGCGGGACGGGCCGGCCGCCGAATCGCTATCAGGACATGTACATCGCCGTCATTCCGGATTCGGGAGAGGTTCGCTGGATCAAGACGATTTACGGTCCGGCGAGCAGCCTCGATACGCCGCTGTAGCGCGGCCCCGTTGTTTTCGGTGCGGCATCGCGGGCCGACAAATCCATCCGCGCGCCCTTTTCTTGTACGGGCCAGGGGCCGGAAAGGGCTCAATTTCGAAGGTGACATAATGTGACATAAGGTGACACAGCCGAATTTTTTCGGTTGCAACTCTCGTGGCGGGCACGTGTTGGGGCAGCGCGCGTTTCAGGTGGTTTTTGGTGAAACACCGGTCCGACGACGTGACATTCGGAACTCCCGGCGAGCCGAGTAGCGAGCCGGCGGCGAAAGGGCGCGGATGGGCGGGCGTGGTGTACATCTCATGATGCACACTTGCTCCGCGCTCGCGCGGATTCAGGCTTGAAGGCCGCGGCGGGACTTCCGACGGCGGTGGAAAACAAGTCCCAGATACGCGGGCATCATAAAGCCGACGAACGGGCCTGAGCCGGCGGCGCAGCAACCGCCCGTGGTCTGCGGAGCGGGCGGCGGCGGGGCAGCAGCATCAAGGCAATCGGGGGTACCGTTTCCATTCGCATCTGTATCCGCGACGCCGCAGCTGCAGGTGCCCGGTGCGGACTTGGCCGGATCGGCGGGGCATCCGTCGCTATCGTCGCAAAGGCCATCGCCGTCCGTATCGCCGGATGCGTCATTGCCCTGGCACACATCGCAGGCATCGCCGGCGCCGTCGGCATCGGAATCGGTTTGAGCGGCGTTTGAATTGTTCGGGCAATTGTCGGCGGGGTCGCAGACGTTGTCGGCGTCGGGGTCGCCGGTGTTGGCCGGGGCATCGTTGCAGTCGACGTCTGTTCCATTGGGACAGCCTGCGTTGCCGCCGGTTCCGTCGCCCCAACCGTCGCCGTCGGCATCGTTGCAGCCATCACAGACATCTCCCACGCCGTCGGCGTCGGCATCCGCCTGACCGGCATTGGCATTTGCTGGGCAGTTGTCGCAGGCGTCGATCACGCCGTCTACGTCGGTGTCGGTCTCGCATGCATCCAGGACGCCGTTGATGTCGCAGTCGAGCGATGGATCGGCTGCGATCTCATCGGCGTCGGCGATTCCGTTGGTGTCGCAGTCCGTGCCGCTTTCGAGCGCCCCCATGTCCACGATCGGCGCTGTGCCGTTACCCGTGTCGATCACACTGGGCTGATCCTGGAACCGGGGATCGCCGTCGCGATCGAGCGG
>CAZCGF010000336.1:0-3016 GCA_964498115.1 uncultured Planctomycetaceae bacterium | reverse complement strand
GACCGGCTCGCCTTCACCGACCTGCCGCCCGGCACGGTGACCAAGCGATCGCACGCGGCGGGCTATCAATCAAAACCCTGGTCCGCCGCCGACCTCGACAGCCTGCCGATTCCCGATCTTTCGCTCCTCGGCGATCACCGGCGCTATCGCGACTTCCTCTCCGATCGGGTCATGGCCATTCTGACCACTTCGCGAGGCTGCCCCTACAAATGTCACTATTGCTCCTCGGAGTCCTCCAGCTACCGCAGCTTCTCGATCCCCCGGGTCATCGAGATCATGCGGCACTACGCCTCGCAGGGCGTGGAGTACATCGAGTTCTGGGATGAGACGTTCAATCCGAACAAGCGCCGCCTCGCCGAGTTCGCCGATGCCCTGCTCGCGTCCGGGCTGAAGGTGCCTTGGGGGATTCGCGGCAGCGTCGTGCTGCATGTGCCCGAGGACATCATGCGCAAGCTCAAGGCCACCGGCCTGCGCGTCATGCAGTTCGGCGTCGAGACGAGCCAGCCGCGCCTGGTGAAGTATCTCAACAAGGTCATCGACCAGCCGACCATCGAACAGGCATTCGCCTCGTGCCATCGCGCCGGCGTCCGCACCGTGGCGAACCTGATGACGAACATTCCCGGGTCCACGCGCGAAGAAATGCTGGCCGACCTCGACTTCCTCAAACGGATCAAACCCACCTACGTCAGCATCAGCGTCTACAACTGGGCGCCGGGCACCTCGCACTATCGCGATGCACTGCGCGCCGGCGTTCTCGATCGGGATCACTGGCGAGAGTATGCCGCCGACCCGCGCGGCGATGAACCGGTCCTGCACGCGCGAACCGAAGTGCCGATCGACGAGGTCTATCGCATCCGCGACGATTTCGTCTGGGCCTATTACTTCAACGCCCCGAAAATCCTCGGCTATCTGAGGCACATGGAGGGCCGCGAGATTCGTCGGGCATTCGGGGTCGCACTGATGATGATCCGCTCGCGCACTCGCGCGGCCGCCGATAGATTGATGAATCGGCTTCGCGGCGCGTCAAAGAGTGAACACCAGGTCGCCGGAAAACATCGCATCGAGGAGTCACTGAACGGCTCCCGGCTCTCACCGTCGTCTGAAACTGAACCGGCACGGCGACTGGTCGAGGGGATGCCCGATGTCTCGCTGATGGTGCTGCCCAGTAAGGCCCGGGTCGCGGGGGGCGTGTCACAGTGAAACGCGCCTTCATCACCGGAGCGACGGGGTACATCGGCCGGTGTCTGGTGCGCAAACTGGCCGCGCGCGGCGTGTCGATCACGGCGATGGTCCGCCCCGGCGCAACGCATTCGCTCGACGACGTTCAACCATTTGTCGGCGACCTCTTCAGCCCGATCGACCAGCTTGCCGAGGCGATGCGCAGCTGCGACGTCCTGCTTCATCTGGCCGCGGCTGTCTCATTCGCGCCTTCGGCGCGCGAAGAATTGGAACGCGTCAACGGCGAAGGCACGCGGCGCATCCTCGAGGCGGCCAACTCAGCCGGCGTCGGTCGCGTGGTCGTCGTCAGCAGCGCCTGCACCATCGGCCTGAGCGCTTCAGCCTCGCGACCGCTCGATGAGAGTGCGCCCTTCAATCAAGCTCTCGCCGAGCGAAATCCTTATCTCGCCAGCAAGCATCTTGCGGAGCAGCACGCGATGGATGCCGCCGACCATGGCCGGCACGTCGTCATCGTCAATCCCACCACCGTCTTCGGGCCCGGCGATCGCACGCTCAATTCCGGCACGATGTTTCAACAGATTTCCCGGGCGCGCGTCATGCCCGTGCCGCCCGGCGGGACGAACGTCGTGGACGTGTCGGACGTCTGCGATGGACTCATCGCCGCGGCGGAGCATGGGCAAACCGGCCGCAGGTACATCCTCGGCGGTCACAACGCGACCTTCGCGGAGCTCTTCCGTGAAATCGCCCGGCAGATCGGCCGCTCGCCGCTCTTCGTGCCCATCGGTAACTATGCCCGATTGCCGATGCGCGGCATGGCCTGGGCCATTCAGCACGCAACCGGCAGTCGAATCATTACGCCCCAGATCGTCGACGACACCTTCGCCTACAAGTTCTACTCGAACCATCGCGCGGCAAGTGAACTGAATTGGTCGCCGAAAATCTCACTGAACGACACGCTCTCCGCGGCCTGGCAGTATTACAAGCGCGAGGGCCTTATCGAGCCGCCGCTCGGGGAGGCCGCATGACCGCCGCGACATGGGCACAACCGATCGGCGCGACCGACGTCAAGCGCGCCAACCGGCGTCTCTACGACGCCGTCGCCGGCGACTATGAGACCGTCGACGGCCGTCGAAATCCAACCCTCGCGGCATGGCTCCGCGCCAACCTGGAGCGCCTCGCGGCCGATCATGGTCGCGGCGTACTCCTCGACATCGGAAGCGGCAGCGGGTTCGTCACCCGCGCGGCCGAGGGCATCTTCGACCGCACCGTCGCACTCGATCTGTCGCCGCGTCTGCTCGCCGAGTCCGGCCCCATCGCCACGCACCGCGTCGCCGCCGATGCCGACGTGCTGCCCATCGCATCGGGCACGGTCAACGTCGTCACCTGCTTCGCCGTGATTCATCACCTGTTCGATACGTCGAGCCTCGCAAGGGAAGTCGCGCGCGTCCTGCGGCCCGGCGGCGGCTTCTGGTCCGACCACGACATGGACGCGGCCTTTCACGATCGGTTTCGCTGGTCGCTGGGCCTCTATCGTCGCCTGCGCGGCGCCCGGCATCGCTACACACACTCGCATTCCGCCATCGACGATCAGACCTACGAACTCGCCGAGTTTCACGAATCCGGCGTCCGCAGCGACAACGTAGCCAGGCAATTTCGCGACGCGGGATTGCAGACAACCGCTGCCTATCACTGGTTCGGCCTTTCGACCTGGGCCAATCGGCTCTTCGGCCGGCGGGAATTGGGGCGTGGTTGGGCGCCGCTCCTGAGAATTCTGGCGACCAAATCAGGCGGCAGCCTGGCGGAAGGGAATTAAACGCATGGCGCGCGTGCTGCTCAT
>CAZCGF010000335.1:0-3021 GCA_964498115.1 uncultured Planctomycetaceae bacterium | reverse complement strand
CGAATTGGCCAGTTCCATGAGCATGGCCGTCGATGCGTCGAACGGCGTGGACGGTTCGGCGGTGAAGCGGGGCGATTTACTCATGATATTGCCTTTCCGTGGCAAATCATGGAGGGAATGCCTGCGCTGTGTCAGCACAGGGGTGAACAGTGCAGTTCCCGCACTCTTAGGACGCGGGAATAACTAGACTACGCTAAAATTGGCCCTTTTGTCAATAACCGACCGAAAAAAAGCTTGACAATGGCCGGGCTTTTTTATAGTCTGCGGATTACGTGATCTTTCCGGTGGGCGGAAAATCGCGGTCGCACTCTGTGCCCACGGTTGAACCAAGGAGGTTCAGCAATGCGCAGCCAGTTGTCCCTTCTGCCCCGCGGTGCCCCGTTCGCTCTCGTGCTGATGGTGCTGAGCCTGATGCTGCCCCAGCCGGCGGCCCAGGCGACGGCCGATCTCTCGTGGACCGACGACTGCGCGGTGACCGTGCCGATCGACGTCGGCAAGGCCGTCTGCAACGAGCACATCGCGATCGTCAGCGACCCCAGCACGGGCGAGCTGAGCGTGGTGATCTCTTTCGCGGACATGAGCTGCTCGAGCCCCGACCCGATCTGGTCGAAGGACGTGTTCGGCGGCTACATGAACGGCGACATGGAATGGACTCCGGAGATGTACGGGTCCACGGCGCGGAGCTGGACGGCGGGAATGCATCCCTCCAACCACACCGGCAAGACCGTTTTCAGTTCGATCTCGGCCTCCGCCGGCAAGAACCGCTATTCGCACTTCGCCAACTACAACTTCATCCGCGACGACGACTTCGCCCTGATCAACGTGCCCGCCGCGGCGGCGCGCACGCGCGTGGCCTCGGCAGCCCTGCGCTGCTGACGGTCGCCGGCCGCGGCGTCTGAGGCCGCGGCCAATCCCGGTCCTGGGACCCCATCTGTCTCCCCCTGAAGGAGATCGACGGCTGGTCCCAGGCCGTTTTTTTATTCCTTCGCCGACCCTTGACAGGCCGGGCCATCTGTGCTAGGGTCCGGCTACAGTTTTTCCCAAGGCCAGGCGTCCCCACGTGGGCAAGGATGCTCGGTCGCACATTTCGCCCACACCATGGAGGTAGATCGATGAGATCCATCGCTCAGGTCCCCCGTCTCTTCCTGACGGCGCTGATGGCGCTCGCGCTGGCTCTGCCGGCGGTCGCCTCGGCGAACCACACCCACGACTACTCGATCTCGCAGACGCAGGGCGACGACGACGTCGGCGCGCCGGTGCTCAACCAGATGCTGACGGCCATGGACGACCCCGTCGACCAGTCGACCGCCGGCGTCATGTTCACCGGAAATTCGATGGTGCTGAGCTCGACCTCGGCGATCGTCCCCGGCTTCAGCGTCGGCGACATCCCGTGGATGTTCACGAAGATCGATCACGGCGGGCGCGCGAGCAACGATTCCGAGACCTGGGCGACGACCGCGAGTCGTTCGAACCACGTCGGGAAGACGGGCGGACTGATCCAGTCCGCTTACTTGTTCCCGTCCTCGGACGACTACACCCTGGTGCTCGCGCTCGACGAGTCCTCCCACCCCGCGCCCGGCGCCGGCGTCTTCGACGCCGCCCGCGCGGTCCCGCTGCTCCTCGACCAGCAGTCGATCTGGAGCTGACGGGCGCCGACCGGTCGCCAAGCTAGCGGCAACGTGTGCTGCAGGTGCACGTTCGACGCGCTCCGCATGGCGATCAACGCCGGCCGGGACCACTGTCCTCTCCTCCACCACGGAGGAGAACGGCAGCTGGTTCCCGGCCGTCTTTTTGTTCTCCAAGCAACTTTTTCGAGTGCGGAGCGAAGTGATATACTCCCTCTATGCGCCTCAGCAACCCAGATATTTTCCATTCTGAATCTCAGCCAGAGATATTACTCGATCGAACGGATAGTCAGCGAGCGGAGTATCACATGGCTGAGCTCGCTCGTGATGTGAATGAACGCCTCGGACAAAAAATTGTCGGGCCTGACGGACGACTAAAGATGTTTTTGTACGGCGATGTTTTAGGTAAAGAAAATGTTCAGCTCGATATTGGATTTGTCCGCTCACGAAAGTCTGAGTGGGCTGGATTAGACCAGCCCGGAAACCGGGAGCGACACATAGAACGGCTTGGTTTAACGGCCATGGCACAGCGCAGCACGCCGGACCAATTGACCGACGCGCTGTTGAACCGACTCGATAAGGAGAAAAACGCGACGGGTGGAAATCTGACCGAAGTTGTGGCCACGATGTTATTTCATCGCGGGCTGCCAGAGCGCTATATCACGGTCCGGGCCGCAGCCTATGACGATCTGAAGAACGGTTTGGACACGATCATCGTTGACGCCGAAACCGGCGATGTCGTTTGTACGTTTGATGAAGTCTTGGGCCAGGCCGGTGATCAACGAGTCCAAGAGAAACGCCAAGCGCAGGAAGCAGCGATCGAAAAAGGCGGCGTGATGCTGAAGTATGGATTTACTATAGAGAACGGACAGATGGTTAAGAAATCGTTCGACCATGTACCAGTTTTTCGCCTACAGATGAACTCGGCGGACATGAACGCGGCGCTCGTCGAAATGGATGCACCCGACTCGGAACTCGGACCAGTTGGCCAGGAATTGCTCAGCCAGTTACTTGATTCACTCGGCCAACAAACAGACGAGTATTTAGCCAACCCGAAATTAAAGCCACCGATGCGGGAACGGTTGGAGCAGTACCGTGACACGTCTCTGGCCGAGATGCGGGAATCGGTATCTCAATCTCAACGAGCAGCGTAAAAGAAAAAGCCCCCACACCAACCGCTCGGGTGGCGATTTGATGTGGGGGCAACTTACCGCCCGATCTGCCTGATCTCATCGGGGTAGCCGATGAACCACCACGCGGTCCCGAGATACCGCCCGCGGAAGAAGATCGAGTCCCCCGTGGAGACAATGGTCAACGTGTCGTCGACGCCCAAATGACAGAACGTCAAGCTGTCGACCGTGGCCCATTAGCCGTTGACGCGCAGGGCATTCTGGGT
>CAZCGF010000334.1:0-3030 GCA_964498115.1 uncultured Planctomycetaceae bacterium | reverse complement strand
AATCCAGCGGCGGCAACAAAACCAAAGCCGCCCAAACCCTCCGGATCGACTACAAAACGCTGTTGGCGAAACTGAAGAAGTACGACGGCGGGGGCTAAAAGGAGCATTCAATATGGACAGGCCGGGATCATCAGGCGAACAGCGTGCACAAGAGCGATTCGGCACCTCGGCTCGCGCAACAGCATTTTATGCCCACCAAACCCTGCCCCACCTCAATCAGCAGATGCAACAGTTCATCGCCCGGATGGAGATGGTCTTCATTGCCACCGCCGACGGAAAAGGCGCGTGCGATTGTTCGTTTCGAGCCGGCGAGCCGGGATTCGTGCAGGTGCTCGATGAGAAAACGCTGGTCTATCCGGAATATCGTGGGAACGGCGTGCTGGCCAGTCTGGGAAACATTATGGAAAATCCGCACATCGGCATGATCTTTCCGGACTTTTATCAGTCGACCGTTGGACTACATGTAAACGGAAGCGCTCGTGTGCTTAATCCGACCGACACAGAGAACCTGCCTCACCTTTCGGCACGCATCGCCGAAGCCGCTCACGTGAAGGGCGGGCGCCACCCCAAGGCCTGGGTGCTCATCGGCGTGGAGGAAGCCTACATCCACTGTTCCAAACATGTGCCGCTCCTCAAGCGACTGGACAAACACATTGCGTGGGGCAGCGACGACGAGCAGGCCAAAGGCGGCAATTTCTTCAGGGTCACCCCTGATCCACCGCCGGGCGCGCCGGATGGCGCGTAGGCCGATCGCTATTTTTTCTCTTTGGCGCGCGCCAGGGCCAGCGCAAATGCCCCGATGGGCTGAGGCTCACGGGATCCAGCCCGCTGCTGATCGGCGGGGCGTCGGTCGCGCGTGTCACGCGGTCCTCCCGAACGGGGATCAGGCTGTGTGGCCGGCGTCGCCGCATCCTCCATACGCATGGTCAGCGAAATGCGCTGCCGCGGCACATCGACGGCCAGCACCTTCACCTTCACGATCTGGCCCGGTTTCACGACCTCATGCGGATCTTTGACAAACTTGTTCGCCAGCGCAGACACATGCACGAGGCCGTCCTGATGCACGCCGATATCGACGAACGCGCCGAAGGCCGCGACATTGGTCACCACTCCTTCGAGCACCATCCCGGGCTGTAAGTCGGCAAGCGACTCGACTCCGTCTCGGAAGGTAGCCGTCTTGAACTCCGGGCGCGGATCACGGCCCGGTTTTTCCAACTCCGTGAGGATATCGCGCACCGTCGGTAGACCGAAGGTCTCGTCGGTGAATTCCGCCGGCGAAAGCTCTTTCAATGCAGCCGGCTTGCCCATGACTTCGGCAATGCCCTTGTTCAGCCGCGCCAGCATGCGCTCGACGACCGGGTACGCTTCGGGGTGCACGGCGGAACGGTCCAGCGGGTTGTCGCCGTCGTTGATCCGCAGGAACCCCGCCGCCTGCTCGAACGTCTTCTCGCCGAGACGCGGCACCTTGAGGATCATATGCCGGTTCTGGAACCGCCCATGGGTGTCCCGGTACTCCACGATGTTTTGAGCCAGGACACGATTCAAGCCGGATACCCTCGCCAGCAAAGGAGCCGACGCCGTGTTCACGTCCACACCCACAGCATTCACGCAGTCTTCAACCGTTGCATCGAGCGATCGCGCCAGGGCCCGCTGATTAACATCGTGTTGATACTGGCCGACACCGATGGATTTGGGATCGATCTTGACCAGTTCGGCCAACGGATCCTGCAACCGCCTGGCAATCGACACGGCGCCGCGCAGACTCACATCGAGCGCGGGAAACTCCGCGGCGGCAAAAGCCGAGGCCGAATAGACGGAGGCGCCGGCTTCACTCACCACAATCTTCGCCAGTTTCTGTTCCGGCTTCTGCTCCGCCACCAGCTTGACGACTTCGGCGGCGAATTTATCGGTCTCACGGCTTGCGGTACCGTTGCCGATAGAAATCAATTCGACACCATGCCGCAGGACCAACTGGGTGATCGTCGCCAGGGCTCCCTGCCAATCGTTGCGCGGTTGATGCGGGTAGATCGTCGCCGTGTCCAGCAATTTCCCGGTCGCATCCACGACCGCCACTTTGCAGCCGGTGCGGAGACCAGGATCGAGACCGAGCACGGCCTTCGGACCGGCGGGCGCCGCCAGCAGCAGCTCATGGAGATTCCGTCCGAAAATCTTGATTGCCTCCGCTTCGGCGGCTTCGCGCACCTGCAGCAACAGCTCGGTACTCAGATGCAGATGCACTTTCACGCGCCAGGCCCAATAGCAGACATCGGTCAGCCATTTGTCGGCACGGCGCCCGCGATTCTCAATACCGAAGTGGGCGGCAATCATCGCCGCGCAGGGATGCGGCACGATGGCTTCGAGACTTTCCCCTAACCCGAGGTCGAGCTTCAACACACCCAACGTGCGGCCGCGGAACATCGCCAGGGCGCGATGCGAGGGAATGGTGCGGATGGTTTCCGAATAGGCGTAGTAATCGCGAAATTTTTCTTCTTCGGCCGTTTCCTTGCCGGGCATCACCGTGGAAGTCACAATGCCTTCGTTCCACAATTTTGTGCGCAGCGCCGCGAGCAGTTCGGCAGTTTCAGCAAATCGTTCGACCAGAATATCGCGGGCGCCCTCGAGCGCCGCCTTCGCGTCGGGTACGTTGACGGCTTCGACGCCTTCCGCTGCGGCCACCACCTTCACATACTTGGCGGCTTCCTGGTCCGGATCGAGCATCGGATCGGCGAGGAGCGCATTGGCCAAGGGCTCCAATCCGGCTTCGCGCGCAATCTGTGCCTTCGTGCGACGTTTGGGTTTATAGGGCAGATAAATGTCTTCCACGGCTTGTTTCGTCGCGGCCTGCTCGACCGCCCGGCGCAGTTCGTCGGTCAGTTTCCCCTGCTCCTCGATCGACGCAAGAATCGTCTGCCGCCGCTCTTCCAATTCACGCAAATACAGAAGGCGCTCCTCCAGGGTGCGCAAGTGCGTGTCGTCCAGATTATTGGTGGCCTCTTTGCGATACCGCGCGATGAAGGGCACCGTCGCTCC
>CAZCGF010000333.1:0-3037 GCA_964498115.1 uncultured Planctomycetaceae bacterium | reverse complement strand
CGAATCATCCCAATATCGCGCCGTTCCTTGAAATGGGTCGTCTGGTCAAGATTGAGGGCGGGTTGATCACGTTGGGGTTTGCCAAGCAGGCCACGACCGCGCGGTCGATGTTGGAGAAGGAAGACAACCTACAAGCCTTGGCGGCGTTGGGAGAAAGTCTCTACGGGTGTGCCGTACGAATTCGAATCGTCGAGGTGGCGGAGCAGGATCCAGGGGCCGCCCCTACGATGAAACAGATCCGGGTTGCGAAGGAGCAGGAACAGCGCCTGATCTTGACGCAACAGGCGAAGGCGCATCCCCTTGTTAAACAAGCCCTGGAGATGTTCGGCGGAGAGCTGGCGGAAGTTCGCACGACGGCTCCGGCGCAGGAGGTACAGGAATGAAGAGTCCATTCGGGAATATGTCCAACATCTTGAAGCAAGCTCAAGCGATGCAGGAACAGATGGCCAAGGTGCAGGAGCAGGCCGCGACCAAGACCGTTTCCGGGACTGCGGGCGGCGGGATTGTGACGGTGACGGTCAACGGGGCCATGGACCTGCTGAGCGTGAAGATCGATCCGGAAGTCGTGAAGGCCGGCGATGTCGAGATGCTGCAGGATCTGGTCGTAGCGGCCGGCAACGATGCGCTGAAAAAATCCCGTGAAATGATGGCGGAAGAAATGAAGGCCGTGACGGGCGGGATGAAGATCCCCGGGTTGTTTTGATGGCGGCGGTGCGCTTCCCGGATGTGATGATGCGTTATGAGTGTTGATCAGCAGGGCCTGTTGGCGAAGTTAGTGCGGGAGTTGGTGCGTCTGCCCGGCATCGGCCAGAAAAGCGCGCAGCGGCTGGCCTTTCATCTGCTCAAGGCAGAGCGGGAAGATGCGATGCGCCTTGCCGAAGCGATTCAGGCGGTGAAAGACGGGCTGTCGTTCTGCCGACAGTGTCGCAACATTGCCGAAGGGGAACTCTGTGAGTTCTGCCGGGATCCCAAACGGGATCGCAGCAAGATTCTCGTCATTGAGGAGCCCAGTACGTTGTACGCAATAGAACGGGCCGGCGGCTATCGAGGCCTGTATCACGTCCTGCTCGGGGTGTTGTCTCCGTTGGACGGCGTCGGACCATCGGACATTCGTGCCGAGGAGCTGCTGGATCGAGTGAAGGCGGGAGGAGTGGAAGAGGTCATCGTGGCGACGAATCCGACGATCGAGGGGGAAGCGACCGCCATCTACTTGACCCGGCTCTTGAAGCCGCATCATGTTCGGGTGACCCGCATCGCCTATGGCATTCCTGTCGGGATGGATATCGAGTATGCGGACGAAGTCACCCTTGTGAAATCGATCGAAGGCCGGAGGGATCTCTGACCGGGATTTTCCGGCTCAGGCATGGGTGATGCTTCGGCGAAGCCTCGAAGAACCGATTGACCCCTTTGATTTCCGGCTGCTATAGTCGATTTTCTGTATACGGTCTGAAGACAATACCGGCATCTCGATTCCGAGTATTCGATGAAGACTCCCGCGAAAAAAACCACGGTCGTTCGGCGAAAGCCACCCAAGGCCAACAAGGCAAACGGGGTCAAGTATCCCGATATCCTGGCAGACCTTGAAGGGCAGCGTGCGGCGATTTTGGCTGAAGCCGGCGTGGTGCTGACGAATCCGACCGGTTTGGAAGTATTCCCCGATGTGAGTGACCAGGCTTCCGCCGAAGCCGACCAGCATTTCTCGTTTCGTATTCGGGAACGAGAGCGAAAACTGCTCAAGAAAATCGATGAGGCGCTGGGGCGATTTGCCACGCAGACCTACGGCATTTGCGAAGGCTGTGAGGGCGATATCCCCTACAAACGTCTGATAGCCCGCCCTGTGACCTCGTTATGCATTGAGTGTAAGTCAAGTCAGGAAGAAGCCGAATAGTCCCCCCGTTGATCTGTCCCCACGTTTCTCACGTTCGGCTCTATGCCGGGCGAGTGGCCACGATGCAACCCAAATAGACACTACTGATGCTTGAGTGCTTGCACGCGTTTTTGTGCGAGCGCGGCACGGTCCGTTTCTTCGAGGATGCCTTCGACGAGGGCCAGGTACGTTTCGTATTCCGTAATAGCCCGCCTCGGGTTGTCATCTGCGATGGCCTCGGCCACGTTGAAGCGGGCAATGGCGTAGTTAGGGCGCATCAATATGGCTTTTTCGAAGGAGGCCAGGGCATTTTTCTTCTCGCCCAGCTTCCAGTACACGGCACCAAGGTTGTTGACGACTTCCGGGGAATTGGGGCGTAGGGCTAAGGAGGCGAGGAGTTCGCTTTTGGCCTTCTCCAGGTTGCCGGCCGCTTCCCAGGAGACGCCCAATCGGTGGTGAAGCTCCGCTTGCCAGACTGTGCCGGTGAAGCCTGAGGCGCTGGCTTTCTGGTAGGCGTCGAGGGCGATGACCTGATTTTTTGTGCCGCAATAGGCCAGTTGCGCGGTTTGGCCGCGGGCGAACTGTTGCAGCGATGCGAAGGGTTCCTTGTCCTCAGACCCCTGGGTATCGAGGTGCTGGCCGCCGGTGTGTTGGGCAGTATCGCGGAGACGGTCAAGAAACTCCTTGCGATAGGGAGAAAAGAGCTTCACATAGGGATCGACCGTAAAGGAGGCTTCGAGCAGGTGTTGGTTGCCGCGATCGCCCAGCACGAGATAGCGGGTGGTCGTCTTTTCGTCGCCGGTGTCATAGATGGTACTGGTTTCCATGTTCTGCCGGTCGGCCAACTGCGCCACGGTCAAATAGAACTCCAGGCTGGGCTTCAGCCGCGAGAGGGTGTATCGCAGCGTCTTGTAGGGGGCCAGATCGAGTCCGGAACGAAACACGAACAGCATGCCCACCAAGGTTCCGTCTTCGTCGAAAAAATACGACTCCTCGCTCTTGGAGCGGCTGCGTTCAGACGGGACCCGGAGTTCATGCCCGCTGCCCCAGGCTTGGGTGTGGGGGGTGACTCCAGGATGTGCTGCTAGAAATGTCTGACGGGAATCGCAGAGTTTGGTGGTTCCGAGGAGGTCAAGATCACATACCGATCGGTGACGCGGGGGCCGAGCC
>CAZCGF010000332.1:0-3069 GCA_964498115.1 uncultured Planctomycetaceae bacterium | reverse complement strand
CTTGGGCCCGACTTTTTTTTTGCGGGGACAGGTAACGACACCTACATGTCCGACAGTCGAATGACCGGCGGATTCTTCACGGAGAACGGCTCCGACGCCTTCGACGGCGAGGATGACGTCGACGTGCTTCAGCTCAGCGGCGGCGGCTGGACGGTGATGGTCATGGGTGTCGGCACCCTGACACCCGGGGACTTCATCGGCGGCTCCTACACCCAGGCCGGCGCCGCGTTCGGCGGGATGGTGATGGTCACCCTGTCCGGTTCGGCCGACCCCACGCAGGACGGCGTGCACGGCATCCAGTTCGTGAACATCGAGGAAATCCGTCTGGTCGACGGCAGCCTCAAATAGCCTCTCTCATCAGCCGCCGTTTCCCCCGCAACCTCGCTAATTCACCTCGGCCAGCTCCGTCTTCACCGGCTCCGCCGCCAGCGTCTGCACCGCCATCGCCAGGAACGGCGGGTACAGCTTGCGGATCGCCTCGCGGTATTGATCGGTGTTGATCTTCTTGATGATGCCCGCGACCGGCAGGAAGTCTTCCTTCTCGACGACTGTCTCGTCGGAGATCAGCGATCGCTCTGCGAAGTGAAACCCGGACTTCTCGCCCTTTGTCACGCGCATGATCGACCACTTCTCCATCGACGCCACCTGGCGATAGACGCTGACGCGAAATCGCACGCGCAGCGCCGCGTCCGCGCCGGTCTCCTCGATCAGGTCCTGCTCCACCTGCTCCACGGTGCGCAGATCGTTGGTGCCCAGGATGACGTCGTAGCCGGTCGCCGGTTCGATGACGAGCAGGCGCGGCACGCCGACGTCGGTCCCGGCCACGTTGAAGGCATGGCCCAGGTCGTTGTGACCCGGCTCGCCGAGGACCAGCTTCTTGTAGGACGGCGCCGAGCGGACGGCCTCCTGCGGGATCAGTTCGTAGCCCTCGGCCTTGAGCAGCCCGACGAAGTGGTCGTGCATCTCGTCGGGGAACTCCTTGCGCAGCGCCTCGTCGATCTGGATGCGAATTCGCCCCGCGCCGGCCATCGAGGTGACAAAGCCGATGGGGATGAACTCGTGGATCACCACGCCGGGCTGATTGTCGGAGAGCGACTCGAGCTTTTCGGTGACATACTCAATCGCGAATTCGACGAGGGCGACTTTGCGATAGCCGGTGGGGGGGATGTGCTGAGGTTCCTGCTCCCAGTACCTGGGCGCCGAGGTTTTTTGATTCTCTGCGCCGTCGAGCTTCGCCTCGCTCAGCTTGACCGGCGGCTCATGGCAACCGGCCGCCAGAATCGTTAATCCAATGAGGACACGCGGTGCGATCCATTTTCCGAAAATCATTCAGTCCTTTCCAAGTTGGCCCGGTTCGGGGCCTTGTCCGTGCGGGTCGGGCATTATAGTCATCGGCCGCCGGGCCGCAGCTACGCCAAGCGGCGTTGGGCTGAAACGCCGTTTCGGGCGTCGACAAATCCAGGGTGACAATAGGCGAAAAAAGGGGACGAGGGGTTGAGGGGCCGAGGTGCCGAGGGTGAAAACAAAGGCGTTGATCGCGCGCAAGTGCTGCAAAATCGAAGGTGACATAAGGTGACACACGCGATTTTTTTCGTTTGCAAGTCTTGTGGCGGGCATGTGTTGGGGTGGTGCGGGTTTTTGGCGGTTTTTCGTGAAAACGCGCAAGGTGAAACATGACGGGTATATGCCCGAATGGGGACGGAAAACTTCGGGGAAGTTCGTTTGTAAGTCTTTGAAAGATGAGCCGCGAAGGTGACACAGAGGTGCCGAGGGATTGAGGGTGGATGCAAGGGCGGTGACACAGGCGGACGCGTGGGCGGCTGGTGGGCCGTCGCCAAACTGAAAGCCGCGACGAGGCCCGGAGCGGGTGCGTGATGGGTGCAGGTATTCGCATGGCCTAGGAGATACTTGCTCAGTGTTCGCGCCGCCGACAGTAACTGGGGCCAGTTTTCAGCCCCGTTCAGGGGGCTTTCCCGAAGGGCAATTAGGCCGGGGCTTGAGCCCCGGTCGCACGCGAGGCCAACGCTCGCTTCCCATCCTCTCCCACCCCCCGCCGTTGCCGGTTTCATGATTAATGGTTGATTAACGAAGTGCGGCACCGGCGGGGGGTGGGAGAGTGTGTCATGATGCCTACACTCATGACCGGCCCTAAAGGGACCGGCCTAATGGCCCTTCGGGACAGGCCGTTAAAACGGCCTGAAAATGCACCCCTACGGAGGATTCTGCTTGCAGCGCGTGCGCTGCCTACCGTTTCTTTTTGCGTTTGCCCAACGCTGCAGCCCTCGCCAAAGGGGACCGGGCTCTTGGCGGACTTGTTTCGAGGTGCGATTCCGATCAAGCGGATTGTGCAATCCCAAGCCCGGCTGAAGCCGGCTGAGATAGAGAAAAGGAGTGTGGTAGCCCGATCCCATCAGCTGAAGCTGGCGGCAAACGCTGATCGGCTGAAGCCGACCCGTAGCAGGTAGAACGATCACGGGCCGAGCCGGCGGAAGCTGGGTCATCGAAGGCTGAGCCGTTGGAGGCTGAGCAACATAGTGCCATGCCCGGCGTCATAAGGTTGACACCATTTGAGATCGGATGCGGGTTATGTACTCACTCGGAGGGTGCGCACGGTTCGGCTTTTCGCCCGGTAGGGCGCGCGATGGTAGCCAGTGATTTCAATCACTGGACCCTGGCGGCCCGGGATCAGTCCCGTCCGGAGGACGGACGAACTTGGATGACCAGCCCTCGTCCGCCCTTGCGGGCGGGGAAAAAATGAGAGGCTCGCTATCCGGTGGTTGAAACCACCGGCTACCATCGTTGGCCCTCCGGGCCGGGGGTGAGCCCGGTGCAGATGCCCATCGACAATTCACTCGGTGCGAGTGCGCGCGATAACGATGAATCGGCGCGAACGAGGAGCAAGTGTCGACTTGTGGGAGGCGATATAGTCATGCTCGTCGCGACACTCATGGAGCCACGAACCGTTGAATCCGGTTTTCACGCGACATTTCCAAAAAACCACCCAAATCGCGAAGCGCCCCAACACATGCCCGCCACAAGTGTTGGCAGCGTCCCGCGAGGCCTTGAGTC
>CAZCGF010000331.1:0-3081 GCA_964498115.1 uncultured Planctomycetaceae bacterium | reverse complement strand
CGTTTCCCGATGTGCCGTTCGAGGGGCAGGTTTCCGCGATCGATCCGCGCGTCGAGGCCGTCAATCGGACGGTCGCCGTCCGGGCGGCGGTGCCCAATCCGAACGGAACGCTTCGTCCCGGTCTGTTCGCCACCGTGCGGCTGACGCTGGGCCGGGAGGCCCGGGCCCTGCTGATCCCAGAAGAAGCGCTGTTTCTACAGCGAGAGAAGACAATGGTATTTCGCATGGACAACCAGATCGTTCGGTTGACGGAGATCGCCGCGGGCGCGCGTGAGCGGGGCCTGGTTCAAGTCCGCACCGGGTTGAAAGAAGGCGATCGGGTGGTGCGGACCGGGACTCACAAACTTCATGACGGCCTGCATGTCTCACTCAAGTAATCCGAGCCGGAGCAATCCAACGCCTCCCATGCGGAATCAGAATCACACCCCTCTACTTCACCGAAGACCGGCATGACGCTGTCGGATACCTCCATTCGCCGGCCGGTATTCGCGCTCGTGATGACGCTGCTGCTGGTGTTGTTCGGCGCGCTGAGCTTCATGCGTCTCTCTGTCCGCGAATACCCCGATATCAAGCCGCCCATCGTGTCGGTCCGGTCGGTCTACTTGGGCGCCAGCGCCTCCGTCATCGAGACGGATGTCACGACGCCGCTGGAAGACACGCTCAGCGGGATTCAGGGACTGAGAACGATCACGTCTTCCAGTCGTGAGGAAGTCTCGTCACTGACCCTGGAGTTCGAGTTGGGCCGCGATTTGGACGGCGCCACGAACGACGTGCGGGATCGGGTCGCGTTGATCCGTTCGTTGCTGCCGTTGGGCATCCAGGAGCCGATCGTGTCCAAGGCGGCGGCGGACAGCTCGGAAGTACTGTGGGTGGCGCTGTCCAGCGACCGGCATTCCGCGCTTGAACTGTCGGATACCGCCGACCGGTTTATCAAGCCGCGATTGGTCATGGTCTCGGGCGTGTCGACGGCCTATCTCGACGGGGAACGGCGGTACGCGATGCGGATCTGGCTGGACCCCGATCAGCTCGCCGCGCGCCGGCTCACGGTTCAGGATGTCGAAGAGGCGATCCGCAATCAGAACGCCTCGATTCCGTCGGGGCGGATCGAAAGCGATCTGATGGAATTCGGCGTGTCGCTCAGGGGCACGCTGCATACGCCGGAAGAATTTGAAGGGCTGATCGTGGCCTATCGCGAGGGCTATCCGGTTCGCTTGAAGGATGTCGCGCGCGTCGAACTCGGAGCCGAGGATACCCGCAAGCTCGGGCGGTTCAACGGCACCTCGTCGTTAGGCATTGCCGTGTCGCGACAGTCCAAAGCGAATACCCTCACCGTCGCGCGCGCGCTCAAGGCACAGTTGCCCGCCATCAGCGCCAGTTTGCCGGAAGGTATGACGCTCACGATCGCTTTCGACAGTTCGGCGCCCATCGAACGGTCGCTGCACGAAGTGCATGTGGCCCTGGGGCTTTCGCTGGTCCTCGTGGTGTTGGTGATCTTCGCTTTTCTGGGCAGCGCCCGGGCGACGCTGGTTCCGGCGGTGGCGATTCCGGCGTCGATCATCGGGACCTTCACCGTGATGGCGGTGACGGGGTGCTCGCTGAACGTGCTGACGCTGCTCGGACTGGTGCTGGCGGTGGGGCTTGTGGTCGACGACGCGATCATCGTGCTCGAAAATATCCATCGACGGATTATCGGCGGGATGCCGCCGCTTCGCGCGGCGATCGAAGGCACGAACGAGATCGCCTTCGCCGTGGTCGCGACGACGATCTCACTCGTCACGGTGTTTATTCCCATCGCGTTTCTGTCCGGCCTCGTCGGCAAGCTGTTCGCCGAACTGGCCATTGCCGTGGCATCAGCCGTCTTGATTTCCGGCTTCGTGGCCCTGACGCTGACGCCGATGATGTGCGGGCGGCTGTTGCGCCAGGATTCCGGCAGTTCGAGCTGGAACCGGTTCACGGCGCGGGTGTCCGACCGTGTGATCGGATGGTATCGCCGCCTGTTGGGGCGGGTTGTGGCGGCGAAGACGGCGGTGTTGATTCTCGGCCTGGGCGTAAGCTTGGGCAGTCTGGTGCTGTTGGAGCGACTGCCGTCCGAATTGGCGCCGCTCGAAGATGCCGGATGGTTTTCCGCATTTCTGACCGCTCCCCAGGGAGCCACGATCCGCTACACCGACACCTATGCCCGGGAGCTGGAATCCTTGATTAATGCGGTTCCGGAGGTGCTGTCGAATTATACGGTCGTGGCGCGCGGGCAGAGCCCTACCATCGTGAATCGGGCCGCCAGTTGGGTGACGTTGCGCGACTGGAACGACCGGACGAGAAGCCAGCAGGAAATCGTCGCGGCGCTGAACCGGGAACTCGGCAGGCTCACCGGGGTGAAGGCCTATCTGCTCAACCCGCCATCGATCGAGGAATGGTCGGAGAATACCCCCGTGCAGTTCGTCATCGGAGGGCTGGAGTATCAGGAGTTGCAGCAGTCCGCCGAGCGGTTGATGGAAAAAATGGCCGGCCATCCAGGATTCGTCGCGCCGGATATGAATCTGGCCCTCAATACGCCGCATATCGCCGTCGAGGCGCATCGGGATAAAGCGGCCGACCTCGGCGTGTCGGTGGTGTCGGTGGGGCGGACGCTGGAAACGCTGCTCAGCGGCCGGCCGGTGACGACGTTTACCCAGAACGGGCGGCAGTACAAAGTGATCGTGAAGGTCGACGATCGGCGCCGTGAGAAGCCTTCCGACATCAGCGGGTTGTATGTCCGTGGCAAAGAGGGGGAGCTGGCGCAGTTGAGTAATATCGTGACGGTGCGGGAAGAGCCGGCGCCGGAATCGTTGAATCATGTCGATCGCATGCGCGCCGTCACGATCAGCGCCGGGTTGGCCGAAGGCTTCACGCTGGGACAGGCGCTGGCCTATCTCAATGACGTGGCGAAAGACGTCCTGCTGCCGACCATGCGGACGACCTATGCCGGGGAATCCAAGACGTTCGTCGAGAGCAATACCAACCTCTACGTCACGTTTGCCTTGGCGCTGGAGGTCATCTTTCTCGTGTTGTCGGCGCAGTTCGAGAGTTTCCGGCACCCCTTTA
>CAZCGF010000330.1:0-3084 GCA_964498115.1 uncultured Planctomycetaceae bacterium | reverse complement strand
CGCGCTCCGAAGCTCACTTTGCTCCTTCCGATCCGATACTGTGACGCGGGCGCCGGCTTCCTGGAGCAAACGGCAAGCCGCCACGCCGCTTCGAGCCAATCCCATTACCGTGACCTGTGCGCCTGCGAGATCCACCGGATCGACTCCGACCATGCTCATCACCGCAACTTCAACGTGCTCAGGCTCAACAGAGCCAGGAGAATCGCGATAATCCACAATCGAACCACCACCTTCGGCTCTTCCCATCCCTTCATTTCGAAATGATGGTGGATGGGCGCCATAAGGAAGATTCGCTTCCCTCTCGACTTGAACGAGGCGACCTGGAAGATGACGGAGACCGCTTCAATGACGAATACCCCGCCGACCATGAGGAGCAGCAGTTCATGTTTACTGATCACCGCCACGGTGCCGAGCGCCGCGCCGAGGGGCAGCGAACCGACATCGCCCATGAAAACGGTCGCCGGATAGGTGTTGAACCAGAGAAATCCCAGGCTCGACCCCAGAATCGCGGCCGTGAAGACGGCGATCTCACCCGCTCCTTCAATATGGGGAATCAGGAGATAGTCCGACATGATCCGGTGACCGGCCACGTAAGCCACGATCGTGTAGGCCAGCGCGGCAATCATGACCGGTCCGATCGCCAGGCCGTCCAAGCCGTCGGTCAAGTTGACCGCATTGGAACTGCCCACGATGACCAGCACGATGAAGACCACATAAAACCAGCCGAGGTCCGGCATGACGTTCTTGAAAAAGGGCACGCTCAATTTGGTGGTGTAGCCGGGCATGAAATACAGGGCGACCGCGATGAGCAGCGCGATGCAGATCTGCGCGCTGAATTTCTGTCCGGCCGACAATCCCTTTGATTGCGTCTTGATGAACTTGAGATAGTCGTCGGCGAACCCGATGGCTCCGAAGCCGAGCGTCGCGATCATCACAAGCCAGACGTAGGGCTTCGTGATGTCGGCCCAGAGCATTGTCGAGAGCAGCACGGCGAAAATGATCAATACCCCACCCATGGTCGGCGTGCCGCTTTTCGCCAAGTGTCGCTTGGGTCCATCATCCCGGATCTGTTGCCCGAGCTTGATTTCTTGCAGTTTCTTGATCAACCACGGCGCCAGTACGAACGCGATCAAGAAGGCCGTCACCGCCGCATAGATGATGCGGAAGCTCAGGTACCGGAAAACGTTCAGGAACGAGTATTCCGTATGAAACGGATAAAGCCAGATGTAGAGCATGCACCCCTTCCGCTGCGAAACCGGCCCGCGACTCCTATGATGCTGCCTTTGTGACCGCCCTCATGCCTGTCAGTCGCTGCACCACTTGTTCCATCTTCATGCCGCGCGACGCTTTCACCAACACGACGTCGCCTCGGCGGACGCCTGCCCGGACCAGTTCGGCGGCAGCAACGGCATCGGCGGCCTCGAGGATCGAAGACTCCGCCATGCCCGCCTTCCTGGCTCCCTCCGCGATTTCACGCCCCAAAGACCCGCAGACGATCAGACGCGATACGTCCTGCCCGGCGAGGAATTGCCCCACTTCGCGATGCATCTGTCTGGTTTCCACGCCGAGCTCCAGCATGTCCCCCAGCACGGCCACTCGTTCTCGGGCGGGAGCCCACTCAGCCAGGAGCCGGATTGCCGCCTTCATCGATGCAGGGTTGGCGTTATAGCAATCGTTGATCACCTGCACGCCGTGATGCGCGACCACTTGCGAGCGCATCGCCGCCGGACGGAATTTCGCCAGTCCTTCAGCGATGGTTGCGCCGGATAGATTCAAGGCAAATCCTGCCGCTGCCGCCGCAAGTGCGTTGGTTACGTTGTGATCCCCGTGGACTCTGATGGTCACGGCAATGTGACGGCTCTTTCCCGGCAGCAGCAGATGAAAATCGGTTCCGCGCCGGACATCGGACATCACCTGCGTTGCCCGCACTTCGGCCTTCTCGGAAAGGCCGAACGACAACACGCGACAACGCGCACGGGAGGCAAGATAGTCAAAGTAGGGATCGTCGGCGTTCAAAATCGCTGTGCCGTCGGACGGCAGCAGGTCCAGGAGTTCGGCCTTCGCCTGAGCCGATCCCTCCATGTTGCCGAAAAACTCCAAATGGTCCGGCCCGATGTTGGTAATGATGCCGATCGTCGGCCGGACGATTTCGCAGAGCCTCGTTGTCTGGCCTCGCGCGTCGACTCCCATTTCAATGACCGCAACCTGATGCCGCGGGGTGAGCCGGAACAGCGTGTGCGGCACGCCGATCCTGTTGTTATAATTTCCTTCCGTCTTCAGGGTCCGCCACCGTTGCCCCAGCACCGCTGACACCATCTCTTTTGTCGTCGTCTTGCCGTTGCTGCCGGTCACCGCGATCACGGGAATCTCAAACCGGCTTCGATGATGTGTCGCCAACTGCTGGTACGCGAAGAGGGTATCCCGAACACCGAAGAGGAACGGGATGGCCCGGCCGCCCCTCAGCTTGCTTTGCGGGAGACGATACTGATCGTGGACGATGGCGCCGATCGCCCCTTGCGCAAGCACCGCCGGCACAAACTCGTGGCCGTCGAAACGGTCACCCCGTAAAGCCACAAAGAGATCGCCGCGTTTGGTCAATCGCGAATCGGTGCTGATGTTCCTGATCCGGCGCTTCGCCGTCGGCGAAGTTTCGCCCGCCAGCACCTTGACGCTGATGACTTCCCGCAATTCTTCAATCGTAAACAGCGCCATCGACGTTTCGCCGTGCCCCCATCTCCCCTGCTGCAGATTCACGCGCAATTCCTCAACTGCTGAATGGCTTCGCGCGCGACCTCGCGATCATCGAAATGAAACTTCGTCGTCCCGACGATCTGATAGTCCTCGTGACCCTTGCCCGCAATGAGCACGATGTCGCCCGGCCGCGCCAGACGCACCGCCGTTCCGATCGCTTCCCGACGGTCCGGCACAAGACGATATTCCACCTGACTGCGGCGCTGGAGAACGTCACGGACGCCGACCTCGACCTCCCGTAGAATCGCCATGGGATCTTCGGTCCGCGGATTGTCGGAAGTCAGAATCACCACATCGCTGTACTCCACCGCGGCGCGTCCCATTTTCGGGCGC
>CAZCGF010000329.1:1228-3127 GCA_964498115.1 uncultured Planctomycetaceae bacterium | reverse complement strand
ATTGACCGGGGGCAAAATAGACTGGGGGGTGCAGTTACGCGGGGATGACGGCGGCGAGGGTGTCGAGCGTTACGTCGTCACCCACAAGGGGTGACGCTACGGATGGGGCGCGGGCGGCGCTTCCGATGGGGCGCGGGCGGCGCAGCGGATGGGGCGCGCGGGCGGCGGTTAGTTGGTTTCGTGGCCGAGGCGCTCGGGCATGTCGGCGAGGACGTAGGACATGACGGCCATTGCCGCGGTGCACTTGGAGAGTTCCACCGGGTCTACCTTGTCGATGGTGTCGGCGTGTGAATGGTGGTAGTCGAAGTACTTGGAGCCTTCAACCGAGAGGCCCATGAGGACGACGCCGGCGTCTCTCATCGGACTGACGTCTGCGCCGGAATGGCCCTGCGAGATGTCCATCGTGCAGGTCGGCCGAAGGAGTTTGACGATCTCGGCCAGTTGGCGGGCGGCGGTTTCCTGCACCTTCTTATCCGAGCATTCGACGCTGAAGGAACGGGGCTCGAAGCCGCCGGCGTCGGACTCGATGGCGGCGACGTGATTGGCCAATTCATCGGCATGGAAGCGGGCGTATTCCTTGCCGCCGGCGAGGCCGTTTTCTTCGTTGGTCCAGAGGACGACGCGGATGGTCCGGCGCGGAGTCAGGTTCAGCTTTCTGAGGACGTTGATGGCTTCCATCGCCATGACGCAGCCGGTGCCGTCGTCGTGGGCGCCCTGACCGACGTCCCATGCGTCGAGATGGCCGCCGATGACGACCACTTCCTCGGGCTTTTCACGGCCGCGAAGCTCGCCGATGACGTTGGCGGACTTGGCCTGGCCTTCATTGCGGGCCTCCATTTTGAGATTCACGCGAACATCGATGCCCCGCGCAGTGAGGCGGGAGATCAACTCGGCGTCCTCGATTGAGATCGCGGCGGCGGGCACCTTCTTGACTGCGTCGCCATAGCTCATGGCGCCGGTGTGGGACGTGTGGAGACTTCGGGCGGTGACGCTGCGGACGAGGCATGCGACGGCGCCGTGTTCGGCCGCGAGCTGGGCACCCTTGTGGCGAAAGCGGACGGCGGTTCCGTAGCCCGATCCGGTTTCGGGATCGTAGGTCGGCATGGGATTGTTGAAGAGGATGATCTTTCCCGCGGCCTTTTCGCCGGCGGCTTCGAGCGCGGCTTCGTCGGCGACGACGAGGACACTCGCGGAAATGCCTTCGGCGGACGTGCCGACGGACATACCGAGACCGAGCATGGAGAGGGAGAGTTTTCTCGGCGCGATCATCTCGAGCGACTCGCGACCGCGGACCCACTTCGAGACCATGACGGGCTCGGCGCGGACGTTTTCCTGTCCGTCGTCGCGCATTTTTTTCTGGGCCCAGTCAACGGCCTTCTCGAGTTCGGGGGAGCCGCTGAGCCTGTGGCCGATGTCGTCGCAGAGTTCGACGAGCTTGTCGTATGCCCCGTGAGATTGAAGCGCGGCGTCGGTGATCTTTCGAGCGGTATCGCGGTAGCGCGATTCCAGATCGGCGGAGGCCTTCGGGGTCTGCGAATTTGCCGGGCTTGGCGCCATCAAGAGGGCCGCGGCTGCGGCGAAAAGGATCAAGTCGTATCGCACGTGTGTCATCACGAAGCCCTCCATATAGGGTGGATTGGCGGCACTCGCCAGCGGCCGGACTCTCTGATATCGTATCTCGATTCAGGTCGTCGGCCAACGGACGAACCGCGACCCGCGCGTCGCGCCGCGTTTGGAGCGTCGGACGACAGTACTCGCCGGCTTGATCGAGTGTCGCTCTCAAAATGAGATGGGCGCACTCGGGAGCTAGATGTATGGAAGCGACTCGTCGCTCGTTTCTCCGGACCGCAGCGGGCTCCGGATTGGCGGCCTATGTATGTCTGAGTGACTCCTGGCGGA
>CAZCGF010000329.1:0-1128 GCA_964498115.1 uncultured Planctomycetaceae bacterium | reverse complement strand
GGCTGCGACCCGGAAGAGATGGCCATCACGCGCAATGCCAGCGAAAGCCTTCAGATCGCACTGAACGGCATCAGCCTGAAGCCCGGCGACGAGATACTGACGACGACGCAGGACTATGGGCGCATGCTGAACACGATTGCCCAGCGCGAGAAGCGCGAAGGCATCGTGATGAAGCAGATCAAGCTGCCGGTGCCGATCACGTCCTCCGAGGAGGTCGTCAAGCTCTTCGAGCAGGGAATGACCGAAAAGACCCGAGCGATCCTGCTTTGCCACGTGGTCAACATCACGGGCGAGATACTCCCGGTGGCTGAGATCTGCCGGATCGCGAAGGAACGGGGCATTCGGACGATTGTCGATGGGGCGCACGCCTTTTCGCACCTTGTTTATCAGGTGGGCGATCTGGAGTGCGACATTTACGCGACGAGCCTGCATAAGTGGCTTACGGCGCCGATCGGGACGGGCTTTTTGTACGTTCGGCGCGAACTCATTAAGGATTTGTGGCCGATGCAGGCGGCGCCTCCTGAGAAGGAGAACGACATTCGCAAGTTTGAGGAGATCGGCACGCATCCGACGGCGCCGAGGCTTGCGATTGCCGAGGCGCTGACCTTTTATCAGGGCATCGGAGCCCAGCGGAAGGAAGCTCGCCTCCGCTGGCTGCGCGATTACTGGGCGATTCGGGTGTCGAAGCACGACAGCGTCCGGTTTCACACGAACCTCGACCCTTCACACTCGTGCGGGCTGGCGACGATGGAGATCGCCAACGTCCCGCCGGTCGCGCTGACGGACCATTTGTGGAAGAAACATCAGATCATCGTGACGCCGATTCTTCACGAGGACTTCAAGGGGATTCGCGTCTCGCCGAACGTCTACACGACGACGCAGGAGCTGGACATTTTCTGCGATGCGATCGACCGAGTCGTGACGGACGGTTTAATGGTTGAAAAGCCGGAGCCGGCGTCTCAGCCGACGACTTCGGCGACCTCGGCGCCGGATTCGTAACGGTCGGCGGTGGATGGGGGAAATCTTAACTCGATGTGAACAGCGAAAACGTCCCCGGCAGGATTCGAACCTGCAACCTTCGGCTTCGGAGGCCGACGCTCTGTCCAGTTGAGCTACGGGGACTTCGCG
>CAZCGF010000328.1:0-3134 GCA_964498115.1 uncultured Planctomycetaceae bacterium | reverse complement strand
TTTCGATGAATTGTGCGCCGGCGAAGGCTGGTACGCCGATTGTTCGCGACATCCACGAAGAAGTCTTTTACCACATCATGCCGATCGCCTATCGCGATTCGAACAATGACGCCCAGCGGTTTGGCGACTTTGGGGGATTGACCGCCTCGCTCGATTACCTTGAGGGGCTCGGCATTACGGCGGTGTGGTTGAACCCGATCTTTCCTTCGCCGGCATATCACGGGTATCAGCACGGCGCGGCGGATCAGATTAATCCGTGGTTCGGGAATGAGGCGGGGTTTCTGGCCTTTGTGGATGCGGCGCATGCGCGGGGCATCAAGGTGTTTCTCGATTTCGTGGTTTACGGGATCAGCCACCAGACGACGTGGTATCAGAACGCATCGGGTAACCCGGCGAGCCCTTATGACAACTGGCTGGCATTCACGAATGGGTCGAACACCAGTTACCTCGGCTCGACTTACAACACGTGGAACGGCAGCAGCGTCGGCTTCATTCACTGGAACCTCAACGACTCGAACCCGTTTGACATGGTCACCGACTGGGCGAAGCACTGGCTGGACCCGAACAACGACGGCGACCCGTCGGACGGGATTGACGGATATCGGCTCGATCATGTGTGGCAGCGATACGGCAGCGGCCCCAACGGGTGGGGCTACAACATGGATGACTTCTGGTTCCCGTGGAAGCAGGCGCTGCGCGAGGTGAATCCCCATGTGTTCACGTTTGCCGAGCAGGCGGACTGGGGCATCACGGGGGTTGAGATGCTGCTTGGCTTTGATGCGGGGATGACGAAGCCGTTTGAATTCGCGGCGCGCGATGCGCTGGCGAACGAGACGGGGACTCCGCTTTATGACCGGATGACGCTGACGACGACGAACGTGCCGCCGGGGCGTGCGGCGATGGCAATCATCGGCGATCACGACGTGGACCGGCTGGCGTCGACGTTCGGCGGGAGCCTGGCGAAGGCGAAGCTGGCGGCTGCCATCCTGATGACACAGCCGTACACGCCGATGATCTATTACGGCGACGAATTGGCGATGCTGGGGGTGAAGGGGAACTTCGGGAGCGACGCCAACGACATCCCCATGCGCGAGCCGTTCAAGTGGAACGCGGTGGCGGGCCCGCCGATGTCGAACTACTGGATTCTTAATGCCGGGGCGTACAACGGTCGCTATTCGCAGAACAACGACGGGCGCAGCGTGGAGGAGCAGGAGGGGGTTCCGGGATCGGTACTGGAGACTTATCGCACGCTGATCGCGACGCGGAAGGCGAGCGCGGCGCTGAAGTACGGGACTTACATTCCCGTGACGACGAACACGACGCGGTCGTGGGTGTTTCTGCGGCATGCGGTGGGGGAGCAGACGCTTCTGGTTGTGACGCGGATTCGGAATTCGTCTTTCAACACGACGCTGAATCTGTCCAATCTGCAGATACCCGGGGGGAGCACGACGGTTCAGGATATTGTGACCGGGGACGTGTTTACCAATCTGACTGACGCGAACAAGGCGGCGTACACGATCAATATGCCGGCGTACAGTTACAAGATTCTGGCGATCAACGCGACGCCGATCGGGCCTGCGCCGGCTGAGCTGGACGGGCTGTTCATTCCGCAGAAGCTGGGGCCGGTGAGCGCAGTTGCCACGCAGACGACGCCGACGGGACTCGGGGATAATGCCTGCGAGCTGGATCAGATGTTTGTGCGGCCGCAGGCGAACGGGCTACGCGTCAGTCTGACGGGGAATCTGTCGGCGAACGGGACGGCGATGGCGCTGCTGATTGACAGCATTCCGGGCGGACAGAATGTGCTCAACACGAGTACGCTTTCGCCGCCGCCGGCGGGGCTGCAATTGCTCACGGGTTTGCAGCTCGACGCGGGGTTTGCACCGGACCACCTGTATTTCATCAATACGCCGTCGGGCACGATGTATGTCGATCAGGTTGCGCTGCCGACGGGTGCCCCGGGCGTGAAGACGTATCGCGGGCAGGGGGTTGTGGCGAATGGGTCGGCGCTACTTTCGGGCGGGGTGAATCCCAACGGTCTGCAGGTCGGCATGCACAACAGCAATGCGGCGGGCGTGACCGAGCTCGACGCGGCCGGGGCGGAGACTGCGACGAGCGGCTTTGACATGCTGATTCCTTATGCCGACCTCGGCATCGCGGGGACGGCGGGGACGACGCTGCGACTGGCGGCCTTTGTGGTTGAGGGCGGGGGGTATGTGAGCAATCAATGGCTGCCGTCCGTGCCGACGTGGCCATCCGATCTTGGCATTGCGCCGAATATGACGGCGCAGGCGGGCGATCAGTATGTTGAGGTGATCATTCCACTGCGCGGGGACGCGAATTGCAGCAGCGGGATCGGGTTTGATGATGTGGCCGCTTTCTCGCTCGCGCTACTGGACCTTGGGGAGTATGGATCGCAGTATCCGGGGTGCCCGGCGACGAGCGCGGATGTCAACGCGGACGGGTATGTTGATGCCCGAGACATCGACGGGTTTATCAATTTGCTGCTGGGGAATTGAGACGTCGCAGAAGGGCGATTGTCAGTCGCTGAGAGCGTCGTCGATCGAGGCGGCGATGTCGAGGATCTGATCGAGGCGACTGCCGGTGATGATTTCCGCCACGCCGGGGCGAAGGCCGACAAGCCAGAGCTGGCAATCCCACTTTGAGACATCCTGATGGAGTTTTAGAAGGGCGCCGATTCCGGCGCTGGTGATGACGGTCACGGCGGAGAAGTCGAGGACGAGTCGCTGGGGCTTTTCGGAGATGGCGCGGGCGAGATGGGCGCTGAAGTCTGACGCCTCGGCGAAGGTGATCTGACCGGAGACGGTGACCACGGTCGCGCTCGAACTGGCGAGCATGCTGCAGGCAAAGTCTGACACGCGCGATTACCTTTCAGGCCGGCGAACCGGGCCGCTGGTGCGTTATTTCTCATCCGTCGCATCGACCGTGGATTCTTCCGGGGCGCCGACGATTTTGCTTTTGACCTCGCCGCCGAGGCCGAGGCGCAGCTCGAGGTGCTTGCCGGTGGCGGAGCAGGTCATGTGGATGGTGGTTTCGGGCATGTCGAGCACGTGGGACTTCTTGCAGGCGGGGCAGTCGAATCGAACTTGCATCAAGGTTCTCCGGTGGCGGTC
>CAZCGF010000327.1:0-3151 GCA_964498115.1 uncultured Planctomycetaceae bacterium | reverse complement strand
ACATGCTCGGCCCGTCCTTCTTCAGCATATCTTTGAACTCATAGACGAGATCCTCGCGATCACGCACGCGCTCGACGTTCACATATCCGGCGGCCTTCGCCACTTTTTCCAACGGGACAACGTTCGATATCGTCGGTTGATTCCCCGTCGTGCCGTAGACCTCGTTGTCGAACACCACGTGGATAAAGTTCTTCGGCTTCAAGGCCCCCACGGTCGCCAACGTGCCCATCCCCATGAGCACGTTGCCGTCGCCGTCAAAGGTTATCACTTGCTTGTTCGGCTTGGCCAAGGCCACACCCAGCGCGATCGCCGGCGCATTCCCCATCGAGCCGATCATATAGAAATGCGTCGGCCGGTCGGCAATCTTGTGGGCTTCACGGGACGGAAATCCGTTGCAAATGATGACCGGCTGATCCGTCAACAACTCCAGAAGAGCGGCAATGGCTTGCGCGCGACTGATCAATGTGCCCTGTTCCGGCCTCACGGGTGCAATCCTTTCACCACTCCTTTGGTAATGAAGAGCGCGACAGGAATCCGCCGCTTCATGAAGGTCTCCGCCACCCACTTGAAATCTTCGAGTGCGGTCTTCTCGGTCAGGGTCCGATGGGGAATCTTCATGGTATCGAGAAACTGCGGCATCACTTCGCCCATTACGAGGTGCTCCGGCGCGTCTTTTCCACCCTGGCCTCGCCAGGACACGATAAGAATGCAAGGCTGTCGATAGATCATGTTCAGGGAAATCAGAGTGTTGAGTGAAGTTCCCAGCCCGGAATTCTGCATCAGGACGGCGGGAATCTTCCCGGCCATGTAAGCCCCCGCCGCCATCGCGACTGCTTCATCTTCCCGCACGGCCGGAGTGTAAAGGCGTCGATCCATGAGTTCTGCAATGATTCCGCCCAGAATGGAGTCAGGAACGCCGGTGAAGAAATTGACCCCCATATCCTGCATGGCCTGCACAAACGCGTCGCTGTCGATCATCGCTTCTTTTTCCTTCACGGTGGCCCGGATAAGAAAAGCGCGCGCATTATATGCCATGCTTCGACGGTTTCTCAAGAAAACAGGGCGGTTGCACCCTGCATCGCCGCATGTTAGCGTGCCCCATGCGTTGGCGGCCCTACGCCGATACGAATGCGGGGCGATCCGTCCTCCTGCTCGTTCTCTTTCTGGCCTCTCCTCCCCCTTCATACGCAGTGCCGATGACCAACGATCCGAAGGGCTACCGCAACATCGCCTGGGGATCCGCTCTCGGATCACGAACGGATGTGGCCGTCACGCGCGACGGCGGGCACGTGAGGGAGTACGAACTCAAAGGCGTGGCTCCTTCGCTCGCTGAAATTCCTGTGGACAGTGTCCGACTGACTTCTGTCGACGAGCAGTTTGCCCGCGTCATCATCCGCTATAAAGGCGAGGAGACGCACAGACGGATCCTCGCGTATCTTGAACAGGAATTCGGTCCCGTCGAACGCCTTCCCGGCCAGATGATGCGCGGGCTCAATCAGCAGTACAACTGGCGTGGCTCCGACTCGGAAATCAACCTGACCTATCAGGCTGCAACGGAGCGCGGATTTATTTTTATCGATAGCCGTACTTTGGCCCCTCGGTTCAATGATCAGATTGCCGATACGGCTGACTGATAGCAATGCTCCAGCCGCCTTCCGACCGCCAGCCACAGTTCCACGCGAAACTTTTGGTTGACAAGCGCCCCGCGCTTTCGCATCATGCGGCATCGCTATGACGAATGCCGCTAAACTTCGGGCCGCACTCAAGAAACCCGGCGCGCTGAAGGTCGTCGGCGCCCACGACGCGCTGAGCGCCCGCTTGATCGAACGGGCCGGCTTCGACGGCGTGTGGGCCAGCGGCTTCGCCATCTCCGCCTCGCTTAAATGTATTCCCGACGCCAGCTTCATCACCTCCAGCGAACAACTGGATATCGAGCGAAATATCGCCGAAGCCGTCAGCATCCCTGTCATCGCCGATTGTGACACCGGATATGGGAACGCCCTGAACGTCATGCGCACGGTCAACGACCGGGAGCGAGCCGGGGTCGCCGCCATCTGCATCGAAGACAACGTATATCCCAAACGTTGCAGTTTCTACGCCGGCGTACGCCGGGAGTTGATTCCGATTGAAGAGCACTGCGGGAAGATCAAGGCGGCGAAGGCGGCACAGATCTATCCCGAGTTCATGATCATCGCACGAACGGAAGCCCTCATCGCCGGGTGGGGGCAAGAGGAAGCGCTCAAGCGGGCAGAGGCCTATGCTGAAGCCGGCGCCGATGCCGTCCTGATCCATTCCAAGTCTAAGAAGTTCGACGAGTTGAAGACTGTCTACAAGGCCTGGTCGGGACGCGTGCCGCTGGTCGTAGTGCCGACGATCTTCGATCAAACCACCGCCGGCGAGATGGAAGAGGCGGGCGCCAAGATCATCATCTATGCGAACCAGCCGGTCCGGGCCGCCATCCGCGCCATGAAGGACACGCTGGATGTCATCAAGCAGGACACCAGACCGGGCGCTGCGAACGACCGCATCGTCACCCTGCCCGAAGTCTACGATATCGTCGGCGTTCCGCAAATGGAGGAAGACGAAAAACAGTTCCTGCCGGTGGGCGGCGAAAAGATCACGGCGATCATTCCGGCGGCCGGATTTGAAAAGCAACTGCTTCCCCTCATCGAAGACATGCCGAAGTGCCTATTGGACATCAAAGGCAAAACCATTCTCGAACGGCAGGTCGCGGCATTGAACGAATGCAACATCAAGGAGATCGCGCTCATCCGCGGCTATAAGAAGGAAGCCATCACGCTGCCCAACATCCGCTACTACGACAACGACCGGTATGAGGACACGGGTGAGTTGTTCTCCATCTTCTGCGCAGAAACCGAGATGAAGGGACGAACGATTATCCTATACGGCGATATCGTCTTTGATAACACCATCCTGGAAAAGCTCCTCAAGAGTCCGGCAGACATTGCTCTCGTGGTTGACTTGGCCTGGCAGGATGAGCACCAGCGCGGCCTGCAGCCGGCCCACATCAATCCGGATCTTGTCGCCTTGGCTGAGCCGCCTGGTAGGAGCTATCTGTCGCGCTTCGTCATGCCCGAGGGGGAGCATCGGGTGGTGAAAATCGGGCGTCACCTTTCCCATGATCAGGCTC
>CAZCGF010000326.1:0-3190 GCA_964498115.1 uncultured Planctomycetaceae bacterium | reverse complement strand
CGCATGCGCCCGCTGGCACGCTGTTTGCCGCGTGTCCCGGCGTCCAATCAACACCTGGAGGCACCTGCCATGATGAAGCTCCGACTCTTCACCCCCGGCCCGACAATGGTCAGCCCCGAAGCCCTTTTGGAGATGGCCTACCCCCTCGACCACCACCGCACCAGCGGCTTCAAGGAGATGTTCAAGGAGTGCACCGAGCTGCTCTCCTACGTCTATCAAACGAAATGCCAGCCGCTCGTCCTCACCGGTAGCGGGTCTGCCGCGATGGAAGGCGCCATCCTCGGCTGCTGCAAGAAGGACGCCAAGACCCTCGTCTGCCACTCCGGTAAATTCGGCGAGCGCTGGGTGAAGATCCTCAAGCGCTTCGCCCTGCCGCACGTCGAGTACAAGCTCGAGTATGGCCACGGCTTCAAGGCAGAGGGCGTCATGGACATGCTCAAGAAGAACGCCGATGTGAAGGCCGTCATCTTCGTCCACAGCGAGACTAGCACCTGCGCCCTCAGCGAGGCCCAGGGCATCGCCAAGGCCTGCCGCGATCACGGCGCGCTCTGCATCGTCGACGGCATCACATCGATCGGCACCATGCCCTTCAAGATGGACGAGTGGGGCATTGACGTCGCCGTCACCGGTTCGCAGAAGGCCCTCATGCTCCCGCCGGGCCTGGCCTTCGCCGCCGTCAGCGATCGGGCATGGGAGGTCATCGAGTCGCACGACTCCCCCGCCTTCTACAACTGCTTCAAGGCCTATCGCAAGAGCCAGAAGGATAACGACGTACCGTGGACGCCGAACAACCAACTGGTCAAGGGCCTCCGCTACACGCTGCGACAGATCAAGGCCGAAGGCATTGAAAATGTCTGGGCCCGCTCAGCCCGTTTGGCCAAAGCCACGCGTGCCGCCGCCAAAGCACTTGGCATGACCATCTTCGCCGCCGACCCGGCAGACAGCGTGACCGGCATCAACATTCCCGCAGGCGTCGAAGACGACAAGTGGCGCAAGACGATGCGGTCCAAGTACGGCATCCACGTCGCCGCCGGCCAGGGAGAGCTCAAGGGCAAGATGATCCGCCTGAACCACATGGGCTACGTGGACGAGGTCGACACAGTCGGCGCCATCGCCGCCATGGAATGGACCCTCGCCGAACAGGGCTATAAGTTCGAAATGGGCGCCGGAGTAACGGCATTCATGAAAGCGCTGCAGGGCTGATTCGAAAGGTCAATATGCCGGAAATCTCCCGCTTTTTCGGTATAATTATTACGATGTACTTTCGTGATCACCCGCCGCCTCATTTTCACGCGCGGTATGGCTCGCAGAAGGGGCGGTTTACTATTGAAGATCCCCAAATGCTTGATGGAGACATTTCGTTGCGCGCCCAGAATCTCGTTTTAGAATGGGCAAGGCAGCCATAAAAGTGAATTGATGCGAGAGCGGGACCTTGCAGCCACTCAGCAGCCGTTGTTCAAGATTGCTCCTTTGGAGTAATGCGATGACTCGCGATGTGACAGAAGTGAGGCCGCTGGATGGCTACCGGCTCCTCCTAACCTTCGAGGGAGGGGACAGCCGCGAGGTGGACGTTAGTTCTCTCGTGACATTTGACGGTGTCTTCAAGCCTCTGCAAGACAAGGCTTACTTCCGGCAGGTTCGAGTTGAACCGGAAATCGGCACGATCGTCTGGCCCAACGGGGCCGACCTCTGCCCGGATGTCCTATTCGAATCAGGCACCACGACTTCGAATAAGGTGGCCTGACCGCTGCGCGTAACAAGCCGAATGAACGGGCCGCGTCTGCCCGACGATCAGCTACTGGAATAACTGTCCTCAGAACCAGGTGCGCCGAGCCAACGACAAGCGCCTACTCCCCTGGCCCTTCCGCCTCCCCCTGCATATACGTCGCCTTAATCGCATCCCAAGCATCCAACGGGTAATACTTCTTCACCGCCATCCAGATTCCCGCCCCGACCGCCAGAATGATCAGGTAATACCAGAACCTGAAATTGAAGTGGAACTCCTCGCGTCGGCCTCTAAGCAAAAAGCGAAGCATCCGCGTATCTTAACTCGCCGGGCAACCGGTGCGAATTCGCAAGGCACTTTCGCCGACGCCAAACCCGACCGTACAATGGGCACCGGCCCCCACGAGAACTCATGAGACTGCCATGAACACAAACAAACGCCCCTTCGATCCCCAGCCCACCGTCCTCACCGGCCGCCACACGCGCCTTGAGCCGCTCACACACACACACGCCGAAGACCTTCTCGCCGTCGGCCGTGAGCCCGCCATCTGGCAATACATGCCCAGCTCGCCCTTTGCCGATGTCGAGGCCGTCAAAACCTGGATCGACGCCGCCCTCGCCGAGCACCGCGCCGGCAGTCAGGTTCCCTTCGCCATCATCCGCCTCTCCGACGACCGCGCCGTCGGCTCGACGCGATTCCTGAGCATCCGCCGAGAGCATCGCGGCCTCGAGATCGGCTGGACCTGGCTGGCCACCGAGGCACAGCGCACCCCACTTAACACCGAGTGTAAGCTCCTGCTTCTTACCCACGCCTTCGAGAAGCTCGGCGCGATGCGCGTCGAGTTCAAGACAGACCTCCGCAACGAAAAGTCCCAGCGGGCCCTGGAGCGAATCGGCGCAGCCCGCGAAGGCGTCTTTCGCCGTCACATGATTCTCTGGGACGGCCACATCCGCGATTCCGTCTATTACAGCATCACCGACACCGACTGGCCCGAAGTGAAGGCCCAGCTCACGCGCAAAATCCCGCACTGATCGCCGCCATCCTTGCCACGACAGCGCCCACGCGGGAAAATGCATTCGGAGTCGGTGCCACAAGGAAAATCATGATCGGATACTTCGATTGCTTCAGCGGCGCGGCGGGTGACATGATCCTCAGCGCCATGCTCTCCGCCGGCCTGCCCGAGGCGCATCTGCGCTCGCACCTGGAAAAGTTAAACGTCACCGGCTACGAGCTCCAGATCAATCACATCAAAAAGCAGGGCTTCGCCGCCGTCAAAGTCGAAGTGCAAATCAACGAAAAGCCCGCCCACCGTCACCTGCATCACATCACCAGGATCATCGATGACTCTTCCCTTCTCGACTCAATTAAGACGCGCAGCAAGCAAATCTTCACGCGTCTCGCCGAGGCCGAGGCCAAGGTCCACGGCACAACCATCGAAAAGGTGCACTT
Source organism: uncultured Planctomycetaceae bacterium (assembly GCA_964498115.1). Classification (GTDB taxonomy): domain Bacteria; phylum Planctomycetota; class Phycisphaerae; order UBA1845; family UTPLA1; genus UTPLA1. The sequence continues at coordinate 15 of CAZCGF010000326.1, read as the reverse complement.
CCACGAAGTCGGCGC
>CAZCGF010000325.1:0-3192 GCA_964498115.1 uncultured Planctomycetaceae bacterium | reverse complement strand
GGAGGCCGTTGCTGGTTGAAGAGGAGGCTCTCACTGTGGGAAAGGAGGCTCTCTATTTTGTGTAGCTAAGGAGGCCGTTGATGAAAAGAAAATGGGCAATGTACTGGGCCTTTGTTGCCGTGGGGGCAACTTCACAGTCCGTTCTGGGGCAACCCGAACCGGGCTGGTCGGATCAGTTTGCTACCGGAGACCTCGACGGTGGAGTCGTTCGGTGTATGGCCGTCTTCGACGAAGACGGCCCCGGCCCGGGTCTTCCGAGCCTTTTCGCCGGCGGCTCATTTCGCACGGCAGGTGTCGGCGGCCCGTGGGTCGGAGCGATCGCTCGTTGGGATGGCATGCGCTGGACCGACGTCGGTGGAAGCGCTTCGTCGGTCTCGTCAGGTTCACCCTATACGGGAGTCCTCGCGATGACGGTGTTTGATGAAGACGGGCCCGGGCCGATTCCGGAGAGTCTATACGTCGCCGGCTACGGGTTCGCAATCAACGGCCAAGGCGGAGTATTCCGTTGGGATGGAACCGCATGGACACCTGTTTGCGCACCGCCGTGCTTCCATCCGGCTGGGCCGATTTACGATCTTGCAGTATATGATGATGACGGCTCCGGCCCTGGGTTACCAAAGCTCTTCGCCGCAGGTCGAATCGAAACCGGCATTTGGTGCTGGAACGGGACACAGTGGTCACCAGCAGACGAATCCGTATACGTCACGGGCGGCCAGGTGAATGCACTTGTCACTTTTGACGAAGATGGCCCGGGTCCATTGCCCGCCGCGCTCTACGCAGGCGGAGATTTCCGATGGTGGCATCCCACTGCGCCGCTCCAAATGTGCGCAAAGTGGGATGGTAATACTTGGTCGCAGATTGGAGATGGGTTGAGCGGCTGGATCGACGACCTCGCTGTCTTTGATCCCGACGGAGACTACCCCGGTCAGGGCTACCTGTATGCAACGGGATACATCCGCCTGGCGGATTACACCGGATACCAGCGACATGTGCGATGGGATGGGAACACATGGTCACCGGTGCCCGGAGTCGGCCAGACATACTCGGACAAACTTGGGGTGTTCGATGTCGACGGCGAACGACCACTGCCGCGCTTACTGGTAACCAACAAATCAGAAACATATCCAGGCGGGGTAGCTCTGTGGAGCGGATTCGAATGGAGTCCTCTGCAAACCGTGCTTCGCAGATGGGACAATTCTGATGTTACGAGTTTCGGGATGTTCGACGACGACGGTGATGGTGGACGCGATGCCAGCTTTTTCGCCGGAGGGGGTTTCTGGGGTGATCTGGATACGGTCAGTGGCGTTATCCAATGGGACGGCACCGAATTCGTGGGCGTTGGGAATGGCCTTTGGCGTGGGCCTCACGCTTTGCGAGCGATCGATCCCGACGGCAACGGCCCTCGGCCAGAGCAGCTTTATGCATTTGGTTATTTCTATGCGGCGGGGAGCAGCATTACTCAATCGGTGGCAGTTTGGAACGGCGAGGAATGGAATTCGCTTGGAAACATCGAAGACCCTGTCAACGTCTATGCGGTGGAGGCGGTAAATCTCGGTGACGATACAGGCGGAACACCACAAATCGTAGTCGGGGGAGATTTCCGCAAAATCAATGAAATTGCTGCTACCAACGTTGCATTGTGGGATGGGAAAACCTGGGTGCCTGTGGCAAATACGATGACAAGCCAGGAGTTCGGGGGACTAAGAGTCTTGACCTTGCAGACATTTGACGAGAACGGCGTGGAGGGGACCCCGCCTCCACTCTATGTGGGCGGAGTCTTTTCCTCAGTTGATGGAATTCAATGCGAGAATATTGCCAGGTGGGACGGATACTCGTGGTCTCGTGTAGGAAGCGGGGTCACTGCGGCATATGGGGCGAGGGTAGATTCGCTGACAGAGTGGCAGATGGTTGATGGCGACCCCCGGAGTCGCGTGCTCGTCGTCGGCGGAAACTTCGACAAGGCGGGCGGCGCCCCTGCAAGCGGGATAGCGGCATGGAACGGCGAGGCATGGATGCCCGTGGGCGATGCCAAAGAAGGCGGAATAACCTCGGTTGTGGTTGTCCGGCCCGAGGATTCGGCGGCGGTTCCTGAAGGACTCTACGTATCAGGGTACCTTCGATTTGCCGACGAGCGGCGCTACCAAGGCATCGCGAGATACGAGAATGGAACGTGGAGCCTCGTCGCCGGCGCGAAATCACCCGACGGTCTTGATTGGACGCCAGTTGGTGGAGTCGAGTATGTATCCGTCAATTCAATGAAAATCTTCGACGAAGACGGCCCCGGCGGCAACCCGCCTCACCTCTTTGCGCTAGGCGCTTTCCAGTTTGTTGGCGACAATCAATCACATTCGCTTTTAAGATGGGACGGTCATCAGTGGACTGGATTCGCAAGGTTCGCGGCGCGTTCGTGGTTGGACGCGCGAAGTCTCGCAGTCTTCGACGAGGACGCTGACGGGCCCAACCCGCCGGGACTCTACATAGGTGGGCAGTTCAACTCGGTTGACGGAATTCAATCAGTCGGCATCGCCCGCTGGGGACTGCGCGTGCCTTACATCGTTCGCCAGCCAGCAAGTCTGCAGCGCGGCGTGGATGAATCGGCGCTCTTCAATGTGAAGGCGGGCGGAGCGGATTCGCTTCAATACCGATGGCGCCTTGACGGGCAGGACCTTGCCGACGGCGAGCGGTTCTCGGGGGCGGCTACGGAGACGCTTCGAATCTCCAGTATTCGACTGAACGACCGCGGACAATACGATGTGGCCATCACCAATTCCGCCGGAATCAAGATCAGTCGGGCTGCTCAGTTGGATGTATCCTGTCGTTCCGCACGAGTGACGCCCGATCTTAACAGGGATCATTTTGTTGATGGGCATGATGTGCAGACACTTGTTGATGCCATTTCACTTTCAGAGTCGAGTGATGCAGGTGTCTGTGCCGCGGATCTTAACGCTGACGGGGTCCTTTCCGAACTGGATATTGAAATCCTGGTGTCCGCCTTATTGCAGTGAATCGTCGTGACACAATGGAAGCAGTGGCACCACTACCGTGTGCCGGACGGCTACCGGGTGATCGTCGTGCCGGTCTTGCCGGCGAGGGCTGCGGGCAGGTGGGTGAGGCTGGTGATCACCGCGCGGGCGTCGGGGCGATCGCTGCGCTCCACGAAGTCGATCGCCGCGCGAATCTTCGGCAGCATCG
>CAZCGF010000324.1:0-3219 GCA_964498115.1 uncultured Planctomycetaceae bacterium | reverse complement strand
GCTTCAACTGCGCGGCCGGGTCGGCTACATTCCCCCGTTCCTGACGATTGGGAGTCAGAGGACTATTAACGGGAGTTCGCCGAAGAGCATGGCCAAGTACAGCGTCAAGACCGACAAGCACATTCTGTATCAACATTCCGTCCAGTCCGCCGATGCGGAGGTGGACTTCATCGATCGACTTTACAAGAAGACCTACGGGCGGGCGGCGACGCTCTTTCGGGAAGATTTCTGCGGGACGCAGCTTATCTCCTGCGAGTGGGTGAAGATGCGTCCGAAGAACGTGGCCTACGGTATCGACCTGCACAAGCCGACGCTGGCCTGGGGCATGAAGCACAACATCAGCAAGCTGCCCAAGGGGGCGGCGGCGCGCGTGCACCAGGTGAACAAGAACGTGCTGGACGTTTCGGCGCCGAAGATGCACGTGATCGGGGCGTTTAACTTCAGCTATTTCATCTTCAAGGAGCGGCGCGACCTTGTGGCGTATTTCAGCGCGGTGCGAAAGTCGCTGGCGCCCAAGGGGATGTTCGTCTGCGACGCGTACGGCGGGTGGGAGTCGCAGCAGGTGATGAAGGAAAAGACGAAGATCAAGAACTTCACGTATATCTGGGAGCAGGCGGTCTATAACCCGATCAACGATCACACGGTCTGCCATATTCATTTCAAGTTCAAGAACGGGACGATGGTCAAGCGGGCGTTTACTTACGACTGGCGGCTTTGGACGCTCGGGGGCGTCAGGGATGCGCTGCTCGATGCGGGTTTTGCGACGGCTGACGTATACTGGGAGGACGAGGACAAGAAAGGCGAAGGCACGGGCGTTTATCGCAAGCGGAAGAGCGCGGAGAACAGCCCGGGATGGAATGCGTATATGGTGGCGTTGCCATGATTGCGCGATGCGGCCTGTACTATTCAACAAATGAGCCTTGAACCCGACAAATCAGACGGTGGCAACGACGCTGTGAACCAAGCGCCGCCAAAGCGCCGGCGCATGCGGTGGTATTTTCGCATCCCCATTCATGCGGCGATCATTTACAGCGCTTGGTGCGCGACGCTTTATTTTTCCCAGGACAAGCTACTGTTCCCGGCTGACATGGCGCCGACGCCTTATCCGGGGGAGAAGTACGATCTTTCCACGATTGTGTTCAAGCGGCCCATCGACGGCGGCGAGGTTGTCGGCTGGTTGATTCCGGCGGTCGGGGCGTTTGGGGCGAAGCCTGCTCCGCTGGTCATCTTCTGCCACGGCAATGCGGAGATCATCGACGATCAGGCGCGGATGATCCTGGGCTATCAGCAGCTTGGGTTCGCGGTTTTGCTTCCTGAGTATCGCGGTTACGGTCGATCGGCGGGGACGCCGAGCGAGCGCGGGATCGTTGAGGACGCGGTTTGGTTTTTCGATCAGGCGATCGGGCGGCCGGAGATCGACGCGGGGCGCATTGTGATACACGGGCGCTCTCTGGGCGGCGGGGTTGCGGCGGGACTGGCGAATCAGCGGCGGCCCAGCGCGATGGTGCTCGAGTCCACCTTCACGAGTGCCGCGGCGATGGCACGGAAGTACTTCGCTCCGGGGTTTCTGGTCAAGAACCCGCTGCACGTGGACGACGTGCTGCGGACGCTCGACGTGCCGACGCTGGTGATGCACGGCGGGCGCGACGACATCATTCCCGTGGCGCATGGCCGGACGCTCAAGACGCTGGGCGACCACGTGACGTACATCGAGTTCGACTGTCGGCACAACGATTTTCCAGGCGACGGCAACGAGGAGAAATACTGGAAGGACATTGGGGAGTTTCTCGTTGCCAGCGGGGTGATCAGCGAGATACCGCCGGCGCGCCCGCTGCGAGGGCGAGGGCGATGACACGACGGCGAGACAGGAAAGCGCGGCGCGGCGACGGAGGCGGCGGGAAGTTTCGACTTGCGGTGATGATTTCCGGCGGCGGGACGAGTCTGCAAAACCTGATCGATCGCATTCGCGACGGTCGATTGCCGGGCGTGGAGATCGCTGTTGTCATCTCGTCGCGCAGCGAGGTGGCGGGGGTCGCGAGGGCCGAGGCGGCGGGCCTGCCAGTCGATGTCATTCGCGTGAAAGATGTTCCTGACGCGGCGAAGTTCAGCGCCCATATTGCCCTGACGCTGGACGTGTATGCGCCGGACCTCGTGGTGCAGGCGGGGTGGCTTTGCTATTGGCTGCCGCCTGCGAAGTGGTTGGGGAGGGTGATCAACATTCACCCGGCGCTGTTGCCGAAATTCGGCGGGAAGGGTTTTTACGGTAGTCACGTGCATGAAGCCGTGCTGGCGGCGGGCGAGACGGAGACGGGGGCGACGGTTCACCTGGTCGATCACGAATACGACCATGGGAAGATTCTGGCGCAGCGGAAGTGCCCGGTGGAGCCCGGGGATACGGTGGAGACGCTGGCTGCCAGGGTGATGGCACTCGAGCGAGAGCTTTTGCCGGAAGTGATCCGGACTTTCGCGAGTAAGAAGTAGCTTTGCGAGGCGAGATTACAGGGCCCGATTACAGAACTCGATGAATCGCGCGATGGCTTCTTCGCGGTGGGTGTCCCAGACTTCCATGTGATCGGTTGCGTCCACTTGCCAGAATTCCTTGGGGTCGCCTGCCGCGTCGAGGAGGCGACGGCCCATGGCGGGCGGGACGATGCGGTCGTCCTTGCCGTGCATGATGAGGATTGGCGTCGGGGAGATGCGGTTGATGCAGTCGATCGGGTCGTGGCCCTTGGCAATGCCGAACGGGAACCACCAGGCGATCAGCAGCATGATCGGGTTTCGCAGGATGTGGTACCGGGCGATTTCGCGGTAATCGGTGAAGGGAGAATCCAGCACGACGGCCGCCAGGTCTTCGCGGCGCTCGGCGGCGAGTGCAATGGCGATCGCACCGCCGATGGACTGGCCGAAGAGGATGATGCGATTTGCGTCGATGTCGCGCCGGGTGTGCAGGTAATCGAGGGCCGCCCGGGCGTCGCGGATTGTTCCCTCGCGCGAGACGCGGCCCTCGCTTCTGCCATAGCCGCGATAGTCGACGGTGAAGACGTTGAAGCCGGCGGCGGGCATCCAGCTAATGAAGGGGAAGTGGCCGGTGATGTTGGCGGCGTTGCCGTGCAGGTGTAGGACGGTTGCCCGGACGGCGCCGCCGGTCGCCGGTAGGAACCAGCCGTGCAGGCGAACGCCGTCGGAGGCGGTGAAGTGGACATCCTCGAAGGCCAGGCC
>CAZCGF010000323.1:0-3229 GCA_964498115.1 uncultured Planctomycetaceae bacterium | reverse complement strand
CTTCCAGGCTTGCTTGCATCGGCGACGTGATCTCAACTCCAATGGCGCGACCATCGCCGGCGAAATCGACGACCAACCCCTTATCGCGCTTCTCAGTTCTCGCCGAGGTGTCCCCGGGCTTGCGATCAAGGTACAAGTACGCGGCAAGCGGCCGTCCCCGTCGAAATGTGACTTCAAGATACCTGTGCTTCATGGGTCACACTCAATCATCGGTCGACCGCGTACGCAGTCACCACAACCAGCACTGATTCGGCCAGGTCGGGTTCAACAATCACTTCCCAGAGCCTCTTATCTCGCTTCGTCTCAATGACCCACCTGCCCGGCTCAATGTCTGCATGATACCCGGACGCATCGGCCATCATCAATCTTAGCCCGATCTCATCGAAATGGCGGTCGGTCATCCGCTTGAGAATGTGGGGAGAAATCTCGATCTCCCATTCCCACCAATCCGGCCATGTTTCCATTCCGAAATCCCGTCGAGATGTCTCATCGTATCAATGGTCAGCTGATACCCGCCCCGCTCAATCTCTGCGGGTTGACCATTCCGCGGATGTCGCCGCTGTTCAGAATCCGTATATCCCCGACCCCGTACTTCATCATCGCCAGCCGCGTCAGGCCCAGCCCAAAGGCAAACCCCGTGTACTCGTGCGGGTCGATGTTGCCGTGCCGCAGCACGTTCGGGTGCACCATCCCGCAGGGCAGAATCTCCACCCAGCCGCTTCGCTTGCACGTCGGGCATCCGCTGCCGCCGCAGATCGCGCAGCTCATGTCCAGCTCGAAGCCCGGCTCGACGAACGGGAAAAAGCCCGGCCGCAGCCGCACCTTCACATCCCGCTGAAACACCTCGCGCAGAAGCAGCTTCATGAACGCGATGAGGTGGGCGATCGAGATATCCTTGTCGATCAGCAGGCCCTCAAGCTGATAAAAGGTGTTCTCGTGCGAGGCGTCGATCGCCTCATAGCGAAAGCACCGCCCGGGGGCGATGACGCGCAGCGGCGGGCCGAAGCGCTGCATCGCCCGAACCTGACACGGGCTGGTGTGCGTGCGAAGCAGCCAGCCGTTGGTGAGCCAGAAGGTGTCCTGCGTGTCGCGGGCCGGGTGATCGGCGGGGATATTCAGCGCTTCGAAGTTGTAGAACTCGGTCTCCATCTCCGGACCGCCGACCACGGCGAAGCCCAGGCTGGTGAAGATGCGCTCCACCTCGCGCTGCACGGCGGTGACGGGATGCAGGCTGCCGCGCTGGGCGGCGGGCGGCGGAAGCGTCGGGTCGAAATCGGCGGACTGCTTCTTCGCACCGGCAACCTCGCCCTTTCGCACGCCATCGAGCGCCGCGGCGAACAGCTCCTTGACCGCGTTCTTGGCCTGATTGATCGACTGCCCGGCGGGCCCGCGCTGGTCCGGCGGGAAGGACTTGATGGCGCCGAGTGCCTCGGCGAGCGGGCCCTTGGTCAGCTTGGACTCCGCGCCGCGCAGGGCGTCGGCGGACTTCGCCTCGGCAATGGCAGCAGCGGCGTCCGTCCTGACCTGGGCAAGAAGTTTTTCGAGCGCGGCGAGGTCCATAAAGGGTCCTGAAAAATACGATTCAGAGCGGTATTGATACGGTGGGGTGGCGAGATGGGCAAGCTTCCCGACTTTGGGCCGACTCGGTTCTCGCTGGTCCGGCGGTTCCCTTCCAGATATGATGTTACTCAGGCCTTGGAATCAGACCCATGAAGACAATTCGAAAACTAACCGGCATCATTGAGCGGGATGGCGATACCTTTACCTCTCTTTGTCCGGAACTCGACATCGCCAGCCAGGGCGACTCGATCGAGAATGCCCGGAGTAATCTCGTTGATGCCATCGAGCTGTTTTTCGAAACTGCCAGTCCGGAAGAGCTGTCCGAGCGACTATCGGGGGAGGTCTACGTCACGCCGATAGAGGTTTCCGTTGGGTAGATTGAAGGTTCTCTCGGCGCGGGAAGTCTGTCGGATTCTCTCGTAAAATGGCTTTGCCGAGGTCCGGAGGCGTGGCAGCCACATCGCCATGCAGCGTAAGAGCAGCGAATCCACTCGAACTGTCATCGTCCCCGATCACGCAACCATCAAGATCGGAACGCTGCTTTCCATCATCCGTCAATCCGGGCTTCCCAGGGCCCTCTTCGAATCCAGCTCGTCTTAAATCCTCGGCCGCCGGTTGACATGAAGATTCGCCGTTGCTATCATTTGCACAATGACGCAAATAAGCAAAACTACCTGCGGCCCCCCCAGCCGCCCCTGCTGCCAGGATGTCGCCGAGCTCATCGAGCCGAAGTTCTTCCGCGCCCTGTGCGACCCCAATCGCGTCGCCATCCTCGCCCGGCTGGCCCAGTGCGGCCGGGCCTGCACCGTCGGTGAGATCGCCTGCTGCTGCCCCGTCGACGTCTCCGTCGTCTCGCGACACTTGGCCATCCTTCGCGACGCCGGCATTCTCGAATCATGCCGCAAGGGCAAGGAAGTCTACTACTGCGTGCGGTTCAGCTCGTTTGTGCCGACCCTTCGCGCCATTGCCGACGCCATTGAGTCCTGTTGTCCCCCGTCACAAAAAAAGGTTCCTCTTAAGAAGGAGAAACGCAAGTGAATACGCCGACTGACGTTCGAAAGATGGTCTCCGAGACTTACACCCATGCCGTCAACAACCCCGGCACCGGCTGCTGCGGCGGAAGTTGCTGCCCCACGCAAAAGGGCGTCCTCGCCAAGCTCGCCGGCTACGACTCCCAGGAACTGGCCGCCCTTCCCGTCGAAGCCGTGATCAACTCCTTCGGCTGCGGCAATCCGCTCGCCTTCAGTGAAGTGCAGCCCGGCGACGTCGTGCTGGACCTGGGCAGCGGCGCAGGGATCGACCTGATCATCGCCGCGAAGATGGTCGGCCCGACCGGCCGCGTCATCGGCGTGGACATGACCGACGCCATGATCGAAAAGGCCCGGGCAAACGTCGCCGCGGCGGGGATGAAGAACATCGAAATCCGAAAGGGCCTCATTGAGGAGATGCCCGTCGAGTCGGCAGCGGTCGACTGGGTCATCTCCAACTGCGTGATCAACCTCTCACCGGACAAGCCGCGCGTCTTCGCGGAGATCGCCCGGGTGCTCAGGCCCGGCGGGCAGATGCGCGTGTCGGATATCGTCGTGCGGGAGCTGCCCGAAGCGGTGCGTAAGAATGCCGCGCTGTACAGCAGCTGCATCGCCGGGGCGATCAGCGAAGAGGACTACCT
>CAZCGF010000322.1:0-3246 GCA_964498115.1 uncultured Planctomycetaceae bacterium | reverse complement strand
GGCTTCAACCGATCGAGGACGCTCGCGCCGATGAGGCCCTTGGTGTCCGCCGCGGCCGCAATGTGAATGCTCAGAATATCGCAGGCCCCGGCGACCTCCGCGGCGCTGTCCATGCGCGTGATGCCCAATTCGCCGGCGGTCTCTTCGGTGAGCGACCGGCTCCACGCCACGACGTCCATCTCAAACGCCAGCGCACGCGCGACGACCGCGAGGCCGATCTGCCCCAGCCCGACAACGCCCAGCGTCCGTCCCTTGAGCCCGCGGGCGACGGAGTACTCCTTCTTGTTCCACTTGCCCGCGCGGAGGTCGGTGGCGTTGTCCACGACGCGGCGGTCCAGCGCGAGGATCAGTGCGAATGTCAGCTCGGCCACGGCGACCGCGTTCTTGCCGGGACAGTTGGAAACGAAGATGCCGTTACGGGAGGCGGCGGCGACGTCGATGGTGTTGTAGCCCGCCCCGGCGCGCACGATCAATCCGAGCTGCGAGCAGGCGTCGAGCATGTCGGCGGTCACTTTGGTGCTTCGGACCACCAGCGCCTGACACTCGCTCTGCACGATCGCGGCCTTCAGTTCATCGCCCTTGAGGCCCGGCTGACTGATGATCTCGCACCCGGCGGCGCGAAGGCCGTCGATCCCCGAGGCTTCAAACTTGTCCGCAATCAGTACTTTCATGACACGATACCTCTCCGAAATGCCGAGTCACCCGCCTGAGCGGGCGCAATCTTATCGCGATACGAATCGATTGCCCAATTCAGGCTGATAGACGTCAATTGGACATGTTGATTCGACGAACGGATCGGGCGGCCGACTTAACCCTTCATGGCTTCGGATATTATGACGCCCTGCCCCTGGGACGATTGACTTCGCCGCTTTTCAATCCTAAGTTGATTCTTATGACATCGCCTAGTCCTGCGGATTGCAGGAACGGGGGACCCGATTCCCGGGGCGCATCGCCGCAAGGCGTAGGGCAAACTCTTCCGCCCGAGCCCGTCAGCTAACCTCGTCGGCGTGGAAGAGGAGACCTTTCCCGGTCCGTTCCGGCAGGCCATCCTCCTGAAAACTGTGAGATCTTTTCCATGGTCACCGGTACGGGTGGCAGTCGCGTCCGCGCGCCGATCGTTGTTCTTTTCAATCGCTGGGTCACGCATCCGATTCGACGAGTATCGCACTTTGTCACTTCGCTGCATTCGGCGAAGCTCGTCCTGCTCGGATATCTTTCGTACATCCTGACAGGGTGGATTCTCCTCTGCCTGCCCGTCGCGCATGCGGCGGACTATGTGCCCGCCCTCGATAACCTCTTCTCCTCCACGTCTGCCGTCTCCACCACCGGACTGACCACCCTCAGCGTCGCCGACCGTTATTCGCTCTTCGGGCAGATCGTCATTCTGTTGCTCATTCAGTTAGGCGGCATCGGGTACATGACCATCGGCTCTTTCATCGTGCTCTCGCGCGGCGGCAAGCTGCCCGAAATCCGGCATCGAGTCGGCGGCGCGGTCTACGCCCTTCCTGAGTCCTTTCGCGTCGACAAGTTCATTATGTCGGTGATCCGCTTCACCATCGCGATCGAGCTCGCCGGAGCCGTCGCGCTGTATTTCCTTTTTCGCCAGGCCCATCTGCCTGATGCGGCGTGGAGCGCCGTCTTTCACAGCATCTCCGCGTTCTGCACCGCCGGCTTCAGCCTGTACAACGACAGCTTCGTCTCACACGCGACGAACTTCTGGATCAATCTGGTGATTGCCGCTCTGAGTTATCTCGGCGCCATCGGCTTCATCGTCTGTGTTGACGTCTGGCGAGTGCTCCGCAGAAAAGTCGATCGGATCACCATGACCAGCAGGATCATTCTCTGGGCGACCGCATGGCTCACCGTCGGCGGCACCGTTCTGCTCTTCCTGACCGAGCCCTCAATTGCCGGCCTCCCCGCCGATGACCGCCTGCTCGCCGCGTTCTTTCAGTGCATGACCGCGATGACCACGGTCGGCTTCAACTCGATCGACACCGCGGCGCTCTCCAAGGCCTCGGTCCTGCTCGTCATCGTCCTCATGGTCATCGGCGCTTCGCCCTCCGGTACCGGCGGCGGCATCAAGTCCACCTCGGTCTCCGCGATGCTCGGCGTCATGATGAGCTCGCTGCGGGGTGAGACCGAAGTGCGCTTCGCCGGCAGGCCGATACCCCTGTACCGCGTATTCCTTGCAACGGCGAGCATCGGCTTCTATATCGTCACCCTCATCGCCGGCGCCTACACACTCGATCTTGTGGAGTCCGCGCCCTTTGAGCAGTGCTTTTTCGAGTCCGCCTCGGCACTCGGCACCGTCGGCCTCAGCATGGGCATCACCGCCGGCTTATCCAATCTTGGAAAGATCATCATCGTGCTGCTGATGTTCGCGGGCAGAGTCGGCCCACTGACGCTCGCTGTCGCCGTCTTCTACCAGCCGCGAAATCATCCGGCGGTACAGGATGCTGACTTGGCAATTTGAAATTCGCTCGCGATTGATAAGGCTAAATGCCGCTGCCGTCTGCGACTTCGTTCGGCCCGCGTGGAAAAAGCGCCTTGCGGAAGTGAACCAGTTGCTCCGTGTCCTGATAGCCCACAGCCCGATGAGCCGCGATGCTCGCCGTATTGTCCACCGGCGTATCCGACGCCATCTCAATGCACCCTCGCTCCCGGGCCCACTCCTCGGCCGCCTCGATGAGCCCGCGACCGACGCCCTCGCGGCGGATGTCGGGATCGACAAACCATCCCTCCACAAACCCCACCGGGCCCGACTCGACCCCTAGCGCCGCCGAGCGCAGCGAAACTTCGACAAAGCCCCCCAGTCCGCCGGACGGCCGCACCGCGACAAAGACCACCTGATCTGCGAGGCGACTCATCAGGTTCGCCATCTCGCAGTGATGCTCCTCCAGGGGGCACTCCGGCCAAAGCGCGCAGCGCATGCGAAGCCACTCGGCGTGATCGGCAGGCTCAAACTTTCGAATGCGCGCACTCATATCGCACCGGCGATGGAAAGGGACACCGCGTCGATCGTCCGTGGTCGCTTCAGCTCCCGATTGCCCAGTTGCCCGCAGGCCGCCATGAAGTCGCGCCCCTTGGTCAACCGCCGCTTGACGAATTGCCCGGCCGATTCGACCTGCCCAATAAACCGGACGACGTCCCCCTCGCGCGGCGCAGGCCACGGCGAGTCGCGACGCGGGTTATACGGGATGACGTTCAAACAGCACTTGATCGGCCGCAGGTATTCGACAAGCTCCC
>CAZCGF010000321.1:0-3277 GCA_964498115.1 uncultured Planctomycetaceae bacterium | reverse complement strand
GTCGTCCGATTGACGGAGGTCGTCGTCGGCGCCCGAGAGCGGGGTTTGGTTCAGATCCGCACCGGTCTCAAAGAAGGGGATCGCGTGGTTCGGACCGGTACCCATAAGCTCCACGATGGTCTGCGGATCTCAATCAAGTAACCCGATACCGAGCGAGTCATTTCCTGATATGCCGAGTCAATTCACCCGACCGGATCGAAGACCGGCATGAAGTTGTCGGAGGTTTCCATTCAGCGGCCCGTCTTTGCGCTCGTGATGACGCTGTTGCTGATCCTGTTCGGCTTGCTGAGCTTCCTGCGTCTCTCTGTCCGGGAGTACCCCGACATTAAGCCGCCCATTGTGTCGGTTCGGACTGCGTACCTGGGCGCCAGCACCTCCGTCATCGAAACGGATGTGACCACGCCTCTGGAGGATACGCTCAGCGGGATCCAAGGGCTGCGAACAATCACCTCATCCAGTCGCGAAGAGGTGTCGACGCTGACGCTCGAGTTCGAACTGAGCCGGGATTTGGACGGCGCGACGAACGATGTGCGGGATCGTGTTGCGCTGATCCGTCCGCTGCTGCCGCTGGGCATTCAAGAGCCGCATGTGGCGAAGGCCGCGGCGGAGAATACGGAGGTGTTGTGGATTGCCGTTTCCAGCGACCGTCATTCTGAACTGGAACTCTCGGATGTGGCCGACCGATTGATCAAAACACGGCTGGTCATGGTGCCCGGGGTGTCGGCCGCCTATCTCGACGGGGAACGGCGGTATGCGATGCGAATCTGGCTGGATCCCGACCGCCTTGCCGCGCGCCGTCTGACCGTCCAGGACGTTGAAGCGGCCATTCGCGATCAGAATGCGTCGATTCCTGCGGGGCGCATCGAGAGCGAGCAGACGGAATTCGGGGTGTCGCTGAAGGGCACCTTGCATACGCCGGAGCAATTCGAGTCGCTCATTGTGGCGTATCGCGAGGGCTATCCGGTCCGTCTGAAAGATGTCGCGCGAGTGGAACTCGGCGCCGAGGACACCCGCAAGCTGGGACGTTTCAATGGCCGGTCGTCTCTGGGCATCTCCGTTTCACGGCAATCCAAAGCGAATACGCTGGCCGTTGCGCGGGCGATCAAAGCGCAATTGCCGGCCATCGCGGCCGGCCTGCCTGACGGGATGACGTTGACGATCGCCTGGGACAGTTCGATGCCGATCGAACGGTCGCTTCACGAAGTCTATGTGGCCTTGGGCCTTTCGCTGGTCCTGGTAGTATTGGTGATTTTCGCGTTTCTCGGCAGCGCACGGGCGACGTTCGTCCCGGCAGTGGCGATTCCGGTCTCACTGATCGGGACCTTCACTGTGATGGCCGTCACGGGCTGTTCGCTCAACGTGCTGACACTGCTCGGACTGGTGTTGGCCGTGGGGCTGGTGGTCGACGACGCGATCATTGTGTTGGAAAACATCCATCGGCGTATCGTTGAGGGAATGGCGCCGCTTCGTGCGGCGGTCGAAGGCACAAGTGAAATCTCCTTCGCCGTTCTTGCCACGACGATTTCGCTCGTGACGGTGTTTGTCCCGATCGCGTTTCTCTCCGGCCTCGTCGGCAAGCTCTTCGCCGAATTGGCCATCGCCGTGGCGTCGGCTGTCCTGATTTCCGGCTTTGTGGCCTTGACGCTGACGCCTATGATGTGCGGACGGTTGCTTCGAGCGGATGGCACCCATTCAGCGTGGAGCCGATTCACGGGACGGGTATCGGATCGCGTTCTGCCGTGGTATCGCCGCCTGCTGGGACGGGTGATCGAAGCGAGGGTTGTCGTGCTGATCCTCGGTGCGGGCGCCAGTCTTGGGAGTCTGGCGTTGCTCACGCAGCTTCCCTCGGAACTGGCCCCGCTTGAAGATACCGGTCTGTTTTCAGGATTTCTGACGGCGCCGCAAGGGGCGACACTGCGCTATACCGATACCTATGCTCGGGAATTGGATGCGATGATCGCTGCCGTTCCGGAAGTCGAGACGATCTACACGGTCGTGGGGCGCGGCCAAAATCCGACTACCGTGAACCGGGCGGCGAGTTGGGTCACATTGCGGGACTGGGACCATCGGAGCCGGAGCCAGCAAGACATCGTCGCGGACTTGAACCGCCAGCTTGGAAAGTTGTCAGGGGTCAAAGCCTATCTTCTCAATCCGCCGCCGATCGAGGAGTGGTCGGAAAATACTCCTGTGCAGTTTGTGGTCGGCGGGCTCGACTATCGGGACTTGGAGCAAGCGGCGGAGCGGTTGATGGCCAAACTCGGCCAGCATCCCGGCTTCGTCAATCCCGATATGAACCTCACGCTCAATACGCCGCACGTGGCGGTCGATGCGCACCGGGACAAAGCCGCCGACCTTGGTGTGCCTGTGGCGACGATCGGGCGGACGCTGGAAACTCTGCTCAGCGGCCGGCCGGTGACAACGTTCACGAAGAATGGGCGTCAGTACAAAGTGATCGTCAAAGTCGACGATCGAAGACGGGAGCGGCCGGCCGACATCGGCGGGTTGTACGTTCGCGGAAAAGTCGGGGATCTCATACAACTCAGCAATGTCGTCACGGTGCGGGAAGAACCCGCGCCTGAATCGTTGAACCATGTCGATCGCATGCGCGCGGTCACCATCAGCGCCGGATTGGCCGATGGTTTTACGCTGGGGCAGGCGCTGGCCTATCTCAACGAAGCCGCGAAAGACATCCTGTCGCCGACTATGCGGACGACCTATGCGGGAGAGTCCAAGACGTTTGTCGAGAGCAATGCCAATCTTTATGTGACGTTCGCGTTGGCGCTGGCGGTCATCTTTTTGGTGCTATCGGCCCAATTCGAAAGCTTTCGGCACCCGTTTACCATTCTGCTCGCGGTTCCTCCGGCGGTCTCCGGCGCCGTGATCGCGTTGACCGCGACCCACGGCACGCTCTCGATCTACAGTCAGATCGGCCTGGTGATCTTGATCGGCCTGGTGACCAAGAACGCGATCCTGATCGTGGAGTTCGCCAATCAGCTTCGGGAGAGTGGGACGGCTTCGGCCGATGCCGTCGTCGAAGCCGCTGTGTTGCGGGTACGTCCGATCCTCATGACGACCTCGGCCACGATCCTCGGCGCGTTGCCCCTGGTATTGGCGACCGGGGCGGGGGCAGCCGGCCGGCGGCAAATCGGCGTCGTGCTGATCGGCGGGCTGCTGGTCTCGACGGTTGTGACGTTGTTTCTGGTTCCCGCCGCCTATACGATTCTAGCGGGGCGCAGCATGGCGCATAAGACGGTGCAAGACCGCTTGGACTCGTGAG
>CAZCGF010000320.1:0-3298 GCA_964498115.1 uncultured Planctomycetaceae bacterium | reverse complement strand
AGCTTTACTGTAGCTTAGCATTGAATTTCGGTATTGTCTGTACAGGATAGGTGGGAGACTGAGAAGAAGGACCGTCAGGTTCTATGGAGTCATCCTTGGGATACCACCCTGACAGTACTGAGGTTCTAACTGGAGGCCATGAATCTGGTCACAGGACATTGTTAGGTGGGCAGTTTGACTGGGGCGGTCGCCTCCAAAAGAGTAACGGAGGCGCTCAAAGGTTCCCTCAGCGCGGTTGGAAATCGCGCGAAGAGTGCAAAGGCAGAAGGGAGCCTGACTGCGACACTTACAAGTGGAGCAGGGACGAAAGTCGGGCTTAGTGATCCGGTGGTTCCTCGTGGGAGGGCCATCGCTCAACGGATAAAAGCTACCCCGGGGATAACAGGCTGATCTGGTCCAAGAGTTCACATCGACGACCAGGTTTGGCACCTCGATGTCGGCTCATCGCATCCTCCCGCTGGAGCAGGTGGGAAGGGTTGGGCTGTTCGCCCATTAAAGCGGTACGTGAGCTGGGTTCAGTACGTCGTGAGACAGTACGGTCTCTATCTACCATGCGCGTTAGGAAACTTGAGAGGAGCTGCCCCTAGTACGAGAGGACCGGGGTGGACGAACCTCCTGTATGCCAGTTGTCACGCCAGTGGCATCGCTGGGTAGCGGTGTTCGGAAGGGATAAACGCTGAAAGCATCTAAGCGTGAAACCCTCCTCAAGATAAGGTTTCCCGGGCCGCAAGGCCCCTGAAGGACGCAGGAAGACTACCTGCTTGATAGGCTGCGAGTGTAAGGTCCGCGAGGATTTAAGCGAAGCAGTACTAATCGTCCGAGAGGCTTGGCCGTATTCTTCGATCTGCGCTTCCGCCCCTACGGGGCGTCGAAGCCGGTGGAAGACGTTTACTTCAAATCACTTAATTTGCTACAATGTCGTTGGAGTTCGCTCCGGATATAATCGGGGCGATGACGTCGCGTTCGCGCCGTTCAACCATACTCCCGCCGGCCCCGCAAGGGGCCAATGATTCAAGAGTTCGATGAGATCGGTGATATTTCCGACAGGGATACACCCGTTCCCATTCCGAACACGGCCGTTAAGCCTGTCAGGGCCGATGGTACTAACGCCCAACTCGGCGTTGGGAGAGTAGGTCGTCGCCGGTCTCATCGAGCTCTTGAATCGTCAAGTGAACATCAGTCTCGTCTTCCGTCGCGCGATCGCTCCCGTGTTGCTGTGCGTCGCGGCCCTTCCGGCCGCCGCGCAGCTGCTGGGCACGACCGCGCGCCAGTCGTCGAGAGGCTCTTTGAAATTCCTGGCTTACTACCAGGGCGCGGCGGACCAGAATCTCAACTTCTCGGTCGACTCGTCGGCGCAGTGCGCGGCCTCCAACGGGGTCGCGTTTCCCTGCGCCGGTGCGACGGAGACCGAAACGAAAGGCAGCGGCGGCGCGGGCATGGTGAAGGTCGTCTGGCAGGCCGCCGAGCGGTTTTCGCTCTACGCCTCCGTGGGCGCCGGCGACTACAGCGTCAAGGTTCCTTCGACCACGGTCGAAAACACTCTTTCCGGCGACAAACTCGGCATCATCTACGGGGCGGGCCTGCGGGCCTCGGTCGTTCCCGACACGATCGTCAATCCGGCGATCACGCTGGATCTCGGCATCACGAGATCGCATTACAATTTCAATCGCATCACCCCGGGCGGAACCGCCGGGATCAACAACGGTTTCAGCCAGAGCCTCGATTTGACGACGTATCAAGTCGCGATCGAGACGAGCCACCTGTTCGAGATCGACAAGAACTGGAAGCTCGAGCCCTACGGCGGCGTGATGTGGCGCCGCGTTCAGGCCAGTTTGAAGGATCTCGCCGGAGGCGGACGGGCCGGCGGGCATAAGGACACGGGAACGCCCTTCTTGGGGCTGCGGATCCCGGCGGAGGACCGCATCGCGTTCTTCGCGGAGTCGTCGTTCGTGGACGGGCCGCAGTACGGCGGCGGGTTGGAACTCAGATTTGAGTAGTTCGAGGATTTAAGATGAAACTGACGAAGCAGCAGAAGATCGAGTCGTCGAAAGCGCTGGCCGAGAAGCTCAAGGCCGCGCCGCACCTCTTTTTCACCGAGTTCCAGGGCATGAAGTTCGTCGAGCTCGACGAGCTCCGCAGCCAGCTGCGCCCGCTCAAGTGCCGCCACGCCGTCGTCAAGAGCTCTCTGATCAAGTACGCGCTCAAGAACGCCGGCATCGACGGCATCGACGCGAAGACGCTCAAGGGCCCCGTCGGCCTGATCGTCGCGGACAACGACGATCCCGTCTCGCCCGCCAAGGTCCTCGCGACCCTCGGCAAGAAGTTCCCGCAGCTGAAGGTCCGCGCGGGCTACGTGTCCGCGAAGTGGATGTCCCCCGCGGACTGCGACAAGCTTTCCAAGTTGCCCTCGAAGCAGGAGCTCATGGGCAAGGTCGTCGGCCTGGTTTACACGCTCGTCAGCCAGCCCGTCGCGATCGCCCAGGCCCCGACGCGCGACGCCGTCCTCGTCGTCAAGGCCCTCGAGAACAAGCTTAAGGAGTCCGGCGCGGCTGCCGCCTAATAAAAGCAGTCGACAGTCCCCTCGGGGATAAAGCCTCCGTTAAAGGCGCTGTCGAAAAAAGGAGAAATGACATGAGCACCACCAAGTTGTCGCCCGCGCAGCTCGTCGAGGCCGTCGGTCAGCTGACCGTCCTCGAGGCCGCCGAGTTCGTCAAGCTCGCCGAGGAGAAGTTCGGCGTGAAGGCCGCCGCCGCCGCCCCTGCCGCCGCCGCCGGAGCCCCCGCCGCTGGTGGCGCCGCCGCCGCCGGTGGTGAGGCCCAGACCGAGTTCACCGTGGTCCTGGCGAACGCCGGCACCAACAAGATCAACGTCATCAAGGTCGTTCGCGAGCTCACGGGCCTCGGCCTGAAGGAAGCGAAGGATCTCGTCGAAGCCGCTCCGAAGCCCGTCAAGGAAGGCCTCGCGAAGGCCGCCGCCGAGGAGATGAAGAAGAAGCTGGCCGAAGCGGGCGCCACCGTCGAGCTCAAGTAAGTGCCCCTGACGAGGTAAATTCCGAAAGACGAGACCGTCGCCCCTCTCGGGGGGCGACGGTCCCGTCGCTTTTTAGAGACGGGACGTAAGAAGGCGATTTTCAGACGATTTTCGATGATCAGCACGGGAGAACACGCGTGAAACAGATCAAGTTCGGCAAGATTCCGGAAGCGATGCAGATGCCCGACCTTCTGGAAATGCAGACGAATTCTTTCCGCGATTTCATGCAGCTCGGCGTCGAGCCCGAGGACCGCAAGCTCGTGGGCTT
>CAZCGF010000319.1:0-3334 GCA_964498115.1 uncultured Planctomycetaceae bacterium | reverse complement strand
CGCAAGATCTGCACAAGCAGCTGGAACAGGCCGTCAGTGCGTTTCTTGGTGCTGAGGACACGATCCTCTACAGTTCCTGCTTCGATGCCAACGGGGGACTGTTTGAAGTGTTGCTGGATGAGCGCGATGCCGTCATCAGCGACGCGTTGAACCACGCAAGCCTGATCGACGGTATCCGACTCTGCAAAGCCAAACGACTTCGGTACACCCATTCCGATATGGCTGATCTCGAAGCGCGGCTCCGGGAAGCAGGTGACTGCCGCCTTCGGCTCATTGTTACCGATGGCGTGTTTTCAATGGACGGTGATCTGGCCAAGCTTGATCACATTGTGGGGCTAGCGGAACGATATGACGCGGCTGTGATTGTCGATGACAGTCATGCCACCGGAGTGCTCGGTCCGAATGGGAGAGGTACGCCGGCTCATTTCGGCGTCGCCGACCGTATCGAGATCGTGACCAGCACCTTGGGAAAGACGCTCGGGGGTGCAACGGGAGGATTCACATCCGGCAAGGCCGAGGTCGTCGAGCTACTGCGCCAGCGGTCGCGGCCCTACCTCTTTTCCAACTCCCTGCCTCCGCCGATCGTAGCCGGGGCCTCCTGCGCGCTTGAGCTCGTACAGCAAGGTGACCATCTCAGGCAACAGCTTCGCGCCAATGCTGCTTTTTTCAGAGATGAGCTGACTACGCTCGGCTTCAGGCTCGTTCCAGGCGAGCATCCCATCATTCCCGTCATGCTGGGTGAGGCCGCCCTTGCCACCTCGGTGGCGGAGGCATTGCTGAGCGAAGGGGTCTACGTCGTCGGGTTCAGCTATCCCGTCGTTCCTCAAGGACAGGCAAGGATCAGGACCCAAATGTCGGCGGCCCATACACCCGCTCAGTTGCAACAGGCCGTGGCGGCGTTTGCCACAGCGGGCCGTGCCCTCGGTATCATTCCATAGGCGTCCTCACCCGTATCCCTCCGAATTGACATTTCGCAGCCAGCTCAGTATTCTCTGGGACTTTATTATGTGAAGGAGTAGGGCTATGAAAGTTATTCTTCAAGAGACCCTGGAAGGGGTTGGGCATCTCGGCGATCTCATCAACGTCGCCGATGGGTTCGCGAGAAACTATTTGTTGCCGAGGCGTAAGGCCGTTGAAGCCGACAGCCGAAGCATGAAGGCGTTTGAGCATGTGAAGCGGGTGGCGGCCGAGAAGGCCAAGAAAGAGAAGCTGGAGATCGAAGCCCATGCCAAGGAAGTATCGGCGGTGTCGCTGACGATCGAGATGCAAGCGGGCAAGGACGACAAGCTGTTTGGCTCCGTCACCACGAAAGACATCGCGGAGGGATTGGCGGCCCAAGGTGTGACGGTGGATCGGCGGAAGATCCAATTGGCGCACCCGATCAAGGAGTTGGGCACAGTGTCTGTACCCATTAAGATGCACAGGGACGTGGTCGCGACCGTAACGGTTCGCGTGGTCAAGAAACAAGAGGCAGAAGAACCTTCCGCTTCGGAATGAAGGGGTGATGACAGCATGATGCAGGACGCGATCGGCTCATTGGATGCACTGAAAGCGGTAGATCCCGATGTCTATGCCGCGATTGAGTTGGAAGCGATCCGGCAACGTGAAAAGTTACTCTTGATTGCTTCGGAGAATTTCGCCAGCCCGGCGGTGCTTGCCGCCCAGGGGTCGCTGCTTACCAATAAATACGCCGAGGGCTACTCGGGCAAGCGGTATTACGGCGGCTGTCAGCATGCCGACGCCGTCGAAGACCTGGCTATTCAGCGGTGCAAGCAGATCTTCGGTGCCGACCACGTCAATGTCCAGCCGCATTCCGGATCACAGGCCAACATGGCGGCTTATCTGTCGGTCTTAAAACCGGGCGATACGATTCTCGGGATGGATCTGGCTCAGGGCGGCCATTTGACGCATGGCAGCAAGGTGAACTTCTCCGGCATTCTCTTTCGGGTCTTCTCCTATGGTGTTGATCGCCAGACTGAAACCATCGACTATGATGCGGTGCAAAAGGTGGCTGAGGAATGCCGCCCGCGCATGATCGTGGTGGGGGCCAGCGCCTATGCGCGGATCCTCGACTTCCCGCGGTTCCAGCAGATTGCGAAATCCGTCGGGGCCTATCTGCTGGTCGATATCGCCCATATCGCCGGGCTCATCGCTGCGGGACTTCACCCGAACCCTGTCCCCTATGCGGACTTTGTGACCACGACGACCCATAAAACTCTGCGTGGCCCACGCGGGGGTGTGACGATGTGCAAAGCCGAGTACGCCAAGGGGGTCGACAAGCTGGTGTTCCCCGGATTACAAGGCGGACCGCTCATGCATGTGATTGCGGCAAAAGCGGTTGCATTTCAAGAGGCCCTCTCCCCGGGGTTCAAGCGGTATCAGCAGCAAGTGCTGGCCAATGCGAAGGCCTTGGCGCAGGTATTGGTCGAGCGTGGGTATAAGATCGTCTCCGGAGGCACCGATACCCATCTGATGCTTCTCAACTTGTCGAACAAAGGTATTACGGGGAAAGATGCCGATGCGGCGCTCGATGCCGCCGGGATTATCGTCAACAAGAACGCTGTGCCGTACGATGAGAAGCCACCGGCCGTGGCCAGCGGCATTCGCCTTGGAACGCCGATCGTATCGACGCGCGGCATGCGCGAGCCCGAGATGAAGCAGATCGTGGGGCTGGTCGACCGCGTGCTGCAACATCGGCAAGAGCCAGCTGTGCTGGAGGAAGTACGGGCTGAGGCGAAGGCATTGAACGCTCGGTTTCCTTTCATCCATCAGTACTAACCAGCCGTTAGCAAGAGAACAGGGTCGCCGCCGGTGAAATGTCCGTTCTGCGATGAGCTCGAAGACAAGGTGGTCGACTCTCGTATGGCCAAGGAAGGCGAGGTCATCCGTCGCCGTCGCGAATGCCGTGGGTGTAAACGCCGTTATACCACCTACGAGCGTGTCGAGGAGATCCTCCCGGTCGTGGTGAAAAAGGACGGGCGGCGCGAATCGTTCGATCGCAATAAGATCCTGGTAGGCTTAAAGAAAGCCTGTGAAAAACGGCCGATCAGTATCAGTACCATTGAGGCCGTGACCGACCGCATTGAAAAGCACATTCAAGAGATGGGCGAGACGGAGATCGAAAGCCGGATCGTCGGGGAAGAAGTGATGCGAGAACTGCATCAGTTGGACCAGGTCGCCTACGTCCGGTTTGCATCCGTGTATCGAGAGTTCAAGGACATCGACCAATTCTTGGATGAGTTGAAGACCCTGGCGCAGGAACGTAGTGAGCCTTGACCTTCGACCGTTGTCGCTCAGTTCTCTTCTCAGGGTGGTTCTGTCTCGGCCGTTTCAC
>CAZCGF010000318.1:0-3340 GCA_964498115.1 uncultured Planctomycetaceae bacterium | reverse complement strand
GCGGAGGCGGATGCGGTGGCCAGGGGGGACTGTTCGCGGACATCAAACAGCCAGCACTCGAGCAGCACTTCGCGCGATGGAATGCCGCCCCAGACTGCTCCTTCTCTCACCGCAACGCGGACGAGGATTACCAAATCGCGCTCGTCCGGAGGCCGGCCGCCGAAGGATTCAACACCGCGCTTGGCAAGACCGGTGGACACGGCGCCGGTGACGCGCGCAGCGGTGAGTGGACCGGTTTCGGGAATGACCATGATGCACATGCGCCGGTCCAGGCGCACATTTGCCTCGCGCTCGAAGGATCGCGATTCGGTCCGCTCATTTCTTACCGCAGTCGACTGAACCGGAGCGGGACGGTCGCGCCCGCAGCCTGCAAACACGACAAGACTCAGGCAGAAGAGACTCGATAGCGAACCCCCCCGCCGGCACTTGCCGCGAATCGGCGAAACGAAGATGCGCATCGCAGCAGGTCCGCTCATGGCTCGACAGTCTTCGTCTTCGCTGTTTCGCTGACGCTCGAGCTCGTCTCGACTCGTTGAACGGGCTGGGCGGGCCGCGTCTGACGGGTCGATCGTCGCTGCTGTTCCAGGGCCCGGGCGAGATCGTCGACGACTCGTTCGGCGTAGCGTTTGGCGGCCTTCTGCGAGCTGTTGGTGGAGGTGACGACTTCGGTGTTGTAGGTCATCAGAATCTTGCCGGTCTCGACGTCGACCATGCGCACCCATCCGCTGATGTCGTATCGATCGGGATCGTCGCGACCGGTTCTGTTGGAGAGGATTTGATGAAGCACAACGGCTTCGATGCCCAGGCCGCGGCCCCATTGTGCGACGGAGCGCTCGTCGAGGTAACCGCTCTCGGTGAATGCCTCCTTGATGACATCCTGAAGGTGGCCGCGCTCGACGACGGAGAAGCCGAGGGAGACAAATTCGTTGGTGAAAAGCTCTGACTCCGGCGTGGCCCTGCCGGCGGCGTCGGCGAGATTGATCACGGCGACGCGATTAATGCGGTTGATATCGTCGGTGATGTGAACCCGCTGGCCACCGCAGCCGGCGATGAATACGACGAGGCCGGCGACGAGGGGCCGGACGGGAATTCGATGCATCATAACGTCCTCCACAAGACTTGATGGACCCGAAGCCCCGGCGTTTTAAGTTGCGAAGGCGGAGCTTGTCAAATCACCACGATGTTTCAAACGATGGCGTACAAGATTGGCGACATGTTCTGTCTAAACTACAAATTCACCTGAAAACCGGCTCCATAACTCTTGCAGGCGTTCTCAATGACTGAATATACTAAAGGTAAGTCAGATTGCTTTGTGTTGATAGGAGGCAAACGCAATGTCATCGTCTGCAAATCCGACCACGCGACACAGATTCCTTTTTCAACTCGCATGCACATTGTCCTTTGCGGCTTCGATTTCGCAAGCCGGGCAGCCGACACCCGGCATGCTCAGGCTTGACGATATCCCCGGTGGGAGCGTCTATGCTAAGGCGCGTGCCGTGTCCGGCGATGGTGAGTTCGCTTCCGGCGCTTCCATTAACTCGTCCGCTCAAGTTGCCGCACGATGGAACTCGTCCGGTGCTGTCACGCCGATTACAAGTGGATCTCTTCAGATGGAGGGATTCGGCATTTCGTTGGACGGTACTTATGTTGTCGGCACGCGACTCGAGAGTTTGAGTTCGCGACAGGCCTGGCGATGGACGTCGAGCTCCGGCTTTAATTATCTGGGCGACCTGCCCGGCGGTGATTTCTGGAGTGAAGCAAGAGATGTCTCCGATGACGGCAGCGTCGTGGTTGGCATCGGCGAAACGGCAACGGACCAGCAGGCGTTCCGATGGAAATCCGGACAGGGCATGATGTCTCTTGGGACGATTGGAGGGAGCTCGGGAGCCAGCCGAGCCTTTGGCGTGTCCGGCGACGGCACGCGGGTGGTCGGGAACAGCGACAGCAACATCGGCAATCAGGCATATATCTGGAAGGAAGGCCAGGGGATGGCGGGTCTGGGCGGCTTTTTTGATCCCCTGGACCCGAATGCGCCGATGGGTGTCATTTTTTTCAGCACAGCGAGTGCTATTTCCGCGGACGGCTCGACTGTCGTTGGGACTGGCAGCTCCGCACAAAGCGGCAACAACGGTCAGGCTTTCATCTGGACTGAGGGCGCCGGACTTGTCGGTCTGGGCGACCTTCCGGGGGGCCAGTTTCGCAGCGAGGCGGTGGGAGTTTCCGGAGACGGCACTTACGTCGTCGGGAGAAGCTGGACGGCCAGCGGCCAGGAGCTTTTCCTTTGGAGCCAGGCGCTCGGGATGCGGAACCTTAGAACCTACCTGGAGGATGTCGTTGAATTGGACCTCACAGGCTGGGCATTGCTTGATGTAGGCGGCATCTCCGATGACGGTAATGTCATCGTCGGTTTTGGAAGCTTTAACGGACAGTCCAGCGCATGGATGGCCGTCCTGCCGGAACCCGCGACGCTGTTGCTCGTTTGCATGTGCATCGGCCTGCGTCATCGACGTCGAATCTGACGACGAGTTTATTCCATTCATGCGATGCACGACGCTTGCCTCGCTAAATCGCCCAATCTTGTATGAACCGTTCCGCCCTCTTCCTCGTGTGGGCATCTTGAATCACTGCGTCCTAGATTCGATCTCGCAATCTCTGATCTTCTAGTTCGGATTCCTGAAGAACATTGCGGTCCACCAGCTTGTGCTTCCGCTCTTGCGCACACCGATGCCGCAGTGCGTCCAGGCCGGCATCGTCTGCGCGCCGGTGACGGGCATCGGCGCGTCGATCTGGGTGTGATGGCCGGGCGAGCCGACCCAGGCGTCGGTCGCGTTCTGACCGGTGGCGGCGCCGTCGGTGGTCATGAAGAGGTTTTCGCCGACGAAGGGATTTCCGCTGGTTGGATCGATGGAGCCCTGCGGGTCGTGCATGATGCCGGCATTGAGGGCGCGGGTCGCGGGGTCGGTGCCGGTCGACGGGTTGACGTGGGCGAAGAAGTTGCCGTTCTGCATGGCGAGGCTGTGCTGGAAGGCGGTCTGAGCGCCGACGGCGTGCCAGGTGAGGGCGGCGAGGCCCTTGCCGGCGCGATGGGCGTTGATGGCGGTGAGGGCATCCATGGCTAGCTGCATTTCGGCGGCCGACATTGTGGTCGTGCCGCCGGTGGTGCCGCCGGTTGTCTGACAATTTCCCATGCCCATGGAGAGAGAGCAGGTCAGGAGGACGAACGCGAATTTAGTAGAGATTTTTTTCATGGGCGGGCTCCTTTCGAGAATGGGGCGAGTGCTGTGAGCATGATACAGGGCTGGGGCTGTGGTTCCAGCGCGTGCGAGAGTGCGGCCCAATC
>CAZCGF010000317.1:0-3347 GCA_964498115.1 uncultured Planctomycetaceae bacterium | reverse complement strand
CGCGGAATCCGGCCCGCGCGATAGGCGAGATACCCCGCGTCGATGCCGTGGGCCATCGCCCGGGCCATCGCCACCGCGTCCTTCGCATGCGCGATGCCCGTGTTGAGCAGAACGCCGTCCGCGCCCAGTTCCATCGCCATCGTCACGTCGCTCGCCGTGCCGACGCCCGCATCCACGATCACCGGGTACTCCGCATCGCCATCCTTGAGCATCTCCAGAATGATGCGAATGTTGCTGGCGTTGAGGATGCCCTGGCCGCTGCCGATCGGGCTTCCCGCCGGCATGACGCTTGTCGCCCCCGCCTCCTTCAATCGACATGCGGCGGCAGGATCGTC
Organism: uncultured Planctomycetaceae bacterium; assembly: GCA_964498115.1. Taxonomy (GTDB): domain Bacteria; phylum Planctomycetota; class Phycisphaerae; order UBA1845; family UTPLA1; genus UTPLA1. The sequence continues at coordinate 3,012 of CAZCGF010000317.1, read as the reverse complement.
GCTCGAATACACCAGCACCGTGAAGCCGTCCTTCACCAGCTCCTTCGTCGCCTCCAGCGTCCCCACCGGGTCCGGCAGGAGCGTCTTCTTATCGTGTAAGACTTCCAGCTTGACCCACGCCGCGCCGGGATTCTCAAGCTGCTCCAGCAGTTCCCGCCCCAGCCGTGCCACGCGAACGGCATCCTCCGCCGTGAAGCACCCCGCCGTATTCGGCAGGATCGTGTATCTCTTCGTGTCAAGAAAGTCGAGCAGGCTCCGGTTCTGCGCGTCGTAGAGCCGCTCGCGCCGGACCGCCACCGTCACGACCTCGCAGCGCGACGCCTCCAGGCACTCGCGCATCAGTTCATAGGTCGCGTACTTGCCCGTGCCCACGAAAAGCCGCGAACGAAACGAGAAACTGCCGATCTTCAATGCCTGCGGATCCATGCTTGATGCTTTCCCTTATCCCCCACCGACCAGCGTGACGATCTCCACCCGATCGCCCTCCGCCAGCGGCGTCGATTCATAGGTACTGCGGCGAACCAGCCGCTTGTTCACTTCCACCGCGAAGGGCGGCCTCGGCGCCCGCCGCGCGACCAGCGCCGCTACCGTCGCCGGCGCCTCCAGCGTGTCGCTCTCGCCATTGACGAATATTTGCAATTGATCCGGCATTTCAAGATGTACTACGCCAGGAACCGTCATGCGAGACGCGCCGCCGCGACTTCATCGCGAATTATAGGGTCGCCTCAGCCCTTCGTGGAGTCCGGCACCAGGATGCGCGTGTAGAGCCAGTAGATCAGGCACAGAAACGCACCTTCCAGCAGCAATCCCAGCGTCGCGTCGAAGAATCCATGCAGCCAGACCAGCATCACCGCAAAGGTGAGGCTGTTGATGACCAGCGCCGCCAGCGCCTGCGTCCGCTGCCCGCCGACCCCGGCCTCGTCCTTCGCCGCCTTCCGCAAACCCCAAAGCACTCCCGAAGCAAACGTGGCGGAGAGCGCAATCGTGTACGGCAGCAGCGTCGCCACCGCCTCGCGATCGGCCGACTTCCAGAACACCAGCGCGATCGACGTGACGAACGCACCCAACGCGATCCAGACTGATAGAAGCGCAAACACAACGGAGTGATTTGAGTAGATGGCGGTGATTCTGTCGAGCGGCAGTCCGCCCATCAACCGCCGCTGTCCGCAAACCGCTGCCCCATGCACGAAATACACTCGGCCCGGGCCCGATTGTTGAATCCCTTTAGCGTCTTCGGCGTCACAAAGTGATTGCAAATGCTCACGGTCGCTGCCGGCGCCACCTCTTTCACGCACGCCGCAAGCCGCTCAAAGGCCTCCAGCATGAATCCCTGCGGCGGCTGAAACTTGTCGATCGTCACATCCCGGTGAGGCATGTGCCATCGCGATACTTTCGCATCGGGCGTGAAGTAATGTCGCTCGAATTCCGCCCGATGCTGCGGCAGGAGACTCACCATGTTGTGCACGGCGTCCCTCGATAGCCGGGCAAAGTCAAAGTAGAAGTGATTGACGCCTACGCCCGCCAGGCCGGCAAACGTCTCTTTCAAGTACGATCGATCCCCGATCGGCAGGACAGGGCAACAACTCGCCGTGACGAATATGCCGCTGGCGACGCAGAATTCGGCGAACGCAAGCCGCTCCTGCATCGGGGCCGCACCCGGCTCCAGCGCCTCCCGCAACTCCTCGCTGGGCATCGTTGCGCTGATGATCACCTGATTAATGTCCCGGGCATCGACCAGCGCCTCGCGTATCTCCGGCGTCGGCAATCCGCCCTTGGTCACCAGAAAGTACTTGGCCCCGTGCCGCTTCAGGACTTTGAGAATCTCCAGCGTGATCCCGCTCTCGACCAGCGCCGGCTGAAGACAATCCGTCTTCGCGGAAAAGTAGAAGTAATGATCGTGAACAAGCCCCCGATTCCTCGTCAACCACTCGTCGAGATACGCCGGGAAGTCGTCATAGACGATCACATCCCCGAAGTATTCCTTTTCCAGCGCGTAGATGCCGCAATAGGCGCACCGGAACTCGCAACCAAACGCCGGGTTTAATTCGAGCATTCGACTCGGGCACGCAGGACTGTTTGCGTGATTGACAATCTCCGCAAGACTGTCGATCCCGGACCGATGCACGACCTGAAGTGTGCCGGACATGATGTCATGATTCTATCGAGCCCGACTTCCAAAGCCCATGCAGAAGCCGATTCGATCACTGGGGAATGTTGCATCGCTTCGTCGTCTCGGTCCCGCTACAGGCGGTCCGATCGACGCGGCAGGCGAACCTATGCCGCATGATCCCTAATCAAACGCCGTGCCGAGAATTTCGCCAAACTCGCCCGGCCCCACCTTCCGCGGATTGAACTGCGCCGTCCACTGCCCCGCCGCCGATGCCGCCAGTTCCGGCAGGTCCTCCCGCCGCACGCCCAGCTCACCGAGCCGTCGCGGAATCCCCGCCGCCATCAAGAGTCGCTCGATCCGCATCGCCAGACGATCGGCGTCCTCATCCAGCTCTGCATAAGGATTCTCCCCGCACGCCGCGTTAAACCGCACGACGTGGGGAAGCACGACGCCGACCGCGACGCCGTGAACAATCCCATACTCCGCCGTCAGCGGATTCGCGCACGAATGCGCCGCACCCAGCATCGACGCCTCAATCGCCGCGCCCGCCAGATGCGCCCCCATCAGCATCGATTCCCGCGCCGTCGAGTCCTCCGGGTCCGCCAGGTATTTCTCCAGCGATCCCTCCAGCCTCTGCCACGCCGCCCGCGAAAGCTCGCGCGACTCGTCCGTCCGCTTGTTCGTCCCCGCCGTCTCAACCGCGTGCGAGATCGCGTCGATGCCCGTCGCCGCCGCCACCGCGTGCGGCACCGTGCGAATCAAATCGGGATCGAGAATCGCCGCCCGAGCCAGCGTTTTCCTGTCGCCACAGGCCATCTTCTGATGTGTCGCCGGATCGGTAATCAAGGCGAACGACTGCGCCTCGCTCCCCGTCCCCGCCGTCGTCGGCACCGCCACAAACG
>CAZCGF010000316.1:0-3362 GCA_964498115.1 uncultured Planctomycetaceae bacterium | reverse complement strand
TTCGCGACGAATGACGTCGCGATCCTCAGCCACAATGCGCACGAGCCGGTCGTTGTCTTCGGCATGGTTCCGCACGAGCTCGGAGAGGCGCTGTACCTGCCGCTCCAGCCGTTCCAGCCGCCAGACCATTTCCATCATCGGATTCGCGGCTTCGATCTCGGGCTTGACAACCGCCTGACGGGCATTCTGTTTCTTCATGTCCGCTCCTTCGCATTGAGCCCGACGGATGTCGGAGCCGCACGTTGAGTCGTAGTATCGTCCGAGATCGAGTTGAAGTCAATCATTCTGCGTCCTTTCTATTCATCCGTCGTCCTGCTACAATCGGCCCGTCTATGGCTAAGATCTTCACCATGGTGCTGGCGGGCGGGAAGGGCGAACGCCTGCATCCCCTCACCGACCAACGCGCGAAACCGGCGGTGCCGTTCGGCGGGAAATATCGCATCATCGATTTCACGCTGAGCAACTGCCTGAACTCCGGCCTGCGGCAGATCGCCGTCCTGATCCAATATAAGTCGCACTCGCTCGATCGACACATCCGCATCGGCTGGAACATCCTCAACGCGGAATTGGGCGAATACATCACCTCGGTGCCGCCGCAACAGCGCATCAGCGAAGACTGGTACCGGGGCACCGCCGACGCGGTCTTTCAGAATCTGTTCCTGCTCGAGCCCGACCAACCCGAATACCTGCTCGTTCTGGCCGGCGATCACATCTACAAGATGAATTACGCCGACATGTACAACCTGATGCAGGAGAAACAGGCCGACGCCGTGGTGGGCGCAATCGAAACGCCCCTGGCCGACGCCAACCGTTTCGGCGTCATCGGCGTGGACGAAGACCACCGCATCCTGAGCTTCGACGAAAAACCGGACAAACCCATGGCGATTCCGGGCGACCCGGCCCATGCCTACGTCTCAATGGGCATCTACCTGTTCCGCACCGAGGTGGTCCGTGAGCAGCTTATCCGGGATGCCAAGGAAGGCACCAAGCACGATTTCGGCCGAAATATCATCCCACGCATGATCAAAGAGAATCGGGTGTACGCCTTCAAGTTCCAGGACGAAAACAAGAAGGCCGTGAAGTACTGGCGCGATATCGGGACTCTTGATGCCTATTGGGAAGCCAACATGGATCTGGTCGCCGTCGATCCGCTATTCAACCTCTACGACAAGGCTTGGCCCATTCGCACGTATCAAGGGCAGTTTCCGCCCGCCAAGTTCGTCTTCGCCCAGGATTTTCAGGGCGGCCGCATGGGGGTTGCGCTCGACTCCATCGTGTGCGGCGGCTGCATCATTTCCGGCGGCCGCGTGCAGAACTCGGTGCTCTCGCCGCACGTCCGGGTCCACGACCATGCAGATGTGCGGGAATCGGTCGTGATGGAAAACGTCGTCATCGGCGAACATGCCCGCATCAGGCGGGCGATCATCGACAAAGACGTGATCATCCCGCCCAAAACCGTGATCGGCTTCGACCCGGTTGCGGATCGTCAACGTTTCAAAGTCACCGATTCCGGATTGGTGGTCATCTCAAAGGGAATGAAACTGCATGCCGCCGTCGATTCATCCGGTTGATCTGGTCGCGACGCTCCGCCAAAGAAATCTCACTCCTGCGATTATCTTTCTCACATCGAGACGGGCCTGCGACGAAGCGATGCAGTCGTTCGAGCGCAGCCAGGTCATCCTGCCCAAGACGCAGCAGGAACAGATCGCCCGCGTCCTGGCCCAGGTCACCGAACAATATCCCAGCATCGCGGAACACCCGCTGATCGATACGGTTCAGCGCATCGGTGTAGCGGCGCATCACGCGGGCCATCTCCCCTCCTGGAAGATCGCCGTCGAAGAACTCATGCGCACCGGGTCTCTGGATGCCGTCTTCGCCACCACCACCCTCGCCGCCGGCGTCGACTTTCCCGCCCGCACGGTGGTCGTGACACAATCCAGCATCCGGAAGGCGCGCGACTTTACCGACTTGACCGCCAGCGAGATTCAGCAACTGGCCGGCCGGGCCGGCCGCCGCGGCAAAGACCTGGTCGGATTCGCCGTCATCACCCCGTCGCCCTATATCGATCTCACCGTCCTGACCAAAGGGCTCACGGGACAACCGGAAGCGATTCACAGCCAATTCGTCATCAGCTACCCGATGGTGCTGAACCTGCTCAAAGCGCACCCGCGTGAACAGATCCAATCCATTCTTGCGAAAAGCTTCGCCCAGTTTCAGTTGAATCAGCGCACGGCCGTGCTCGAAACCAAACTCGATGGACTGCGCGTCGAGATGGAACCCTTCGGTCCGCGCGTCTGCTCGGATTGGATCACGCAGTGGCAGGTATTCGATCAGGCCCGGAAACGGAAGAAACCGCGCGGCCTGTCGGCCAGGCAGGAATCGCCCGATGTCGCCGCGCGCCTGCATTTCCTGACGCCGGGACGCGTCGTGGGGCTGATCCGGGGACGCGGCATCATCCTGCGCCAGTATCGAAGCAAGGGCCAGCATGCGCCGATGGTGACGTTGCTGCGGGACGGCGGTTCCCTCAATGAATGCCCCGCGTCCATCGTGACACAAGTCTTCGATCGCACGTTCGACTGCGAGGAAACCTCCTCCTATCCTTGGTGTACGCCGCAGACATTGGAGCAGCTCACCCACCATCTGTTGGATCTGCCGCCGCGGCTCCCGATTCTGCCGATTCTGACTCATCAGAACGAAGAGATTCCGCTCGATAGTTCCATCATCCAAACCCTTGGCGATTTCGCCTGCCCTACCTGTCCCTCGCGTCAGGCCTGTCAACGCGACTTCCCCAAGGCCTCGCGGGTCCGCCAGGAAATCCAGCGGCACATGAAATCGATTCAAGCACTCCAGACCAGCTTGTGGCACCGGTTTCAAGAGCGCATCGATGTCCTCGAGCGCTTCGGTTATCTCAACGCGACGGCACAGCTCACCGCCGACGGCGAGTGGGCACGCTTGATTCGCATCGACCATTCCCTCCTGATCACGGAACTGATCCGGGCCGAGGCCTTCGGTGCCATCGATCCACCGCTGCTCGCCGCCGTCATGGCCAGTATCGCGCATGACGACGATCGTCCCGGCTCGTTTCCACGCGGCAGCGCGGGGCTCGTCACGCTCCTGTTCCAGGTCCGGAAGCTGGCAGAAAGTCTCGCGCCGCACGAGGCGCCTCCGATGCTCCGTGCCGATGTCGCGGCCTTGACCGAACGCTGGGTCACAGATCAGACGCTGACCTGGATCGGCCTGGCCCGTTTGACCACGATGGCCGAAGGCGACATGTTCCGGCTCTTCGCGCGCACGATCGAGTTTCTCTCTCAATTGAAGACCCTCAAAGCGACCCACCCCTCGCTGGCCGAATCCGCCGATCG
>CAZCGF010000315.1:2247-3395 GCA_964498115.1 uncultured Planctomycetaceae bacterium | reverse complement strand
TGATCCCGGACGCAGCCCTCGACGACCGTCTTGCATTCATCGGCACTTCCGGCAGCGGCAAGACCTATGGTGCAGGAACAGCGGTCGAGTGCATCCTCGGGCGCGGCGACCGGGCGGTGATCATCGATCCGCTCGGCGTCTGGTGGGGCCTGCGCAGCCTGGCCGACGGCAAGACGCCGCCTGGCTTCGACGTCGCGATCTTCGGCGGCGCGCATGGCGATCTGCCGCTGAACGAGGCCGCTGGCGCCGTTATCGGCGAGGCAGCGGCAACCATGTCGCAAAGCTGCATAATCGATTTGACAGATCTCGGCTCGAAGGCGTCGGAGCGCCGCTTCATGCTGGCGTTTCTTGAAGCCGTCTATCGCAAGTCGCCGGGTGATCCGCTGCATCTGATCTTCGATGAGGCCGATCTATGGGCGCCGCAGCGCAGCAGCGAGCCGCAATTGCAGGCGAAGATGGAGCAGATCGTCAGGCGCGGTCGCGTTCGCGGCTTCATACCTTGGTTGATCACGCAGCGCCCGGCGGTCCTTTCCAAGGACGTGCTGTCGCAGGCCGATGGCATTGTTGCCTTCAAGCTGACGGGCTCACATGACCGTGACGCCATCGGCGAATGGGTACAGGGGCAGGCCGACCGGGACAAGTGGAAGCGGATTTGGGCTGAAATTGCCACCTACCGGCGCGGCACGGCGCTCGTGTGGATTCCGGGTCGCGGCATCCTCAAGGAGGCGGTCGCCTTCCCGGCAAAGATGACGTTCGATTCATCGCAGACGCCGAAACGCGGCGAGAAGCGGCGAACCGCGTTGCTCAAGCCGCTCGACATCGCCAGCCTTCGCAGCAAGCTGGCGGCGGTCGCGGCCGAAACGAAGGCCAATGATCCTCGCGCGCTGCGGGCCGAGATCGCGCGGCTCAAGGCGGAGAGGCAGAAACCCGTCGTCGCTGATCCTGCCGCCATCGATCAGGCCGAGAAGCGCGGCTGGAGTCGAGGCTACGACGAAGGCCACAAGGATGGCTATACGAATGCGCTGATCGCGGCCCAGCGGGCAGTCGAAGCGGTGCCGCTTCCGAAGGTGCCTGATCGCCCGCTGGCGTACCTGCCGAAGCCGCCCGCAGGTGCCAATCGGCAGCCGATCAGCACCCCATCAGCACCT
>CAZCGF010000315.1:0-2147 GCA_964498115.1 uncultured Planctomycetaceae bacterium | reverse complement strand
TCCATTTCTTCACCGCGAATACACCCGGCACGGCAAGGCTGTGTGGTATGTTCGAAGAGGGAAGTTGTCGCGCGTTCGTGTTCACGGAGAGTATGGCACACTGGAGTTCATGGCTGCATATCGATCTGCGGTAGAAAAACGGCCAGATACTGTTCGGAAGTTGCCGGTCATTCGAGACAACTCACGTCACCGACAGCAGATTGGCAAGAGTTTGGAAAGGGCTCTCAAGGGAGCGAAGTCGCGCGCAAAGGCGAAAGGGGTGGAATTTTCTCTGGACTACGCTTGGGCGCTGCAGACCGTGGAAAATCAAAAGCTGTGCTGTGCTCTCTCTGGAATCCCCTTCTACGGTATTAAGAAGGGAGCTTCCACACGTCACCCCTACTCACCTTCGCTTGATCGTATCGACCCAGCCAAGGGTTACACGAAGGAGAACGTCCGGATCATCTTGAGCGGTATGAATGTGATGCTCTTGGATTGGGGTACGGACGTCTTTGAAACCATCGCACGCAGATACAGGCTCAAGACGCAGAAGGTCAGAAAGACAAAGCCATGAGCGCAATTGTCGCCATAAAACTCGCGCCTCGCCGGATGTTGAACCTGCGTGAAGCCGCGGACTATTGCGGCGTGTCGCGAAAGCAGTTCACGATGCTCTCCGGCATCGCACCAGTCGCCATGCCACACGGCCATAAGCTCTATGACATCAAGGACCTGGACGCATGGCTTGACGCGCTGAAAAACAACGCGCCTGATGGCCACGAGGCCATTCTGGCGAGGTTGGGGAAATGACATACGTGAAGGTGAAGGGCTTCCAGATATATCAGGACCGGCACGGCACATGGCGGTGCTATCACCGCAAGAGCCGGACGCCGATCGATCTTGCTGCTCACCCCATAGGGTCTGCCGGCTTCTTTGCTGAGTGTGAGCGCCTGGCCAGTCACCCGGCAAGGGAACCGCTGCCGCCCAGGCCCGGCACGTTGGGGAAGCTGATCGCCGAATATCGGGGCCACGATGATTTTCTGACGCTGTCGAAGCGGACCCGCCGCGACTATCAGCGGTGTTTCGATTACCTCAAGTCCATCGACGATACGCCGCTGGTGGTGTTCACACCGGCCCTCGTTGTCGGCATCCGCGACAAGGCCGGACAGGACTTGGGTCGCAAGTGGGGAACCTATGTCAAGACGACGCTGTCCCTGCTGTTCTCATGGGGTCGGGAGCGCGGCTACCTCGACACCAATCCCGCCTTCCGGGTCAAGGGCCTCAAGAGGCCGAAAGACGCGCCCGACGCCAACCGGCCGTGGAGTGACGCCGAACGCCATGCAGTGATCGACGGTGCCCCGGACCTGTTGCGGCTTCCTCTGTCGCTCATGATGTTCTGCGGCCTCGATCCGGGCGACATCACCAGCCTGCCGAAGACGGCTGTGAGGGACGGCTACATTGATGCTCGACGGGCCAAGACGAAGGAGCCGATCTGGATACCGCTGCCAGAGCCGGTGAAGCAGGCGCTGGCGGATGCGGCCAGACACGACGCAATGACGCTGTGTGCCAACTCGCAAGGCTCGCCGTGGACCTACAGCGGACTGGACGGCGCCTGGCAGCGATACCGGGCGCAGCTGCTCAGAGCGGAGAGGATTGCGCCGGGCCTTACGCTCAAGGGTCTGCGGCACACGGTGGCAACGATCCTCGCCGAAATGGGATATGACGCCCGCACCATCGCCGACCTGCTCGGGCAGAAGACGACGGCAATGGGAGAGCACTACTCCAGGCGGGCCAACAAGACGAAAAAGCTGACCGCTGTTGTGAAGAACTTCGACGATGAACTGAACAAAAGGCGCTCGAAAAGTGTCTAACCTTCTTGGAAAGTGTATAACCTCGCACCCGCACAAGAACTGCAGCGATAATCGCGTAGCAAAATCAGCGAGGTATGGCTGGGGCGGGAGGGATCGAACCTCCGAATGGCGGAATCAAAATCCAAGCCATAGCAGCCTAGTTCCGAGACTTATCGCGAATGCACACTGTCTAACCCGGCGCAACCGTCAATGGGTTGTGAGCGGTTTGTATAACCAATTCCCGCCGCATTCCGCGCGCGGGTGTAACCCGGAGAACTGAGGATGAAGAAACTGTTTCTCGCCGTGCTTGCGCTTGGCCTT
>CAZCGF010000314.1:0-3433 GCA_964498115.1 uncultured Planctomycetaceae bacterium | reverse complement strand
GCTCGCTGCGACTCGACCTCGCCTCATTTCGCGAGTTGGAGGCCTTCGCCCAGCTTGGTACCGAGCTCGACGCCGCCACCCAGCGACAGCTCGATCGCGGTGCCCGAATGGTCGAGCTCCTCAAGCAGGGGCAGTTCAAGCCCTTCCACGTAACCGATCAGGTCATCAGCATTTTTGCCGGCAGCCGCGGCTTCCTGGATGACCTTCCCATTACCCGCGTGGCGGAGTTCGAGGAAAAGCTCCTGAAGCACATCCACGACGAGTTCCCTGAAGTGCGAACGGCGCTGACCGAAAAGATGGAACTGACCAGCGATATAGAGGCTCGTCTCAAAGACATCATCGAGAAATTCAAAGCCCGGTTTGCTTCGGGCACGACGAAGGAGACGGCCGCGGCGCGATGATGACACAGAGTCGTCAAGTTGACGCGGGTCATGGACGACTCGTGGAGGTCCCGAGCGATTACGTTGAGAAGCGAATCACTCTTTCGGCGACGCATGTCGATGGCCGTCGTACTGATCGGCGCGCTCGGACTGCATCTATGGGCCGCGCACTGCCGATCACAAGCCCTGCTCGAGCACGACGAGTCGATCAGTCTGCTTGCCGCCGCGGGCAAATCTCAGAAAATAAACGAGCTGGAGGCGGCTTCCAAATCCATTGCCATCATTCCAGCGGCCGAGATCAAGGATTGGTTGACCCCGGCCGGCACGAAAGTCAGCGATGTTCGCTACTCGCTCGCAGCCCACGATCGGCACCCGCCGCTCTATTTTCTGATTCTTCACGCGCTCGAGCGACTCGGCGTCGAATCGAGAACATGGCTGCGCCTCGTCGGATCGCTGGCGATCTTTCTCGCCGCATGGTTCGCATGCCGGTATCTCTGGCCGGACGCTTCGGTCGGCCTTCAGTGTCTCGCGCTCGTCTGGCTTCTTGCGTCGCCAGTTTCCTTGTGGATCGCGACCGAGCTTCGGCAATACGGCATCGTCTATCTCGGCGTCGTGATATCTATCGCGGCAATTGTCCGACATTGGCAGGCAGCGACCGGCTCACGCGAAACGATCTTCCTGCTCACCGCCGCGCCGGCCGTTCTCCTCTGGTCTCAGATTGCTTCGATCATCTGGGTCGGCATCTGCGTCTTGCTCATCCTCGCGCCTTGTTTCTCGAAGACGCCGGACGCTGTGCGGCGAGTCGTCTGGTCGCTGACCATTTCGCTGGTCGTGCTCTTGCCCCTCACCATCAAGTGGCTCTCCGTCCCCACGGGACTTTTCCTGGCCCCGCCCATTCCGCTGAGCCAACTCTCCAGCCGACTGCTGGAGCCGCTCTTCAGGAATTTCGGCGCAGCCTGGCTTACGCATCCGGGCCGGTTCGAGTTCACGCTCGTCCCGTCGATTCTCGGAGCCCTGAGTTTCGCGGCCCTTGCGATCGTGGGTCTGATGAGTCAATCGGTGGTTCACCGTCGTCTGACGGCCGCAATCCTGGGATGGCTGGTCATCTGGTGTGCCCTCACGGCCACCGGTCGATTTCCGATCCAGGCGCTCATGCCCAAGCAGCTCTTGCCGGTCATCTTCTGCATGTTCGCGATTCTCGTCCGCGAGGCGCAGGCAGGCTGGAAGAATCGAACCGGTCGATTCGCCATCGTATTCTTATCGCTCTCAGTCGCGACGCAGCCGCTTGGAGTCATCCAGCTCATTCACGGAAAATCCTCGCAGGCTCCCCTCGTGGCCGAGTTGCACGCGGCCGACGCCATATTGGTGACCGTTCCGCAGCGTGGTCATTTCCTGCCTCTGATCGACGCCATGCGGCCCGAATCCACGGTGATGGTCGGCGCATCGGCCCGTGTCGTGCAGGACTGGAAAAGGGTCGAGCCTTTGCTGCCGACGGACAACTTCATATTGGCGCACATTCGCTCGGGCAACAGCGGCGACGCCATCGCCGAACTGGAATCGAAATTCAACGAGGAGTATTCCGAAGCCGTGCCGCTTCGCGATGAGAAGTCGAGAAACCTGACCGCCTACCGACATCGTCGGACGGCGACAACGAAACCATAGAAGACAGACAGCAATGGCCAAAGCAAGACAAATCGTCAAACGTCGCAAAGCGGTGACCAACATCCGCAAGATCACCAAGACGATGCAGCTCATCGCCACCGCGCGATACCAGCAGGCCTTCCAGCGCGCCACCGCCACCAAGCCCTACACTCAGAAGATCACCAAGCTCGTCGAAGAGCTCTCCGCCGCCGCTGCCGGCCAGGTCGATCACCCCTTGCTCAAGGAAAACCCCGACGCGCCAAAGGATGTGCTCCTGGTTCTTACCTCGAATCGCGGGCTCTGCGGCGGATACAACGCCGGCGTCGTCCGCAAGGCATTGGCCCATCTCGATATCGAGACCGACAGACAGAACGAGTTGCACGTCGTCGGCAAAAAGGGCATCGCCTATTTCAAGTTCATCAAGCGCCCGATATCGCAGGCCATTACCACGATCGACGATCGCCCGCGTTTTGATCAGGTCGAGCCCCTGGCCACCGAGTTCATGAGGCGCTTTGAGGCCGGCGAGATTCGAAGCGTCAACGTCGCCTACATGAGATTCATCTCGACGGGCCGTCAGGTCCCCGAAGTCATGCGACTCCTCCCGCTCAGCAGCGACACCGTCGGCGCCGCCGACGCGACCGCCGCTCCGGCCGGCCCGGAGGTGCAGTACGAGTTTTCGCCAGAGCCGAAGGAGCTGCTCAAAGTTCTGCTCCCGCAGACCGTGAAAGTACGGCTCTATCAGTGTTTCACCGACATGGCGGTGAGCGAGCAGGTGGCGCGTATGGTGGCCATGAAGGCCGCGACCGACGCCGCCGGTGACATGATTAAGAATCTGTCGCGGCAGTTCAACCGTGCCCGGCAGTCTCAAATCACCATGGAGTTGCTGGATATTGTCGGTTGTGCCGAGGCCCTCAAGTAATTCACCCGGAGACGGAGATTTAGATAATGGTTGCTGCTGCGACGAAAAACATCGGAAAGATCACGCAAATCATCGGCTCAACGCTCGACGCGGAGTTTCCCGAAGACGCCATGCCGAAGATTTACAACGCACTGACCTGCGAAGTCGAGCGCATCCTCGGCACGCGCAAGGTCAAAGAGACCCTGACCTGCGAGGTCGCCAGCCACCTCGGCGGCGGGCGCATTCGCGCGGTCGCCCTCGGCAGCACCGATGGTCTCCGCCGCGGAATCGACATTATCGATCAGGGAAGCCCGGTCGCCGTGCCCGTCGGCATGGACACCCTCGGCCGCGTTTTTAACCTGCTCGGCGACCCCATCGACGGCCGCGGTCCCCTCGCGACAAAGGATCGCCGGCCCATCCACCACGAACCGCCGGCCTTCGCCGAGCTGACCCCCAAGACCGAGCAGCTCGTCACAGGCATTAAGGTCATCGATCTTCTCGCCCCGTTCGTCCG
>CAZCGF010000313.1:0-3439 GCA_964498115.1 uncultured Planctomycetaceae bacterium | reverse complement strand
TGAAGGTGACAATAGGCGAAAAAGGTTTGGGCGGACGCGGGCAAGTGCTTTGGCGGGCTCGTGTTGGGGCGGTTCGAAGATGTGCCGGTTTTTGGTGTGATGACGGTGACACAGTTCGAGAATCACTGGTTCTGGCATTCGCGGATCGAGACCGGCAACCGGAGGGCACGGAATGGGCTTTGGTAGCAGGCATTGCAAAGTAAATCTTTGCTCCATGTTCGCGCCTTGCGGAGTTTGAGAATTGAATCATGCCGAGTCGCATGAGCAATAAAATAATTCTTAGGAACCTGTGAACCAAACGGGCCGAATGCCGGTCTAATGGTGCGTAGGGCCGGACAGCCACCAACCAAGGGCCGCTTTGTGATGCGTCTTAAGAGCGACGAAATGCTGCTCATGGAACTGGTAAAAAAGCGCGGACAGGCGTTGGAGGAGCTTGCGCGCCGATATGAACGGCCGCTACTCGGCCTTGCCTGCGGAATGCTCGGTGGTCGCGAGGATTTGGCCCGGGACATGGTTCAAGAGTCATGGATCAGGGTGATTCGCTTCGCCTCGAGTTTCAATGGCCGCTGCCGAGTAAAGACCTGGCTCTACCAAATTGTAATTAATCAATGTCGGAGCCTTCGGGGGGCCAGGGCGGCAGATTCGGAGGAATCGACGGGCTCACTCATTGATGTAGCGCACGCTTCTTCACAGCGTGGCGCTGTTGAGGAGGCCATCGGCAACGAAACTAAATCGTCCCTGCGCAGGGCGGTGGCGTCTCTCGCGGAGGAAAAACGCGAGGTGATCCTGCTTTGCTACCACGAGGGGCTGACGCATGAAGAGGTGGCGGAGGTGCTTGGAATACCGCTTGGGACGGTGAAGTCTCGATTGAATTCAGCTCTGAACGCACTTCGAAAAACATTGCCGCTGGAGGTGGACTCATGACGACCGAAGACGATGCCATACTGGATGCCAGACTTCGCGATCTTACGCAATGGGATGGGTCGAAGACGGCGCTCTGGCGCCGCGCGCTGAGCGACAGTCGCGTGAGTCGCAGTTGGCGGTTTCTCTGCTGGTTTCAAGGGCGACGATTTTCACCGATCACCATCGGTTCCTCCGCCGCGGCTGTGTTGTTCATGTCAGCGATTATTGTGAACTTCATGTCGCCGCATTTTTCCGGCTCGGCGCGCGATGACATAAGTAGCAAGATCACGTCTACTGCCAATCTCAGAGGCATCGGTCAGGCTGCGTACATTTATGGCTGGGACGCGTCGGGCGCTTGGGCACAGGTCGGGCGCGAGAACTGGACTCCGCCTCAATTCATATCAGCTTCGACAACCACCGTGAGCATGGGTGGTCCGACGCTCGACGATCAAGCTGCGGCCGTCGCTTCGTCAACACCTGCATTCACACCCACGGATTCGCGTAGCGCTTTTGAGGCCCGGCACGTCGTTCGAGGCGTGAACATTGATTTGAAGTCGGACAACGTGCGGGCCGTCTATCTCAAGGCCCAGCAATTGGTGCGGCCTGAGATGGGCGAGTACGTCCAGGCATCGTCGCAATCCGGCTCAGGAGATGATTCTTTCGCCAGCCTCACGCTCCGCGTGGCCGCGGCGCGACTCTCGGAGGTACTCGACGGGCTTCGCGAATTGGCTACCGTCCAGTCGGAGAGCCAGAGCGGTCGAGATGTGACCGAACAGGTCGTGGATTTAGAAGCTCGGTTGCGTAATGAGCTGCGCATTGAACAAGAATTACTGAGGCTCCTTGATGAGCGTAAGGACGCGCCACTCGCCGACGTCATCCAGCTCAGAGACAAGCTCAAGGACGTACGCGGAGAGATTGAGCGCTTGGCCGGGCAACGCGAGGGACTCGCAGGATTGACGAACCTTGCTACGATCCTGATCCTTATTCGCACCGGGGATATGCTGACTGTTCCTCAGAGCGGGTTTTCAGACTACTTCGGCGAGCGAATGAGCGCGGGCTGGAGTAGCGGTTTGAATTTCATGACCCGCACCCTGGCCACAATGCTCCAAATCCTCGTCGGGGGCATCGCCATTTGGACGGTACTTTTTGCAGTCGTAATCCTCGTCATGCGACGGAGGCGAGTGTGATAGTGGGGGACTTGCGTACATCGCACCCTGGACTTGAAGCGACTGGCGGCGGAGCGCGCAGCGGCGTGGACCCGGACGGCGACGGATTGACGGTGGAAGCGGACGCGGTTTGGTGATCCGCGTTCGTCCGTCCTCCGGACGGGAAAGGAGCGAGTGAATCGTGGTCCAGTGATTGAAATCACTGGCTACCATCGTGCGCCCTGCCGGGCGAAGTATCGGCGAGTAATCCTTGTACTGGTGCGAGATTCACATCTCTTGCCAGCACGGAATTAGCACATGAAAGTTTGACAACTCCTTGGATAAAATACCGTCGCGGATTCAGATTTCTATCATTTTCAATGGCATGATACGCTTGAATATAGTTTCCCGTCATCGTTAATGAGGATGTAGATACAGCCCAGATCGCCGATCATGAGTTCGTCTCCTGGGTCCGGCCATTCTCCCTCACGGCAGAGCGGTTCGGGAACATTGACCCACGGGTAGGGCCGGCGTTTGTCGGGCTGGACAGAACTTATTGTGCATAAATGATGTTCGGTTTCCGAGTAATCACCCTCCTGGATTCCAAACGGTGCGCGACCGATTTGCGTGGCTTGGAATTGTGGAATCCAATAGGGCGACCACACGTCTTTGCCTCTGCAAATCGGGTAATTTGAGTCGCTCTTCTGTACCGCATCCGGAAAACTCATCATGCGGCACCGGTTTCCGAAACAGGGAGCGATCTTTATGCAGTCAGAAGGGATATCAGTGGGCCGAATCAAGTTTTCCATTCCGAGCGACTGCCATTCAATATGAAACGGTTCGACGATACCCTCCGAATCGTCACCAAACACCAGGAGCAGATCACCGGGCAGCTTGCCGACAATGTCGGTCGAATTAGTAAAGTTGATCTGCGCAATCATTGCCAACGGTCGCCCGTTTGGTCCTTGTGGCCAAGGAAGATCTCGCGGCCGGTATGGGATGCCGCCGATCTTTGTAGCAAATCGGTTTTCCGGCTCCCCTTTGGACATGACAAAAATATCCACAGGAATCGCTCGTCCCCAGACGTACTGGTCGATTAACTCGCGGCGCAGCCATTCGATGGTGCAGAGGTCACAAGGACTTGTAATGTGGCTGGCCGAGTAGTGACCGTGCCGCTCCTGCAATGGAAAGCGAGGTAGCCACTCGTCCAAATCAAACTCGTAGTTCATGATTCAGTTTCAAGCGCCGCTGCTACCCTTACGTCGGAAACTTCGCCGCGATGGGCATTCTTCGCCCGACGCCGAAGGCGCGGCTCGTCACTTTCAGGCCCGTGGCGGCCTGCTTGCGTTTGTACTCGTTGAGATCGACCTTGCGGACCACGTCGCGCACCA
>CAZCGF010000312.1:0-3500 GCA_964498115.1 uncultured Planctomycetaceae bacterium | reverse complement strand
GTCCCGGCCGCGAAAGCTCCGGATGGGCCTTCGCCGAGTAGGCCATCAGCCGCTTATCGCTCCCCGGCTCCGGACATTGATAGATTTCGCGCGGCTCTGTCCACGGCCCCATTGCCGTCGCCGCCGTCCGTGCCACGATATGGTCATCGAGAATCGGCTTGCTGTAGATCATCAAGTAGCGCGCCTCACCGGCCCCGCCTGCCCGATGAATCGTCAGTTCATCCATCACATTGTCCGCAATCGCCGCGGCATCCTTTTCACTCCGCGACCACCCTCGTCCATCCCAGAATCGCCAATCGCGAAACTGTTCAACCGCATCCGCTCTCGCCCGCGCCGCCAGCAGCTTCTTGTTCAGCCCGTCCGTCGAATCCACCCCATAAATCAAAACCTGCCGCCCATCCGCGCCGCCGTCCTCCATCATCGCCGCCACGCCCCACGAGATCCGCCGCACACCGGCGCCGCTTCCCGCTGCGATCCGCGTCAGCGTCCTCTGACTGACGCGCCATTCCCGCGCCGCCTCCTTCACGTTCTCAACAATCGCCACCGCGCTGCCGCACCCCTCAAAGTTCCACACCCCATCCGCTTCATCCTTGTCGCGAATGCGCATCAGGAACACATACAACCGCCGCCCGCCGTCCGCCCCATCCACAACCAGCCCGCCGCCCGTCGGCCAATAGCGAAGATTCTTATCCCGCCCATCCCCGCGCGCCGCCTCGTCCGGCGCCACCCACGCCGTCGCCTTCCCATCCTTGTCCGCTCTGCCCCAGCAAAACTCAATCTCCGCCTTCCCCGGAGGCGCGCCGTCCGCCCCAATCCTGTGCACCGCGATCGCGTTGTTCACCATCACCGAGCCGTCCGCGTGCTTCCCCTCGCGAACCGGTCCCACCCACGAATCCCCGAACAGCCACACCACGCGTCCGTCGCCCAGCGCCGTCGTCCCCGCGCAGTCCCCGCCCGTCCAACCCTCGCTCGTCTCAAACACCGCGCGCCACGCCGGTACCGGTTCCACCGCCTCAGCCCGGCCATCCCCGGCCAGCGCCAGCCGCGTCAGCAAAAACAAAAACACCGTCGCCATACTCGTTCGACTCCATTCCGATTTAGCCCGGCCCGGCCCACAACGCCCGGCCCACCAGACAGTGTCGCGGCGACCGCGAAAAGTTCATTCCATCCCGCGCCGAGCCGCCGCCGGGGGGCGACGATTCCCCCGACATACGCTATTATCACAGCACAAACAGGACTGGAGATACATCGATGACCGCCACTGCAACCGCAACCGCCGTTCCCGCCAAGGGCCAGAAGGTCCGCCTCTTCGTCGGAGGTGAATTCGTCGAGTCGAAGGCCACCCGCACCGGCCCCGTCTACAACCCCTCCATCGGCGAGCAGATCGCCGAAGTGCCGTTCTGTACCGCCGATGAGGTCAATCGCGTCATCGACGTCGCACACGCCGCCTTCCCCGCCTGGCGAGACACCCCCGCGGTCGAACGCGCCCGTGTCATGTTCCGCCTCGTCGCGCTCCTGGAGAAAAACGCCGACTCCCTCGCCCGCACCATCTCCTACGAACACGGCAAGACCCACGAAGAGGCCGTCGGCTCCATCCGCCGCGGCATCGAGATGGTCGAGTTCGCCTGCGGCATCCCCACCCTCACCATGGGCGACACCTTCCACAACATCGCCGTCGACGTCGACTGCGAAACCTATCACCACCCCCTCGGCGTCTGCGTCGGCATCACGCCGTTCAACTTTCCGTTCATGGTCCCGCTGTGGATGTTCCCCATCGCCATCACCTGCGGAAACACCTTCATCCTCAAACCAAGCGAGAAGGTCCCGCTCAGTGCCATGCGCCTGGCAGAGCTCCTCGTCGAGGCCGGCCTCCCCAAGGGCGTCTTCAACGTCGTCCACGGCGATCGCGAGGCGGTCGACGCGCTGCTGACCCACCCGCACGTCCAGGCCGTCAGCTTCGTCGGCTCCACCCCCATCGCCAAGCTCATCTACGAAACCTCCATCAAGCACGGCAAGCGCTGTCAGGCCAACGGCGGCGCGAAGAACCACATCCTCGTCATGCCCGACGCCGACATGGACAAGGCCGTCTCCGCACTCCAGGCCTCCGCCTTCGGCTGCTCCGGCCAGCGCTGCATGGCAGGCAGCCTCGCCGTCGCCATCGGCTCCGCCGGCGACCCGCTGGTCGACAAGCTCTCCGCCGCCGCAACCAAGCTCAAGGTCGGCCGCACCGACGTCCCGTCTGATGCCCAGATGGGTCCCGTCGTCACGCAGCAGCATTTGGACAGCCTCATCGCCAACATCGACAAGGGCGTCAAGGAAGGCGCCAAGCTCGCCCGCGACGGCCGCGGCGTGAAGGTCGACGGCGCGGCGGGGGGGTACTACCTCGGCCCGACCATCTTCGACCACGTCGCCCCGAAGATGCACGTCTCCCAGACCGAGCTCTTCGGCCCGGTCCTCAGTGTCAGCCGCGCGGCAACCCTCGACGAGGCCATCGCCCTCACCAACCAGAGCCCCTTCGGCAACGGCGCCGTCATCTACACCCGCGACGGCCACGTCGCCCGCGAGTTCAAGCACCGAGCCGGCGCCGGCATGATCGGCGTCAACGTCGGCGTCCCCGCCCCCATGGCCATGTTCGCCTTCACCGGCGTCAAAGGCAGCTTCTTCGGCGACCTCCACATGCAGGGCCGCGAAGGCATCGCCTTCTACACCCAGCAGCGAATGATCCTCTCCCGCTGGCACCCCGACAGCCACGCCGGCGAGTTCGTCACCACCCGCGGCTGATGAGTTTGGAAAGTTTGGTTTTTCAGTCCCCTAATCTCCTAAGTTGTTAATGGGAAACGCTTTGACGCAATTATTATATAATGTCACTTGACAAAAATGCCGATACATGCTAACGTCCTTAGGACGTTAGCATGTATCGGGCAATTCGTTTTTCGTTTCATCCAAAGAGTCATCCTGAATAGGTCTTTGATGCGAGACTCAAGAAATGTCTGAAGAACGAGCCGAATCAGCAATGCCTACGAACCTATGGAACAAATCTATCGCCAGCAGAGTATTTGCAGAATGTAGCACAGAACGAAGACGCGTCGTCGCAACTTGGCGAATTCATCTCCTGGTAGACCGCGTCACGCGGAATATAGAATCGCTCAGGGTTGGAGAGCATCGCGTTGCGAAACTAATTCGTGCGCTTGTAAACCGGGGGGAACTCGAGCGAGTTCGCGGAATCAACGGCGTATTCATTATAAACATTCCCTTTGCAGAGTCGATCCAATCAACAGAAGAGCAAGTTGTGCAGGAAGCTAATCCATATTGCTCATTCAGCCATCTGACAGCACTCACTTATCACAGCCTTGTGGACGAGATTCCAAAGAAGCTCTTTGCCACTTATGTCCAAGGCTCAAGTGAATCCCGCATACCCTTCGGCACGAAGGCCGAGGAATGGATTGACATCGACTTGCCACGTCCACTGTTTCCAAAGGAAGCCCTCTCAACCACTGTCT
>CAZCGF010000311.1:0-3501 GCA_964498115.1 uncultured Planctomycetaceae bacterium | reverse complement strand
CAACATTTGCCCGACGGGCGATGGGGAAGCTGGACCTGGTCGTTTATCTGAGCACGACGCTGAACCTGGGGCACGTATGGGGACTTGGCAAGGAGACGATTGTGCTGCCGGTTCTGGCGCGCGACGAGGAGGCGCAGCCGACGACGCAGGAGTCGATGTTCAACTATGTGCGTCTGAGCGAGGGCGGGCCGGCGCGGCACGACGGGCCGCGGAGCGAGGTGAGCATTGTCGCGGCGCTTGCGGGGGCGATCCTCGGGGAAAAAGGGCCGATTGACTGGGACGAATTGCAGACGCACCGCTCGATCCGCGAGGCGATCGGCAAGATCGTGCCGGGATTCGAGCAACTCTCGGAAATCGACGAGACGAAGCGGGAGTTTCAGATTGAGGGGCGGACGTTTCATCAGCCGCGATTTGCGACGGCGAGCGGCCGGGCGAAGTTTCACGTGACGGCGATGCCGGACGCGACGGGCGGTGACGGGCAACTGCGCATGATGACGGTTCGCTCGGAGGGGCAGTTCAACACGGTGGTCTATGAGGAGGAGGACATCTATCGCGGGCAGGACCGGCGCGACGTGGTGCTGATGAATGCCGGCGACATGGAGCGGATGGGCCTGCGCGGCGAACAACTTGTGACAGTGCGCAGCGAGACGGGCGAGATGGCGGGCGTGCGGGCGCGGCCGTTCGAGATTCGCGCGGGGAACTGCCTGATGTACTTCCCGGAGGCGAACGTGCTGGTGCCGACGCGGAGCGACCCGCGGTCGAAGACGCCGGCGTTTAAGTCGATTCTCGTTACGATCTCACCCACGGGGAGCGATTTCATACCGTTGGGTGTCGAACGATCGGTTCGGTCGACGGCCGGTGGAGACTTGGCGGCCTGTTGAATTCGCCGTAATCGGCGCGAGTGGACATTATCCTCGTCACGATGCGTCAAATTCCGCAACAGCGCCGCCGGGAATAAAAGCCAATCCGGCTTTCGACGCCGGCGCGATCCCAAACAAGGGCGACGAGTCTCAACTCGCTTCCGTACCCGGTGTGCCCGGGCTCCATTTGACTGATCGATCTCACCAGGGCAACTCCGGCTCTGTGCGTCAGGTCGCGTCGCCCATGTGTGTGCGTGCGCGGCCTAATTCCTGTCGCCTGGAAATTTCCACAGCGACGCGACTTCATTGGGAATTTCCGCTGCTGGCACTGGAATTGCGAACCCCGATGACACGCGGACGCCGGTCAAGGACTGGTTTGCAGAGTAATGTCCAAACTCGTTAACTGGCGCTGTGCTCTTTCTGCCGGCGGCGGGGTCGCGCCGCTCACCACCATCCAGGTGGCCCACTCAGGTTGCCGCGCCCGTACTCATCGATCCGAAAAACTCAGGGAGACCCGACCATGAATGGAAGCCGAGGAATGAGCCTGATTGCGATCCTGATCATCGCCACGGTGACCTCCGCCAGCGGACAGACGATTTTTGTGACCACGTCCGCCGACATGGTGGACTTCGGCGGCACGCAACAGGTGGCGGACCTTCCCGGCCCGGACGGCTTGGTCTCGCTGGCAGAAGCTGGATTGGCTTCAGATAACACGCCGGGGGTTCAGACGATCGGCTTTCAAGTCCCGCAGGCTGACTGGCAGTACCAGCAGTTCTTCCCTGGACGCGTGGTCCTGCGGCCGTTCCTCGGATTCCGCGTCTTTGACACCGCGATTATCGACGGACGGACCCAGACCGCTTTTACCGGCGAGACGAACCCCGAAGGCGGGGCTGAAGTCGTCATCTGGGCCGAGTCGTATGTCATCAATAGCGTGGGAGGCGCCGTTTTCGGCCTCGACAGCTCCGGCATTCACTTGAGCGGCGGCTCGGATAACGTGGTCCAGGGCAACACGAACGTCGGCATCGAAGTCTTCGACTCTTCATCCAACATGATCGGTGGTCCCAATGCCGGGGAGGGCAACACCGGAGGCGTCATCCAGATTGACCGCGCCAGCAACAACATCGTTGTGGGCAACACCGTTCAGCGCGTGCGCGTGCTGGGCTGGATCGGCGGCGGACAGCCGGCGGCGAACAATCGCATCGGCGGACCGAATCCCGAGGATCGAAACTACATCACCGGATACGGAATATGGAACAGCGAGGGCATTCCCGGCGGCTTTGCCATTCAGCTTTTTGATTCCGTCGGTACCATCATTGAGAACAATCTGATTGGAACCTCACCTGACGGGATGCAGCAAGGCGATATCAGGACCACTTCCGGGATTTATTTCGACAGCGAGAATCACGATGCGATGATCAAGAACAACCGCATTGCCGGCATCCTTGCACTCGCGGTCCCGCCCCACGGGCCGTCATATCGCATCGGGTACGCGATTCAGATCGGAGGAACGGGCAACGGCATCACAGTGGTCGGCAATAAGATTGGCCTGAACGCCAACGATGAGCCGCTTCTCGGCAGCACCTATGCCATTTATCCGGTGGGAAACAATTTCTATACCCCAGTCGGGAGCATCGTGATCGGAGGTTCAGGCCCGGGGGAGGGCAATGAGATCGCGGGACACCTGTCGGCGGCAATCGTCGTCGATCCCAGGTATTCCGGCATGCGCATCTCAGGCAATTCGATCCACGATAACGGTGGAATCGGCATTGACCTTGTCACAAACCTGTTCGGGTACGGCGTGACGCCGAACGACGCAGGCGACGGCGATACCGGTGGCAACGGCCTTCAGAACTTCCCCGTCCTCAGCGTGGCATCGTCTCAGGGGGCGACGACCTTGGTCGCGGGAAACCTGAACAGCACGCCCAATACGACCTTTGATCTTGAGTTCTTCGCCAATGATGTCTGCGACCTGAGCGGAAACGGAGAGGGGCAGATCGTGCTGGGCGGCGGGGAAGTGACCACCGATGCATTAGGTAATGCGGCCTTTCAATTCACGCTGCCGGCGGCCTCGGCGGTGGGGCAGTTCATGACGGCCACCGCGACGGACAGGCTTGCCACAAGCACGTCGGAATTCTCTGCATGCCTGGCCATCGTGGAAGGACAGGTTGTGGCCGGCGACATCGACGGCGACGGGGACCTGGACATGGACGACCAGGTGCTGCTCATCGACGTGCTGCTCGGCAATGACCCCGGATCAGTCCGGGCCGACCGATGCGATCTGAACATCGACGGACTCGTCAACGCCAACGACGTTGCCCCGTTTATTGCGCTCATGCTCGGATGGTGAGTTCGTCATCATCTGCGCCGGTTCGACATCATCGGCCTCGCTCCTAAGTGCCGTTTGCCTCTCTGCCGCGGTGCGGGGAGAATGTCGATCCGCCTGCATTCGGGCGGACCGGGAGCAACCGGATGAACCGAGCTTGCGCGATTTTCATCATCCTTGCGGGACTGTCCTGCTCGAGTCCGAAACTACCCGAGCCTGTCGGCGCTGAACCGACCAGCCCATTCGAAGCTCTTGTTGAAGGTAACAAGCGATTTCGCAGCGGCGAGATGCGGCATCCACATGAGGACGCGGCGCGGC
>CAZCGF010000310.1:0-3517 GCA_964498115.1 uncultured Planctomycetaceae bacterium | reverse complement strand
ACACCAGAAGCTCGAGGCCCTGAACAACAAGCTCAACATGATTGCCGTGACGGACGAACTCACCGGCCTGCTCAATCGCCGTGAGGCAATCGCACGACTCAGGGAACAGTGGGAAAACCAGAATCGTTACAATTCCAGCTTCAGTATCGTCGCCATGGACATCGACCATTTTAAGCAGGTCAACGACACCTATGGACACGCCGCCGGCGATCTGGTCCTCAAGTCCGTCGCCCAGTGCATGAGAGAGACCGTGCGGACCACCGACATCGTCTGTCGAACCGGCGGCGAGGAATTTCTTGTCATCTGCCCGAATGTCGGCAGCGAGGGCGGCGCCACCTGCGCCGAGCACATCCGCGCCAATGTCGCGGCGATGGTCTGCTCCTTCGAGGGAGTTACGATTCCCGTCACCCTCAGCGCGGGCGTCGCCGAGCGAACGTCGAGCCACATCACGCCGGATGATGTGCTGGTCTCCGCCGACAAGGCGCTCTACGAATCCAAACGCTCCGGGCGAAATCGCGTCACCATCGCCGAAGCTGTCCCCACCCCTTGATTCACCGCCGGGCCGCGTCGACACTACCGTCGATGTCCAGACCCTACGCTCAAATTGAGAAATCGATTCGCCCTTCGACCGGCGACCGCGATGCCGACATGCAGGCCTTCGTCGATGCGACGTGGCCCGCGCTCCACCCGGCGGGCGTCTCGTGGCTCGGCTTTTATATTGACCGCGGCGGTGACGAGCTCATCCTCGGGCCCCGGCGCGATAAGCCCGCCTGCTCGCCCATCGGCCTGCACGGCGCGTGCGGAAAGTCTTTCACGTCGAGGCAGCCCCTTGTCGTTCGGGATGTCGCCGAATTAGGAGCCAACTACATCGCCTGCGACCCGCGCGACAAGTCCGAAGTCGTCGTGCCGCTGCTCGACGCACAGGGCGCATGCTGGGGTGTGCTGGATCTCGACAGCTACGACGTCGGCGCCTTTGACGACTCCGACGTGCTGGGACTCAACATGCTTCTGAAAAAAGCGGGGCTCACGACCTGACATCTACCGATGCGGGCGCGATTTAGTCCTTCACCACCGGATAGCCCGCCTCGCGCCACGCACGAATCCCCCCGTCCATGGAGATGACGTTGCGATAACCCATCTTCATCAGCGCTTCGGCCGCCAGCGCCGATCGATATCCCCCGCCGCAGTAAAGCACGACCTCCGCGTTCGCGTCCGAGACGCGTGCTTCGATGTCGCGCTCAATGACGCCCTTGCCGAGATGAATCGAATTGGGCAGATGACCCTCGGCCCACTCGCTCTCCTCGCGGACGTCGATCAGATAGAATTTCTCGCCGCGATCGATGCGCGGCTTCACCTCGTCGATCGTCACTTCGTGGACGTGCTCCCGGGCGTCATCGACGAGCTTCAGAAACCTTGGTGCGTGTTTGGTCATAGCGTGCCCTCCACTTTCATGGGTGCGAGATCGATTCCGATTCTCCGAGCCAGCCGCGGCCCGGTCAAGGACGCCGCCTCCATTATTTGACTTTGCTGCGCCGACTCGATCTACTGCCGAAGGGAGAAGTGGCCGCATGGCGATTGCCGTCGCGATTACGCGCGATTTAATTTTTTCCACCAAGATCACCGGTACCGGCAAGGCCCTGGGGCTGGATGCTCGCGCCGCTTCGCTGCCCAGCGCTGCTCGCGCCGCCCTTTCCGGCGGTGATACGCGGCTTGTCTTCGTGGACATGGCCCTGCCGGAAAGTGAAGGCGTCGATGCGATTGCCCACGCCGCCGGCCTCGACCCGCGACCGACGATTGTCGCGTTTTATTCGCATGTGGACGCCAGACTGGCCCAGATGGCGACCGAGGCCGGGGCCGACGTCACCCTTCCGCGATCCCGCTTCACCGAGGAGCTGCCCGCGATTTTCCAGAAGTATTGCGGCGCCGCGGCCTCCTGATCCCCCTCACATCGAACACGGCGGCTGGCCGTCCCGTACCTTATAATGAGCGAGCCGGTTTCATTCGCGAATTGTCGTTCGCCCCCATCGAAAGGAGCAGCACGCATGGCTAGCAGCACATCGACCGTCGAACTGGGCAACACCGCCGCCTATCAGGACAAGCTCATCGGCCAGCTTGGCGGTCGCGATCCGATCGAGGTCCTCGGCAAGACGCCGGACGCGATGGACCGATTCGTCGCCGACAACGATGCCGCGACAATGCGCGCACGGCCCTTTCCCGGAAAGTGGACGCCGCTGGAGATCATCGGCCACCTGATTGATGCCGAGTACCTCTTCGCCTATCGCGTGCGGCTGATTCTCTGTGAGAATTCGCCCGTGATTCAGAGCATGGATCAGGAGCTTTGGGTCACTGGGCAGCGTTACAACGAGCGCGAGCCGGCGGAGCTGGCGGCGGACTTTCGGGCCCTGCGAAAGATCAACGTCGGTCTCTGGCGGCGCATGCGGCCGGAGGACCTCAAAAAGTTCGGTCGCCATGCCGAGCGCGGCGACGAGTCGCTTCAGACCATGCTGCTCATGCACGCAGGGCACGACCTGTCGCACATCGACCAGATCACGCGCTATCTGGCGGCGATTCGGGAGCGATGATCGGGACGCCAGCCTTGACGGGCAGCGGCGCCGACCACGAACGCATCACGTCCATGCCGATGGCCGCGACGATCAGCACCGTTCCACCGGCGAAGTAGATCGTGAGCGGCACGTCGAAGAACACGCGCTCCACCAGCACGGTGATGAGAAAGTGCGCATTGACCACGATCATCGCCCGGGTGGCGTCGTGCTTGGCGATCACGACGTAGGTCAACAGATAACCGAGATAGCTGCTGACCACCGTGATGAAGAGGAACCCGCTGACACCGCGCCACGTGACGCCGGGTGCGTCAAAGGATCGCAGCGACCACAACCCGAACGGGGTGTGCACGGCCGCGCCGAGCAGGAACACCGCCGTCAGCGAGGCGAGCGAGCCGTACTTCTGCAGGAATGCCTTGCTGGAAATGACGAACGCCGCCCACGAGACGACCGCGAGCACCAGCAGCAGGTCGCCGAGGAGCATGTCGCTCCAGCCTGAGGTCGATTGCAGCGAAACTCGCAGCGATGGGTACAGCACGCACGTCGCCCCGGCGAAGGCCAGCACCGCCGAGACGAGCATGATCCCCGAGTACGACGACTTCCTCGCCAGTACCGATCCCCAGAAGACCAGCACCGGCGTCAGGGCATAGAGCAGCGCGGCGTGCGACGCATTGGCGAGCTTGATGCCCCCGAGAAAGCCGAGCTGATTGATCGGCACGCACAGAAGCGAAATGCCAAGTAGCGCCGGCAGATGACTCCGATTAAACGGCAGCCGCTGGCCCCGGGCCCGCATGGTGGCGTAGAGGAGGATTCCCGCGGTCCCGAATCGCAGCCAGGCGGCGAACATCGGCGGAATCTCGTCCACCGCCATTCGCGCGCCAATCGGCGTGAGCCCGCCGATGACGGTCATCAGGATGAGAGAGATTACCAGCCCCATTTACCCACCGATCACGCCC
>CAZCGF010000309.1:0-3557 GCA_964498115.1 uncultured Planctomycetaceae bacterium | reverse complement strand
GTGCCAACACATGTGGCGGGCACGAGTTGGGGCAGTGCGCCTTTTGGGTGGTTTTTGGGTGGAAACGTCCAAAAATCGAAAAGTCGAAACGTCGAAATTCCGCAGAGCCGGAGCGTGGCGCTTTCGCTTGGGATTGTCGGCATCGGAATCATCGCGCGCTGCCTCGTGGGGCGTGGGGGCGTTGGTCTTCAACAATTAATTCTTGCTCAGTGTGCGCGCGAAAATGGGGGCCGCTGGTGGATCTTGAATCGCCCGTACTGAAATTCGGGACTCGTCGGGAGGACCGGGGACTCGTTGGAGGTGTTTATGCCGGGCGGCTGTGGGAGCCGTCGCACCAGGGCTTGTTGCCGCTGCGGTGGCATTGGCAGACGGCCTTGGTTCCGGCGTCGGCGATTTCGACGACAAGGGGCGTGATGCCGGTCTGGAGCCGGGCGTGGGCGCCGTCACAGTAGGGCAGCTTCTCGCTGTGGCCGCACTGGCAGTAGGCCTTCTTGCCGGGGACCTCTTCGAGGACGATCGGTTTCGCGCCGTGCTTTGCGTCTGCCATGGGTACTTCTCCGGGGGGCCGGAAGGATTGAGATTGAATTACATCGCGCGCAGGCGGCGGACGAGTCCGCCGGCTAAATGGGATCGAACTGTTAACGCGACGAGGACTGCGATTCGGATCGCCCCTCGGACGGTGGATCGATGCGGACGGCGAGGTCGGTATCCTCTTCCTCGGGCGGCTGATCGACGAAGGGGGCCTTGTTGATCGCACTTACGTCGGGCGGCTCGCGGGTGGCCGAGTCGGATCGCTTGGCGTCGTGATCGTGCCAGACGAGGCCCTTGCTGATGCGGCCGTCGCTTTCCATGAGGGTGCCGGGCGGGGTGACGACGGCGCTGATCGGCCAGCCGATGGTGTTGAGGAACATGCGGGCCGGGCTGTAGCCAAGGCCGACGTAATCGACCCAGGTGACGACGAACTGGTTGTCGGCCTCACTTTCATTGCCGCTGGCCGGTGGCTGTTCGCGATTGCCCTTATCCTCGAAGGGGTCTTCCCACCAGAGGGGCCAATGGGTGACGGAGCCGTTGGCATAGCGAACCTCGGAGCCTTCGCAGCTTCGCCGGATCGGACCGCCGAACTCCGACGAGCCCTTGTAGCCTTCGGTCGTCGGTGTGGTCATGTCGGCATCGATGAGGGCGCTGGAGTCCGACCAGGGATTGTTCAACTGGGCACAGCCCGCGGAGATGCTGATCGCAAGGGCGCAGGCCGCGACGAAACTAAACTTCAACAATGTGATCGACCGCATAATTGGGAGCTTCCTCGGTAATGTACAAGTTGTGCGGGTGGGATTCAGTCATCCCGGCTCCGCTCACCCTGACGAATTTCGCGTCGCGGCGAAGGTCATCAATCGTCGCCGCACCACAATAACCCATTCCGGCACGGAGACCACCGACGAGCTGGTAGGTCATCTCGGCCAGCCGTCCGCGATAGGGCACCCGGCCCTCGACACCCTCGGGGACCAGCTTGTCCCGGGTATCGCTCGTCTTCTGACTGTATCGGTCAGCGCTGCCGGAAACCATCGCCCCCAGCGAGCCCATACCGCGATATTCCTTGAAACGGCGTCCTTTCCAGTAGATCACGGTGCCGGGGCTTTCTTCGAGCCCGGCGAAAAGGGAGCCCATCATGACGCTGGCTGCCCCGGCGGCGATGGCCTTGGCGATGTCGCCGGAGAATCGGACGCCGCCGTCGGCGATGACGGGAATGCCGGCGCCTTCGGCGACGGAGACGACGTTGAAGATGGCGGTAATCTGGGGAACGCCGACGCCGGAGACGATGCGCGTGGTGCAGATCGAGCCGGGCCCGATGCCGACCTTGACGGCGTCGACGCCTGCGTCGATCAACTCGCGCGCGGCCTCGGCGGTGGCGATGTTGCCGGCGATCAGGTCGATATCGTGCCGCTTGCGAATCGCGCGGACTGTGTCGATGACGTTCTGGCTGTGTCCGTGGGCGCTGTCGACGCTGATGACGTCGACGTCGTTTTGAATCAGGGCCTCGACGCGATCGAGGTCGTTGACGCCGACGGCGGCGCCGACGCGGAGCCGGCCCTGCTGGTCGCGGCAGCTGTTGGGGAATTCGCGGTTCTTGTCGATGTCCTTGATGGTGATGAGGCCGACGAGCTTGTAGGACTGGTCGACGAGGAGCAGCTTTTCGACCTTGTGCTTCTGGAGGATGCGGTCGGCCTCGTCGAGCGAAGTTCCGGGGGGCGCGGTGACGAGGTTCTCGCGGGTCATCACCTGTTCGACGCGCTGGGCGGCGCTTGCGGAGCGGTCCCTGGGACGATCGGAAGCGCCGGTCTGGGCGATGTGTTCCATGAACTTCATATCGCGACGGGTGAGGATGCCGACGAGCTTGCCGTCTTCCAGCGTGATGGGTACGCCGGAGATATTGTGCAGGCGCATCAGTTCGGCGGCGCGCTCGACGGTGTCGGTGGGGCGAAGCGTGACCGGGTCGATGATGACGCCGTGGGCGCTGCGCTTGACCTTGTCGACCTCGCGGCACTGGGCCTCGATGGACAGATTCTTATGGATGATGCCGATGCCGCCTTCCTGGGCCAGGGCGATGGCGAGGCCGGCCTCGGTGACGGTGTCCATGGGGGCGGAGACGAGCGGAATGTTCAGGGCGATGTTGCGGGTCAGACGGGTCCGTACGTCGGCGTCTCTTGGCACGACGGTGCTGCGCGCCGGGAGGAGGAGAACGTCGTCGAAGGTGATTGCGTCCCCGATGATTTTTTGATGCATGACCACGTCCCTGGTCGGGGGGAGTTTATCCGCGGGATGGGCCGGTCGCAAGCGAAGGGCCGCGGGCGTGCCCGATTGGGGTCATTCGGCGGGCTGGGAACTGGGCGCTGCCGGGACAACCTGCGGGAACTCGGCGGCGATGCGCTGCCAGATGGCGCTGTCGGGATAGCGCTCGCGCAGGGATTGGAAGAATCGACCAAGCTCGGGCCGGCCCGACTGGAGTTCGACGAGTCGACGAATCGCGGATACCGCGGCTGCTTCGTCGTCTCGGGAGAAGGCCTGCTCTGCTTTGAAGGCGGGTGGCCTGGGCGAGGAGGGATCGAGTTCTTCGGCGCGAGAAGCGAACTGTGCCAGACGGCGAAGGTCGGGCGCGTCGGAACTAACCGTCATGGCTGCGAGTTGCAGGTAGTAGTCGGAAAGCTGGAGATCGATCGGCGGGCTGTTGGGTTGCCGGACGTATTCGAGCTGACTCCTCGCATCGGATTCTTTGTTTGCCGCGAGGAGGATGACGGCGCGCGTCTGGGCGAGCACGGGATCGGGGATCAGCGCGCCGGGTTCGATCGGCCCGTAGGCGGCGTCGAAGGCGTTGTAGATGTCGGCGAGATTCTTGTCGACGTCGGCGAGCGGGTCGCGGGTGAGTCGAAGGCGAACGGCGTCGTGAATGGAGGCGCCGAGACCGGCGAAGAGCCGCGGCAGACCGGCCTTGTAGAGCTCGGTCGCAAGGGCGTTTAGTTCCATCGCGCGAGAATAGTCACCACTGACGGCGGCGGCCATGG
>CAZCGF010000308.1:0-3584 GCA_964498115.1 uncultured Planctomycetaceae bacterium | reverse complement strand
AGGACGCCGCCACCGGTGAATACCTCTACAAGTTTCAGATGGACCTCGTCGCCGTCGTCGGCGCGATCCTGCTGGCCACACGAATTCTCTGGCATGCCATCGGCAACCTCATCCGCGGCCACATGCACATGGACGAGTTGGTCGCACTGGCCATCGTCGCGGCATTTGGCACCGGCGACTATCGCGCGGCCGGCGTCATCGCCTTTTTCCTGCTGCTGTCGGAACTGGTTGAGACACGCACGGCAATCGGAGCACGGGCAAGCATTGAGGAGCTGATCAAGCTGACGCCGAAGACGGCCCGGCTGATCGAGGGCGGCAGCGAGAAAATCGTCGAGGCGGCGCATCTGGCCAAGGGCCAAAAGATCCGCGTTCGGCCGGGCGACAGCATTCCAGCAGACGGCAAGGTCTTCAGCGGCGACTCCACCGTGAACCAGGCGAACATCACCGGTGAGTCCTTGCCCGTCGATAAGCGGGTCGGCGACCCCGTCTTTTCCGGAACGATCAATCTCACCGGAGCGATGGACATCGAAGTGACGAAAGTCGCGGGCGAGACGACGCTCGGGCAGGTTCAGAATCTGATCCTCAAGGCCGAACGAACGCGCATCCCGATCATGCGATTGATCGATCAGTATGTCATCTGGTACACGCCCGCGGTGTTGATGCTGGCGTCGCTGGTTCTCTTCTTTAACAAGGACGACAACGGGATGCAGCGCGCGATCGCCATGCTGGTGGCGAGTTGCCCCTGCGCCCTCATCATGGCAACGCCGACGGCGATGGTGGCGGGCCTGTCTTGCGCGGCGCGGCTGGGAATCCTGATTAAGGACGTAAAGCATCTGGAGAGCGCAGGACGCCTGACGGGCGTGGTATTCGACAAGACCGGCACCCTGACGACGGGCATCCTCTCGGTGACGCGGCTGATCCCGCGCGAAGGGGGGGACGGGGCGGAATTGTTGCGTCTGGCGGCAGCCGCGGAACAACTCAGCAATCACCCCGCGGCGAAGGCGCTACAGGATGTCGCCCGCGAAGCCAACATTCAGAGCAACAAGCCGGAGAAATTTGAAGAAGTCCCGGGTAAGGGCGTCGTGGCGACGATCAAGGACGAAAAGACGGGCGCCACGACACAGGTGCTCGTCGGACGCGAGACATTCATGCGCGAGCGAGACGTCGACACCAAGGACATGGCCGAGGCCGCGGAGGCCACCGAAGGCATGAGCCAGCTCTATGTCGCGGCGAACGGCAGACTGCTGGGCCTGATCGGACTTGAGGATCGCACGAGACCGGCCGCTCGCGAGGCGGTCGAGGAACTGCGCAAGATCGGCATTCGCAGAGTGGCGATGCTGACCGGCGATCGGCAGGCGGTGGCGCGCCGCGTTGCGGCGGAGATGGCGTGCACCGAATTTCGCGCTGATTGCCTCCCACAGGAGAAGCTCGATCTGGTCAACGCCATGCGATCCCAGGGCCACCGGGTCATGGTGATCGGCGACGGCGTGAACGATGCGCCGGCGCTGGCCGCCGGAGACCTGGGTGTCGCGATGGGCGCGGCCGGCAGCGACGTAGCGATCAATTCGGCGTCGATCGCCCTGCTCAATAATGACCTGACGCGCATTCCCTTCCTGATTCGACTGAGCCGGGCGACTCGCCGGGTTGTCCTGCAGAACCTGGTATTCGGCGTCATGTTCGTCGTCACGGTCATGGCTCTGGGGGCGTTTGACGTGATTGAGCCGACGGTCGCCGCTGTTCTTCACGCGATGTCCAGCTTTGTAGTGGTCTTTAACTCTGCCCGGCTGGTTCGGTTTGGAGAGGATCGGGCCACGCATCAGCAGATTATGGCCGCGGAGACCGGCCGGAATGTTGATCGTCCGCGACCCGCCCTGGCGTGATTGAGTGATGGGCAGACCCCCGGTGGTCGATCGGCTATGATCCGACTACACGGAGAAGCGTGATGGAAAAGTTTCAGACCGATCCGCACAACATGGGTAACGACGACATGGTGACCACGCGTCTTGAGACGCTGGTCAGCTTCTTCCGCGAGAAGGGCGTCAACTGGGCGCGCAAGAACTCGCTCTGGCCGATGCCGTTCGCGACGGCGTGCTGCGGGATCGAGCTGATGGCGACCGGCGCCAGCCGCTATGACATCGCCCGATTCGGCGCGGAGGTCATGCGGTTCAGCCCGCGTCAGAGCGATCTGCTCATCTGTGCCGGCCGCGTGGCGATCAAGATGATGCCCGTGCTCCAGCGAATCTATCTCCAGATGGCGGAGCCCAAGTGGGTGATCTCGATGGGGGCATGTGCCTCAACCGGCGGCGTGTTTGATACCTACGCCGTGGTACAGGGCGTCGATCAGTTCATCCCCGTTGATGTGTACGTGCCGGGCTGTCCGCCCCGACCCGAGACCCTGATCGAAGGCATCATGGCGATTCAGCGCCTCGTGGAGAAGGATGGGATTCGCCCCAGCGCCGAGCGAGGCAAGGGGATGGGGCTTGTCGTCCAGCCGACGTACCAATTGACGATGCCGACAGCCGCCAAATGAGGACGCGTGATGGCCAAGCCTGAAGAGATGCTCGCCGCGCTGCAATCGAAATTCCCCTCGCCGCCTCTTGAACTGCGCCCCCTGGTGGTGAGGTCGAACAAGCCCGCCGATCAGTTCTACGTGCGTGTCGAGCCGGGCGCGCTGCTCGAAGTGATGCGGTTCCTACGAGATGATGGGCGCACGAAGTTCGAGCAGCTCATCGACGTGACCTGCGTGGACTATCTGAACTTCCCCGACGCCGCCGATCGATACGGCGTGGTGTATTCACTGCTTTCGCTGACGCACAACCACCGGCTTTGGATCAAGTGCTTCGTCAACGACCCCAAGCCGACAGTGCCGAGCGTTACTTCCATTTGGAAGGGCGCGGATTGGATGGAGCGCGAGGTCTTTGACATGTTTGGAGTCGTCTTCGAGGGGCATCCGGACCTTCGACGCATCCTGACGTGGGACGGGTTTGAGGCCAACCCGCTGCGTAAGGACTATCCGCTTCGCGGCAAGGGCGAACGCGAGAACTATCCCGTCATTCATCGCACCGACGCTTAGGCCTTTTCGGCGGCCGTCTGCACCTTTCTTACGCGCAGATTCAACAACTCGACGACCAGCGAGAAGGCCATCGCGAAGTAGATGTATCCCTTGGGGATGTGCTGCCCGCAGCCGTCGGCGACGAGCATGACGCCGATCAGCAGCAGAAAGGAGAGGGCCAGAATCTTCACGGTCGGATGGCGCTCGACGAAAGAGGAAATTGACCCCGCTGCCATTAGCATGACACCGACGGAGATAACGACCGCGGCGATCA
Source organism: uncultured Planctomycetaceae bacterium (assembly GCA_964498115.1). Classification (GTDB taxonomy): domain Bacteria; phylum Planctomycetota; class Phycisphaerae; order UBA1845; family UTPLA1; genus UTPLA1. The sequence goes on along the minus strand of CAZCGF010000308.1, from coordinate 258 downwards.
TGATGGTGATATCGCGGGCCATACCGACGGCGGTTATCACCGAGTCGAGCGAAAAAACGACGTCGATCATGATGATCTGGATGATGACCGCCTTGAACGATGCCGAAACTTTGGCGATCGTCTCTTTGTCTGACGGGCCTTCCATCTTGTGATGGATTTCGAAGGTCGCCTTGCCGATCAGGAACAGCCCTCCGACGAGCATAATGAGGTCTCGGCCGCTGAAGGGATGGCCGATGACGCTGAAGAGCTCGGCGGTCA
>CAZCGF010000307.1:0-3584 GCA_964498115.1 uncultured Planctomycetaceae bacterium | reverse complement strand
CAATTCGGCCGGAGAATCCAACAGAACCTTTGGGGGCCTGGGTCCGCAGCCGGCGCAGACAGACATCAGCAAAATGAGCGACGGTAAAAAGGTCCGCAAGAATACTCGGGTAGTCATGTTGTCGGCCCTGCGAGTGGCTGTTTGTAGATTGTGAGTCGAGAAGTTCCTATCGGTCCAGTTCCGCGGCGATGATGTTAATGCTGCCGAGCACCGCCACGACGTCGCTGATGCAGTGACCGATGACCAGCTTCGGGAAGACGGAGTAATTGATGAAGCTCGGCGGGCGGCAGCGGGCACGGTATGGGCAGTTCTCACCGCTTGAGGCGAGGTAGAAGCCGAGTTCGCCGTTGGCGGTTTCGTTGACGCCGTAGGCCTCGCCGATCGGCGGCTCGAAGCCGCGGTTGGTCATGATCTGCTCGAAGTGGTGGATCAATCCCTCAATGGAGAAATAGACCTCGCGCTTGTCGGGCAGGGTCTTCTTGTCGTCGGGCAGGACGTTGATCGGCCCGGCGGGGATGTTGTCCACGAGCTGGGCAAGAATGGCCAGCGACTGCCGCATCTCCTCCATGCGAACGAGATACCGATCGTAAACATCGCCGTTTCGCCCGATGGGCACCTTGAACTGGACGCCGGACGAGCCTTTGCCGTCCCAGTTGTCGGCGTAGCAGAGGTAGGGCTCGTCCTTTCGCAGATCGCGCATCACGCCGGAGGCCCGGGCGATGGGGCCTGTCCAGCTCCACTGAACGGCATCGTCGTAACCGAGGACGCCAATTCCCTTGGTGCGTTCGACGAAGATGCGGTTGCGCGTAAGGAGCGACTCGGTATCTTCAATGGCGCGAGGGACGCGCTGCATGAAGGCCTTCACGTGGGCGGGCCAGTCGGGGGGCATGTCCTGCATCAGGCCGCCGACGCGCGTGTAGCTGGTGGTGAAGCGAGCGCCGCAGATCTCCTCGAAAAGATCGTAAATGTGCTCGCGCTCGTTGAAGGTGTAGAGGAAGGCGGTGAAGGCGCCGAGGTCCAGACCGGCCGTGCCGACGCAGAGGAGGTGATCCTGGATGCGGGCGAGCTCGGCGATGATGGTGCGGATGACCTTGCAGCGGGGGGTCAGTTCGATGCCGAACAGCTTTTCGCAGGCGGTGTGCCAGGCGATGTTGTTGGCCATCGGGCTGATGTAGTTCATCCGATCGGTGACGACGACGTACTGGTTGTAGTTCAGATGCTCGCCGAGCTTTTCGAAGCCGCTGTGGAGGTAGCCGATGTGCGGCGTGCAGGCGATGACCGTCTCGCCGTCGAGCTCGAGGACGAGGCGGAGCGTCGTGTGCGTGGCGGGGTGCTGAGGGCCGAAGTTCAGCGTCCACAGATCGCCGCCGAGTTCGTCGCGCTCGAGTCGCGTTGGGCGGATGTCGGGCATGGTGGCCATAATGAGTCGAACTCCCGGCGGGCGAATTCCCGCGCTGCAATTGGGGAACGATGTTACCGACTTTCACCGCTAACTCAACCAGCGATAATGTCGGCGGAAACTTGACACCACCCGGCGGGCCGTTAGGAAGGTGTCCTTACGCCGTTGAGGATACCCAGCGATGTTGCTGCACCGAAAGAGCCTGCTTGCTGCCGCGATCGTCCTCGTCGGCGGGTCGATCACCTGGACGGCGAGCTATGCCTACAACTTGCGCAGCGATGTCTATCGGCGCAGGGTACAGGAGGACCTGACCAGCTTCTTCGAGCTTCCCTGCGAAGTCGGGCGCATTCGCGGCCGGACGTTTTCGAGCCGGACGTTTGAAGATGTGGTCATCTGGCTGCCGAATCAGCGCGACCGGGTCTTCTCCTGCAAGGACGCGATCTGGCAGGAGAACGAGTCGGACGGGGTCGAGTCGAACGAGCTCAAGCTCATCAGCGGGATGCTGGCGATTCGCAGCGACCGGTGGGTCAAGGAGGACTATCGCCGGGTTTTGGAATCGAGCCTGGGCCACGATTTCGAGGACCTCAAGCTCGTCAATGTCGACATGGAGGGATTTGAGATCTCCTTCGAGCGGGGCGATTTTCGCCTGAGCTGTCGCGACACCTCCGGCTCGATTGATTTTTCCGATCCGAAGTCCGGCGTTGCCCGACTGCACGCCTACGAACTTAATGGGCGGCCGATCGCCCAGGGTGTGCAGATTCACGCACGATTCATCCCACAGGGCGGCGTGCAGGTCTCCGAGCTTCTGCTCACCGTGCCGAAGATCCCGCTGGAGGCGATGGGCATCGGTCCCTTGCTGGGCGGCAACCACGTCAAGCACGGCCAGTTTGCCGGAAGTCTCCAATACATCGATCACGCCGAACGGCCCGAAGTCTGGATTCAGGGAGAGCTTGCCGACGTGGAGCTTGCGGAGCTGACGCGCTCGGTGTCGTGGGGTCCGTTGGAGGGGCGATTCTCAGTCAATGTCGATGCTGCCCGAGTGAGTGGCGAAGTGGTGACACACTTCCGCGGCAAAGGCCGCATCGAGCATTTGCAACTCGCCCCATTCGCGCGGCTGTTCGGCCAGGATGAACTTGCCGGCGACGCGTCGATCAGCCTCGATGCCGTCGATCTGGCGGTGGGGCACATCGAGCGACTGCGCCTTTCCGGGAGCGTGTCCGGCATCACCCTCGAAGACTGGCTGCGTCCGTGGGGCAGGGGAACGGCCACGGGGCGACTATCGGTAAGGATTAACAATCTCGACATCGTCGATGACAACATCAAATCGGCGGATGTCGAGGTCGTGGTTGTGCCGCCGCCGGGCGAGGCCGGAACGATCGATCGGGAGTTGTTGCTGTCGGCGGCCCAGGACGCCCTTTCTTTCACATGGCCGTCGGCGGTGCCGCAGAGCCTGCTGCCGGAAAGCGTCGAATACGCTGAATTCGGCATGCGGCTGCTCGTCCGGGACAACAAGCTCCGCATCCTGGGTACACACGGTCCGTCAGGTAATACGATTTTGACGATCAAGGTGGGGGGCATGGCCTTTGGCGTGGTCAAGGAGGAGCCGGAATCCATCGATTTGACGCCACGTATCGCGGCACTGCGGGAAAAGGCCGTTCGTTACAATCCTGATCGCGTGCGAGAATGGTGGCAGCAGCACGGCGGGGGCCGCAAAGAGAGCCGCTAGCTTGGCACGCCACGTGCAAGACAACCGGCGAAATCGCAAAACTTCGCTTGGCGCGTGACAAATCGCTGCCCGGCTCATAGGATTCCTTCGACTAACAGGGCTGAGCGTGCGGAGCGGGGCGTATATCGCAAATGGGGCGGACATTGGTTCGGAGGATTTATCATGTCTCGAACAATCGTCGTTGATGGCACACACCTGAAGCGGATGATGCAGCTTTGTCGGACGCTCGCCGGCAGTGGGGCGACCCTCAAGCAGCTCCAAACAAAACTGAAGGCGTCGAGGCGCACGATCTTCCGCGACCTGTCGATCCTGGGCGACTGGGGCATTTCGGTCACCCTCGGCGACAAGGGCTACAAGATCAAGCAGAACGCCGCGACCTGCCGCAAGCTCATCGCCGACCGCGAGACGAAGGCGCTTCAGCAATTGCTGAATTCGTGCCTGAAGTAAAGCGGATCGACC
>CAZCGF010000306.1:0-3591 GCA_964498115.1 uncultured Planctomycetaceae bacterium | reverse complement strand
CGACGGGCGCATTGACGGCCGGGACGGCGGTGGCAGCGGGGACGGCGCCGAGCAGCGTAGCGGTGGATCCGACGGGCCGATTTGCGTATGCGGGGAATACGACGACGAACAACGTGTCGGTGTATACGATCAATCAAACGACGGGCGCATTGACGGCCGGGACGGCGGTGGCAGCGGGGACGGCGCCGAGCAGCGTAGCGGTGGATCCGACGGGCCGATTTGCGTATGCGGGGAATACGACGACGAACAACGTGTCGGTGTATACGATCAATCAAACGACGGGCGCATTAACGGCCGGGACGGCAGTGGCAGCGGGGACGGCGCCGAGCAGCGTAGCGGTGGATGCGACAGGCCGGTTTCTCTATGTGACGAATTCAGGGGCGAATACGATTTCGAAGTTCAACATCGACGGAAGTACTGGGGCATTAGCCAGCCCTGCCACGGTATCATCGGGTAATGGTCCGGCATCTGTTGCGACAACCGGCCGTTTAGCCTCTCGTCGCTAGGAGTCCCTTCGGGGTACGAAGCGGCCTTACTCGCTAAGAGCGGCATCCTAGTATCGCGGGATGCTGCTCTCTTTCTTTCACCCCCTTATCGCGGAATGGTTCCTGACGCAGATCGGGCAGCCGACTGCAGTCCAGCAACAGGCTTGGCCGGCGATTCAATCGGGGGCGGACGTGCTGATTGCCGCGCCGGATTCTCACATGCTAGTTCGCTAGCGCCGGTTGGATCTGTAGCCCGGGGGCTATGCGGCTCGCTTTTCGAGTTCGGTTTGAAACACGCGACAGGCATGGGTAAAGGCGGTGTCGAGGGGATCGAGCAACGGCTCGACGTTCCTGAGCGAGCCACCACGGCTGATCGTTTCAATCTGCTGACAGACGTCCGACAGCGAGACGGCTCCGAGCACGGTACTGCGTGACTTCAGACTATGCGCGGCTTCGTTGACGAGTTGGGCTTCTCCGGCGGCGACGCCCTGACGAACCTGGTCGACGAGCTGTTGCGAGTCCGTCAAGTAGATGGTGAGGATCTTGGCGAGCATGTCCGGTTTCCCGGGCCGCTGGAGTGCGGTAATCGAATCCCATGCGTGCCGGTCAATGATCGTGGCGGGGGCCTGGTCCACTGAAGGCATTGGGTCCGCAGGGGTTGCCGCCGGTGTACTTGAGTGTGCTGCGATCAGGGGCGGTGCATGTTTCGGTAACCACGATGCAACCACGCGCTGTAGTTGTTCCATCGTGAAGGGCTTCGAGAGGTAGTCGGTCATCCCTGAGGCCAGGCAGTGGGCGCGATCACCGGCTGTCGCATGGGCGGTCAGTGCCACAATGGGAATAGGCTGCGTCGACGTGCCGCCGCCCAGTTCGGCTTCCCATGTCCGGATGAGGCGTGTCGCTTCGAACCCATCCATCTCAGGCATCTGGCAATCCATCAAGATGATGTCGTAGCGAGTCTTCTTCGCGCAGTCGACCGCTTCCCGACCGTTCTGTGCGACGGTGACGGAGCAACCCAGGCTTTCGAGCATCAGCGTCGCAATTTCTTGATTGACGGGATTGTCCTCGCCCAACAAGACCGCGCCGGCCAGTTGAGGGGTTGAGAGCGGCGCTGGGGGCGAGGTGGCCGATGCCAGCGGGTTCCTGCCGAGGAGACTCAGAAGGGCGTCATGGAGCGCGTCATATCGGAGTGGTTTGGTGACGAAGGGAATCTTGCCGAACACCGGGTCCTGTTCGACATCGGCCCGGCGGGTAAAGGAGACGAGTCTCAGAATGCCGGCATCCGCGAGGGCGGAATCAGACCGAAGATCCTGCATCACTTGGATGTCGGTCATATCTGCGAACGTTTCATCGATGAGCGCAAGGACTCGGCCGCCTTCCGTGGCCAGTTCGTCCATCACCTGCTCCAGAAACTCCGCGCCCGTGTCCGCGATCCGGGGTGCGAGGCCCCAGCTAGACAGGTATTGCGTCAGGAGCAGCCGGGTCGCGGGATGACTCACGGCGGCGCAAATCCGGACCCCTGTGAGCGCAGGATCGGGTCCGTGCACGGCCGCGGGCTCGGCCTGGAGCGGCAACGGCAGCGTGACCCAGAACGAGCTGCCCTGCCCGATCTGGCTGTGGACCCCGATGGTGCCGCCCATCAACTCGCTGAGCTGTTTGCAAATACTGAGTCCCAGGCCGGTGCCGCCATGGACCCTGGTCGAGGACCCATCCACTTGAGAAAACGATTGGAAGAGCCTCGCCTGGCCTTCGGGGCTGATGCCGGTCCCTGTGTCCGTGACAGCGATGCGGAAGATCGCCGGCCCGGCGGCTTGCGACGCCGGCGCGTCAAGAGTGACGCGTACGTGTACTTCTCCTTGCTGGGTGAACTTGATGGCGTTCCCGAGGAGATTCGTCAGGATCTGGCGGATGCGAACGGGATCGCCGATGACCGCGGCAGGCGCCGATGGATCATACTCCGCCAGCAGCTGGAGACCTTTTCGCTGCGCGCGTTCGGCTAATTGTTCCGCCGTGCGCTCGACCAGGTCGCGGAGATCGAGGGCGGCCGGCTGGATTTCCAGCTTCCCGGCTTCGATCTTCGAAAAGTCCAGAATGTCGTTGATGAGAGCCAGCAAGGTGTCGCCGGAGTTGTGAATGGTTTCGACATAGTGGCGTTGGGTAGTGGAGAGGGATGTTTGTGCGAGTATTTCCGTCATCCCGAGCACGCCGTTCATCGGTGTCCGGATCTCATGGCTCATATTGGCGAGGAATTCCGCTTTCGCTTTGGTCGCGTCTTCGGCCGCGAGTTTGGCGATGGCCAGAGCTTCTTCAGCCTCGCGGCGGCGAGCCGCCTCTAGCACCAGCGTCATAAAGTTTCCCAAGGCCTGCGCAAACTGCTGTTCGTCAATTGCCCATTCTCTGGCAGGCCCCACATGTTCGATCATGACCACGCCCGCCAAGCCGGCCTTGGTGTGAAACGGGGCGTCTAGCCGTGAACTGATGCCGCGCGGCGCGAGGAGGTCGGAGGCGAACTCGTGGAATGGTGGATCCTGCTGTGCCTGCGCAGCCGCGAGGACCTGCCCGCGCTGAAGCTGCTCGAAATAGTCAGGATATCGAGAGAGAGTCAGCGTGTGATCCGGCCCATGATGCTCCCTGGACCGCTCGTACCTGTCGAGGCAGTAGAGGAGGCGGCGGCCCGCTTCAAAAATCCACACGCTGGCCCGTTCTACTCCGAGCGCCTGGGCGGCCGTCGCCGTAACGAGTTGCGCGGCTTCAGCGAGCGAACCGTCAAAGACCGTCCGGTCTTTGACGAGCGCCAGCGTGGCACTCTGCTGATGCCGCAGCCGTTCTTCTTTTGTCTCGAGCGACTGGTTTTCCGCCTGCAGTACCGTGGCCCGCTCCTCGGCGTCGTGTTTCGCCTCGACGGCTCCGGCGAGTTCCATCTGTGCGCGCACGCGCGCTTCGATGGCGCGGCTGTTGGTGAGGGCGGCGGCGATTTGATCGGCCAGACGGCGGGCAGCGACGATATCGTCGGCGGAAGGGGTGTGTCTCTGCCGATAAGCGAGTACCAGTGCGCCGGTGACGACTGAGTCTGCGAAGATCGGAAAGACCGCGAAGCGTGTAAGCT
>CAZCGF010000305.1:0-3612 GCA_964498115.1 uncultured Planctomycetaceae bacterium | reverse complement strand
TTATGGATGACGTTGTAGTCCAGGCCCTGAATGACCGGAAAGCCGGCAAGAAGCGGAGCCTTGTCGAAAACGTAAACATCCGCATGGCTGAAAGGCCCACTGTAGTCAAACATGTTGCCGCATATGATGATGTTATTCTCGTCGATGCCGAGGGTGGGCAGGTCCATCCATTCGTTGAAGTGGCCGGGGGCAAAGACCTCGAAGACATAGAGATTCCAGCCCAACGTCGGGTCGGACGTTTCTGAAACTGAGAGGCAGAGATACGAGGCAAACGAGCCGTCGTTGTTGAAGGGATTGGTGCCGCATGTGGCCACCCAGCGATTGGCGTACTGGTCGTATTGAATGCGCGGGAGGTAAGGGAGATTGATAGGCGGATTGGCGCTGAAGAAGAATGATGACAGGCTGATCTGGCCGAAGACGTGGCCACCGTACTTGTTCTTTACCGTGAACCCGGAACTGAGCAAAGTAACAGCGTGGGCCGGTCCGATCGCGCCGTCGCTGTCCGGCGGATAGCGCGTCCCATCGTCTCTTTGGGCGTTGAAGTTTCGTACGGGGTTTAGCGTAGATCGCGGAGCCGAGGGGTTCTTGTCCGGGACTAACTCAGAATTCCGGGCGGGCGACAGAGACCTACTGTTCGAATTAGCGTCAACAGGTCGCGGATTCGGTCGGCCATTCGGAGGTCGTAGCGAATTCGATGATTCGACACTAACCGGGTCATGTGTCCGCATTTGATCCACCGTCATTCGGAAAGGCACAACGGGTTTGGGGGCATGTGCCAGAGCCAACAGGGGCGAAAATCCAAAAACGACGATGAGGCATGCCATTGCAGTTCGCGTAATAACCGGCGAAATCACTTTGGCGCGGAAATCCCGACCGATTCCATATCCCATGTTGCACCTATGGTTCGAGGTCGCTAAATCAGCCTTCGGAGAAAGACGAGACTCGGTCCTCCTAACCAAGTTGCTCGTAATCTTAACGAATTCTCACCCCGTACAGCTAGTGTTTGGGTGACCATAATCCGGTTCCGGACTTCAGTGGTCGTGTCATGCATGGGACCGGCTGGAAGCCGTTTTGATTGAATGACCCAGAATCCCGGTCGGCAACTTGTGGATACAGATAGATACCCCGGACGCCGGTGGGTGAATTAGCGGCCGCTTACCAGGCTCAACACTCATGTGCACTGACCGCTAACCCTTGCGGGCACCGGCGTTACACCCGATGATTCCGGGTTCGTTTACGACAGGAGATGACGTCAGATGCCTTTGCCTTACAACGAGCGGACACATGATTGCGGGGCGCTGCGCGCCGGGGATGCCGGGCGGAGCGTGCTTTTGGCCGGGTGGGTGGACAACTTCCGGGACCTGGGGGGGATGGTGTTCATCGATCTGCGAGATCGCGGGGGGATTACGCAGCTTCGATTCGATCCGACGACGGACCCGAAGGCGCACGAGGTTGCGCGGTCGCTGCGGAGCGAATACGTCATTTGCGTACGCGGCGAGGTGGTCCATCGCGGGGACAAGGTGAATCCGAATTTGCCGACGGGCGAGGTCGAGGTGAAGGCGCACGAGATCGACCTGTTGTCGAAGTCCAAGACGCCGCCGTTTCTGATCGCGGACGAGATCGAGACGAACGAGGACCTTCGATTGCAGATGCGCTTTCTGGACCTGCGCCGGGCGCCGGTGCAGAAGGGGCTGATGCTGCGCCATCGGATCACGAAGACGATCCGCGACTACTTCGATAAGCACGGTTTCGTCGATGTGGAGACGCCGATTCTGACCAAGTCTACGCCTGAGGGGGCGCGGGACTATCTGGTTCCGTCGCGATTGCAGCACGGCTCGTTTTATGCGCTTCCGCAGTCGCCGCAGCTCTTCAAGCAGCTTCTGATGATCGGCGGGATGGATCGGTACATGCAGATCGCGCGGTGTTTTCGCGATGAGGATTTGCGCGCGGATCGCCAGCCGGAGTTCACGCAGGTGGACGTGGAGATGGCGTTCGTCCAGCCGGAAGACGTGATGGGGCATATCGAGGCGTGCCTGGCGGAAGTGATGCGCTCGGCGATCGGGGTGGAGATCAAGCTGCCGCTGCCACGGATCAGCTACGCGGAGGCGATGAAGTCGTACGGTCGCGACGCGCCGGACCTGCGGTACGGCATGAAGATCAAGGAAGTGACCGAGATCGCGAAGCAGACAGACTTCAAGGTGTTTCGAGAGCCGATCGACGCGGGCGGCGTTGTGCGGTGCATCGTCGTGGAGCGCGGGGCGGAGATGACGCGCAAGGAGATCGACGGCCTGACTGAGGAGATCAAGGGCATCGGGGCCGGCGGACTTCCGCTGGTGAAGATCGCCGAGGAGGGCGGCAAGGTCGTTTTCCAGACGGGCATCGCGAAGTTCCTGGAGAACGAGGACGTCAAGAAGCAACTGCTCGAAGCGACCGGGGCGAAGGCCGGCGACATGATCATGTTCGCGGCGGGCACCGAAGCGAATGTCTGCAAACATCTCGGCTGGCTGCGCGGCACGATCGCCGATCGCAAGGGAATGATCCCGGAGAATCAGTGGGCGATGTGCTGGGTGGTGGACTTCCCCTTGTTTGGATACGACGAGGAGGAGAAGGCCGTCTATCCGATGCATCATCCGTTTACGAGCCCGAAGGACGAGGATCTGCACCTGATGCGCGTGGGGTCGAGTGACGTGCCGCCGAAAGAAGACCTGCTGAGGGTACGGGCGAAGGCTTATGACGTGGTGCTCAACGGCATCGAGCTGGGCGGAGGCTCGATCCGAATTCACCGGAGCGACGTGCAGGGAACGGTCTTCAAGCTGCTGGGTCTGACGGAGGAGGAGGCGCGGCAGAAGTTTCAGTTCCTCATGGAGGCGCTTCAGTACGGCGCGCCGCCGCACGGTGGGATCGCGCTGGGGCTCGACCGCATCGTGATGCTGCTGGGCGGGTTCGACTCGATTCGGGACGTGATCGCATTTCCGAAGGTGGCGAGCGGGGCCTGTCCGCTGACTTTTGCGCCGTCGGAAGTGTCGACGAAGCAGCTTCGGGAGTTGGGGCTCGACCGGTTGCGCACGTAAGGGATAGAGGCGGGTTCGGCAAGAAATGCGCCTGGAATCACAGTTCCCGCGGGCGGCAGACTTCGATTGACGCAGCCCTGACACTACAAGACATTGCCAAGCCGATATAAGACTCGCCCCGTCGGGAATCGAGCGCAGGTGAACTCACGGACATGCCGTGAGTTCATCCGGAGCTTTTCTTGCGCATTGAATTCCGCGTTCGAGATCGTCCGGGGCGGACGGATTGAATGGCAATCGTACAGTCGGTCGGGTTAAGCGGGTCGACCGGGTCGCCTGTCGCACGCGGAGTCGCAACGAAGCGGGCTACTGCGGGCGCGGCACGCGCTCTTGGCGTTCAAATCGATCGCTCGCTGATGGCCGGCGCGGCGGCATGGGGACTTCGCCAATTGCTGGCGACGGCTGATGTTCCCTTTCACAAGGATGACTCCGGGTCGCCGGAGGTTTATTACGGATTCGATCCGATGATCGGCCATCGCGCCGGCGTGTGGATCGCGGCCGATCCGGCGATTGACTACCTGGGCGCGGAGTGGTGCGTTGCGGA
>CAZCGF010000304.1:0-3613 GCA_964498115.1 uncultured Planctomycetaceae bacterium | reverse complement strand
CCGGTCACGCCCGCCGTTGCGATCGCCAGGCCGATGCCGGTCGGCGGCTTGAAGCCGAGGGCGAGGTCAAGTGGGCCCAAGTTTCCGCCGCTCGGAGGAAGCCGGAGGCTCGCAGAGAATCCCACCTGCTCGATGGTCGCCGTGACCGGGCCAAGTTTGATGGCGGCGTTGGTGGCGGCCTCGATGTCGATGCCCTGGTCCTCGCCGTTGTGCGACCGGACGGCGAGCCGGAGCAGCTGGATCGAAATCGCATTGAACAGGGTGACGTGCAGGGGTAGGGTCGCTTCGAATCCCACCCCGCCCTGCAGCGAGAGCCCACGGCGGAACGACCACTCACCGGCGAGATCGAACGGAACGGCAAGACCATCCTTAGGGAAAACCTGCGCGAGAAACCCATCACCTTTGGAGAAATCAATCACCACCTCGCCGTGCTCGACGGCGAAGGCAATCGCCGGGTCCATTGTGGCGCGAGCCGGTGCGGCCGAGTCGACATGCAGGTCCAGTTTCACGGAAGCCCGGACGCGCTGCATGGCTAAGCGAGAGCCTCCCGCCGAGCCGATCACGACAAAAGGTTCGGCGTCGCCTGTGCGGACGAACCGGGCCCCCACGGTGACGTCCATCGCGCTTCCTGCCGGCAACTGGAAATCGAGATCCAAGGTCGGACGGATGGAAGCGGTCAGATCACTACTGACGCGGACGACCGAATCGAAGGTCACTTGCCACGCGCTCTCGTCGAGAGTGTCGCTGCGCTCGATCGAGGTCGGTGCGCGCAACGTGACGTCGAGGCCGGGAGGGGAGAACGTCGGATTGACAACGGCGTTGAATCCGAAGGCTTCCAAAAGCGCCGGCTCGCCGGACGGGTGCAGGATCTCAGCGGGGATGCCGAATTTCTCGTGTAGTAACCTCTGCAACATCCTGAACAGCGTCAGGCCGTCGAACGAGGGCGCGCCCCAGCCATAGACGTCGCGCAACAATCCCGTCGGGTCGGTGAAGAGCTGCAGCAGGCGATTGAGATGCAGGGTCTTCCGGACGTAGGGACCGTGAAGCGACCCTTCCGGCAGGCCTGGCTCGTCGACGACCTCGATCGTGCCGGTGCCGAGCAGCAGCAGGGCGATCTGAGGGAAGCGGACTTCGAAGTAGTCGGCGACCAAACGATGCAGGAGCCGTTCCGGGAACAGACGAGCGAAGGCGGCGAGTTCAGTCCTGTGTTGAGGCGAAAGGGCTGCATCATTGCCGAGTGTGTGGAGAGCCCGCACTATTCCCTCGAGGCCCTGGAGCGTGGCACGCAGTTGTTGCAGCAAGGCGGCGACCGTGGCGGCGATGGCTGCGCGATCGTCCTGCGTCACGGCCTGGGCGAGGTCGTTGAGCAGGGGGTCGAGTTCGGCGGCAGCGGCAGCCGTGGCGGTAAGCGCGTCAGTCAGCGAAGTCGCATCCGGCTCAATCTCGAAGACGCGCAGGCCCAACCAGGGCAGCACGTCGTCCAGCGTCCCGGTTTCGGCGCGCTGCACCAGCGGTTCGAACACTCGCGCGAGTTCACCGGCCAATTGTTCGAGCGACCCGACGGCTGTACTCATGGTTGCGGCATGGTCCGTGATCCGGTTGAAGCCGTGAAACTCTCCGTCAGCAGCATGGAGACAAAAAAGTGGTACCGGTCGAGGCTCTGCCGCAGTCTTGGACTGCCCTGTCTGGCCAGCAGGTCCAGACAACGGTCGAGGTATCGGGAGGCTGATTCTTTCTCGATCGGGAGGGGACCGTCAACGGCGTTCGTGCCGTGGATGAGCTGCCGCAAGAGCGCCGGTCCCGCCGCTCGATGCCACATGGTCGCGATGCGCCGGTTGCTGTTGATCAGGCGCCGGGCTTCGCTGAAGTGGCGGCTGATGGCAGCGGCGACATGTTCGCCTTCAGGATAGTCCTTGAGCCGCTCGCGGAGCGTGCGGAGCCAGGACGTGAACGGCGCAGAGTTCCCGGTGATGGCCGACGCTTTTGGCTCGCGCTGGATCGATTCATCCAAGCCGGACGGCGGAGAGATCCGAGGGACGCCTCCACCGCCTCCGGCACCGCCGCCCCCGGCTGCTGCTGCACGCACCGCATCGATGGCGGCTTGGATGTTGAGTTTTCCCCCGCCCCAGGTCGCGTCCCATCCGCCGGCCGGCCGGTCTCGCGCCGTCGCCTGTAGGTGGCGGACGATGTCGGCCCTCGTCAGGCGGGGATTCTCCTCCAAGAGCAGCGCGATCGCTCCGGCCACATGCGGAGCGGCCATGCTGGTGCCTTTCCGGTCCTCATAGAGACAGCAGCAGGCATCGGGGCAGCAGTCGCAACAGCGACCTCGCAAGTTAGCCGCATCGGCCTTGGCGGACGTGATCTCCAACCCCGGCGCGGCGATGTCAGGTTTGAGGTTTGTCGCAGCACCTCTTGCAACGGGGCCTCGGCTGGAGGTGGAGACGATCCCAGTCGACGGCCAGCAATCGCAGCGGCTCGTGCGCGAAGCATGGTTGGCGACCGTGATGACCTGGGCGGCGGTCCCGGGTATGGTGAGCGTGGCGTCGAGGCCCGCCCGTATCTTGCCGTCGTCGGGAGTTTTCGGCGGCAGAAACCAGGGTGTGTTCGTGCCGCGTTCGATCCAGCAGTGGAAATTGACATCCCCGGCATTCGGGTTGGCGAGCGTCAGCTTCCAAGGGCCGTGGAGGATGTTTCCACGCCGGGGGCGTGCGATGGTAATACGAAAGTTATTGTCCCGGTCATGTTCGCCGTTGATGGTCCCGTCGATCGAGACTCGAGTCTGACGGTTGGCGGCAGCCGCGGGATTGGCGATAAACGGCGGGGCGGCGGCATTGGCCGGAAGGTCGGTGCCATGGTTGACCACCCCGCTGGCGGCGCCACCCGGAGCGGTGACGGTCAGGTTCAGGGTGCCGGCCCGGTCGTACCAGAGGTCGAGCAGCGTTTCGAACCTGCGACCCTCGGGTACTTCGAATTCAATCTCCAGATTCCCGTTACCCGGCACGCGACCCTGCACGTGCCTGAGTGCGCCGCCTTCGTTGCCGGCCGATTTGACGACGATCTGCGGATGGTGCAGGAAGTCGCCTGTTTCCACGTGGGCGTCGATCGCCAGCTCGACGGCGCTCGTGCCGTCATGTGGGCCCAGGTTGTCGCCTTGACTGATGTTGATGACCTTCGGTTTGTCGATGCTGCCGAGAAACCCGAAGATGAAGTCGATGGCTTCAATGAGGCGCTGGTTTTCTCCGATCTCCTCCGCGTCGGTATAGTCGTAGCGAACGACGATGAGCTCGGCCTCCGGTGCCACGCCCACATAGGTTTGGCTGACGTGGCAGCAGGTGGGAGGCTTGCCGTTACCTGCGGCGATGCCCGCGACATGGGTGCCGTGGCCCTCCCGGTTGTTGCTCGCATCGACATCCTTGGTGCGTACCCTGGCCCGGCCTTTCAGCGCTTGGGTGAGTCGGTCCTGGTCGTAGACGACCCCGATATTGTTGGGTCCCCTCGTATCGCCCGCCCGGAAAGGCAACATTTGATCCCAAATCGCGAGAATCCTCGATTTCCCGTTCGAATCGACTAACGAGCCGTGCCGCCAGTCGATGCCGCTGTCGATGATGCCGAC
>CAZCGF010000303.1:0-3634 GCA_964498115.1 uncultured Planctomycetaceae bacterium | reverse complement strand
AGTGTTGGCCCGGTCAATTGCGGCCGTCCAACTGAGGTCTCAAGGTAGGCCAGAACGACTTCCTGGGAGAGGCCGGCGCTGAGCATCGTCCGGATACCGGCATCATGATCCAGTGTCGAACGCTCGGCGCGAAAGACCAACCAGATGGCTGCACACAGCGGCAGCAGGATCGAGAGAAGGAACAGAGTAAAGGACCAGGTGGACGGCCTGCGGGCTGCCGCCACCTCGAGGTGAATCGCATCGAGGGAATCGGTCAGCAGTTGCAACTGCGCCTCGGTGACATCGGTGCGGGGTGGGCCGGTGGGAAGACAGGTGCTGAGCATGATGAGCAGAAAAAGCAGGGCTGCAACGCCGCATATTGCGGCGATGCCGATCTTGCGTCGGTTCGTGAGACACCTCCTCTCGGGTTGGGTTGAAACGTGATGGACTAGATCTTGCGCGAGGCCTCAAAGTCGGGCCCTGCGCGGGGATCGGGAACGGGCGGCTCGAATGCTACGGGCCCGGCCACTTGTCCGGCCAGATGGGTCCACATTCTCCGTCGGCGGACCTCGACAGCCAGCCACGGCAAGACCACGAGCAGAAGCAGGGATACCGCCAGCGCGACGCCGCGAAGGACAGAGACCTGGCTGGCCAGTTCATCGCGCTCCGCCTCGGCGCGGAGTCGATCGATGTCCCGCAGTCGACCCGCCTGCCGGGCCTCGTTGCGAGCCCGCTCGGCGGACACAACGGCCTGATCCGCCCGCTGCCAGGCCATGTCCACCGCTTCCTGGGAAGGCGGATCGGGCGGCTCCCGACAGCCGGGGCTAGTCGAGACAGACACCATGAAGACGACAATCACGACGCGGAATCGGCGCATGAATAGAGTTCCTCCTTTCACAATGATTGGGTGGATTGAAAACGCGGATGTTGCTATTGAAGCCGGATCAGATCGAGTCGGCAGTTGGTGAGAAGAGCTATTTCCAACACTTGATAATAACGCCGAATGACCCTGCAATTTAGGGAACTTAGAAAGAGGCCCTGCAGTCAAAGGATGAATGCGTCCATTCCCAAATCGCACGCCACTGCTCTGCTTCAGTTTGGAGCTAGCTCCCTTGCAAGATTAAATTTGGGGGAAGGTCACTATTCTAATTTGCCAATACACCCTGGGGGCAAGCCCTCCCAAATGGGCGGCCTGCCCCCGAGCGCATGGGAAAAGTTGTGCTGGACAGCTTAGTTGGTCGATCCGGCAGTCGAATCAAATGAGACAACGTCGGGGCCATCCTTGGGCCTCTCTTGTTTGGGCTGCTTTCGATTGTCTCGCCAACGGACCGGTTTGACCGATGGCTCTTCCGTAATCGGAGCATAGAAGTCATCAAGTCCGTTTGACTTCATCAAAAGCGCCGCATTCTTTGCCGCCTTCGCAACGTCAAAGCTGATATTGAGTGTTTTGCAGATATCGCAAAGTGGGAACCCAGACTCCGACATTTGCAACACTTCGGACGAGTAGCGAACGTACAGGGGCCGTTCGAACAGATCGACAATCAATGAAATCGAGACCCTGGAATCAAGTTCCTTATGAAATGGCGAAGCCTTGTGTCGCTCAATGAAGAGTTGCCATTCTGAGGGCAGAAGTTTCACGAGATTCAGCGTGAAGTGCGCCCGGCAGACAATCCGTTCTGAGCTCAGCGCCTTATAGGGTCGTGCCTCGATGTGGCCAACGAGTTGTCGAAGAATTGCACCAGCTTCCCTGCCCAGTTGCTTCAGCAGCGCCGGTTTGACTTTTTCGATTTCAGCAAGGATCTGATCACGGTTCGGAAGTGACATCGCTCGCGGGGCTGACTCCATGAGTTCGAGCCGCTCGCTCTTGATCCGTTCCAACTCTAATTCGCGCATCTTCAGCTGATTGACCAGACTACCACATTCCGGCGCGGTCTCGATCGCTTCGGTAAGCCTGCTGATGATCTTAGAGATTCGGTCCGTCTGTGATTCGAGATCTCGAATCCGGGCGGCATGCGAACCATCACCGTCCGCGAGCATTCGATCCACGGACGGCTTGATCACTTCGGTGAAATCAACATGCTTCAGCAGTTCGTCAACAATCGCAATGCCGATCTTACGGTGAACGATCTCGGGACCGGGAGCAGAATGATTCCAGCATCGCGGCTTGGATCCTTGGGAACGCGTCCAACGTTTTTTTGAGGCCGAGCAGCGATAGCCAGCGCCGTCTCGATGCATTGGGGACTGACAGATCCCGCAATAGAACAGTTTCGAGAGGATGCCCCACCGATCACGGGGGCAACCCGCATTTGGATGGTCGGGACCCTTGTGGTAAGAATTGTGCTTTCGCCGCCTTTGAATGGCCTCGTTAGCTTTTCGCCAAAGTGATTCAGAGACGTGCGCAAGATGCGGCATTTCCCGCTTGAGGACCTGATCGTCCGGGGTTCGAACCTGTCGACTCTGTCCCGTGACCTCAAGCGCCTTGGATGTCGTTTTTCGATAGTATTCGAGGCCCTTGTAAACAGAATGTTGAAGCAATGCACGAACGCGGACCTCCGTCCATTTTGGTGACTTGGCCCTTCCTGACATCGGGAATCCTTGGGCGTCAAAGTACTCGGCAATCCGCCAGAGTGACTCATCCTGAGCGGCCATGTGAAACGCCTTAACGATAATTGGCGTCCAATTCTCGTCCCTTTCGTCGCGAAATGGGCCCCTCTTCTTCGGATCGTCTGCGCCCGGATTCATTGGCATGCGTCGATATCCCGGCATGAGCGGGTTGACTGCATTTTTGTTGGCCCAGCGGGCGTCTTTCGATCGTCGAATGCGAGCTGCAGTGTCATGCAGAAACAACTCACCGACCATGCCCTTCACTTGGGCCATGACGCGCCACTTGTCGTCCGCCGTATCGATTCCATCGCTTGCAGTCAGTACGCGCACCTCAGCGTCAATCGCCGTCGCGTAAAACTCCAGCGTGAATTGGGTTTTTCTAAAGAACCGAGATGAGTCTTCTGCGATGACGAGATCGCACTTGTTAGCCCTGATCAGGTTAAGGACTTGATCGATCCCCGGGCGATTCCTCCGTCGCCCCGAAATCGCCTCGTCACACATGTGCGTAATCTCCGCGTCGGCGAACCCGGCGTTCTTGAGGAATTGCTCGCACTTGAGGTACTGATCCTGGATCGATTGAGCATTTTGCTCGTCGGTCGAATAGCGCGCATAGATAATCACGCGACAACGCTTTCGACCGGGCAGAGTTACGGGCAGAACTATGGCCGGTACGCCCGCAACCGTCGGCCAGGAACGATTTCGGTCGCTGGAAGATTGTACAGTAGCCGCCCATGGCATGGGCCCAGAGCACGCGGCTTGAGCCGAGGTAGTGGTGCCGCATATAATGAGGACAATGTTTGCCCAAAGCCAAGTTGCTAGCCTTTTTGTACGAACACGACTTTGTGCACACAGAGTCTTGGGCCGTAGGATTGTTTGACACAGTGAGACAAAAATGTTGACAACAGATGAGAATCCGTGACCACGAATGACTAGCGATGGAAACACGCAATGCGAAAGGGGATAATGAGTTACGAGCGTAACCTGTGAATCCCGTTTGGGTTGCGGTTTCGTCCCAGTTGTCTCCCTCCCTCTCCGATTTATTCTGATTGGC
>CAZCGF010000302.1:0-3646 GCA_964498115.1 uncultured Planctomycetaceae bacterium | reverse complement strand
GTTGTTCAAAAAGGTTGTCCAGCAAGGCCGCAGCGAGCACAAAACCGTGGCGTACCATTGCGATACGTTGAGGCCCTAAGCGATGCGAGAACGCCGCTGGCAGCCTTTTTCAACAACCCGCTTAAGACCAGTACTGAGAAGCCTTCAAATACCCGAACAGCAGATCTCGTCTGGCCAGAATACCGACGAGCTTGCCGCTCCGGACAACCGGCACCCGGGTGAGATACCGGTCCTGAAACAGATCGGCGACTTGCACAAGCGTCTGGTCTTCCGTCGCGGTCACCGGATAGGCCGACATGATCTCCGTCGCCAGAATCTTGCGCAGGTCACGCCCTTCGATCATCGCCTGCAGCAGATCGTACTCCGTAACGACACCGACCAACGTCCCGTCCTCTTCCACCACGGGAAGACTGCCGAAGTTTCGGTGCGTCATCATGTGGGCGATGGTCAGCACATCCGTGCGCGACGTGCAGCGCGTGACGGCGTCCTGCATCAACTGCCCCACCGTGAGCGTTTTCGGATCGCAGGCTTTCAAAAAGAATTCGGTTTGTCGCATGGCATCTCCTCACTTTTTCCGCCGAGCCGTCTTGCCCCCGCCCACATACGTCCGCAATACATCGCGCCGCGCGACAATGCCGACGAGCCGGTCCTTCGCGTCCACGACCGGCACCCGCACGAGATCGCTCGCGCGCAGCACATGCACCAGCGTGCCCAGCGTGGTTTCGGGACGGACGGAGTAGGGATTGGCAGTCATCACATCGATCGCCGTCACGGTGTTCAAGCCGTGTCCGTCGTCCATCGCCCCGAGGAGATCGTGCTCGCTCACGACGCCGATCAGCTTCTTCGCGCCGTCCACCACCGGCACACAACCGAACCCCTCGATCATCAGCGAAGCGATGACATCTCCCTTCGTCTTCTGCCGGGCCGACTGCACCTTGGTTTCCATCACCTGCTTCACGAGCAGATCCTCGAACGCCGCGGCCTTCTTCGTTCCGACTGTCTTTCTTGTCTCTGCCTTCTTTTTTGCCATCGTCCCAGTCTCCTTCGCTCCATGCGATCAGATCATCGGACCGCCGATCGGGTCATTCGGCCGGTAAGGCTTTGGCCAGTCCTCGATCTTCCGGCCACCTGATCTGCAGTTCTTTCCGTTTCCCCGCGTCGATTTTGATTCCCTTCACGCCTTGTTCTCGGTCGCGATGCACCGCCGTCAGGTCATAGACACCTGGAGGGAGATCGACGAACAGCCAGGGGCCGTCCACCTGATCCGCCGGAACGGTTACCGCGGCACCCCCCTTGGCGGGCTTGATCGTGACCGACACGCCGGTCAGGAAGGGTTTCCCCCCGGCTGTGAACACCAGCTTCAACGAGAAGGGAGGATACGTCGCCGCCCGTTCGTCCAATCCGACACCGGCGCTGAAGTACCTCACGTCGCCCGCCCGATAGAGCGGAAGATGGTCGACCACAGTCTGATCTCCGAGCCGACGGCTCAGATCTACCGTGTCACCCGACGGCCCGATAGTCGCCACCGGAGCTTCGGCCGCCTGACCCACACCGCTCACGGCCAGCAAAACCAATCCTACTATCCAGACCATCCGTCGTCTCATCGCGAGCGCCTCCTTTTTCTACCCTCACTTACGCAATGGGAATGCCACTTTATCATGCGTGGCGTGAATCAAAGAGCCGCTTATTCCTGCGGCTACGGACTGAACAGGCTGAAAAACTGGCGACAATCACCACAGTAGACCTCATCTTCCTGCTGCAAAAAGCCGCAGTTTCTCAACCGCCGTGACTCGATCCGTCCTTGAACTCGCGATACCTCCGCTGAATCTTCCCGCCTCGCCCCTTCCGAAACAGGCATACCCGATGCAGCTTGAGTCCCGTTAACAAATTCACCACGACGAGAAGGAGTCCCCATGCGCATTCTCTGTGCCGTCGACGGATCGGAACAAGCCCAATGGGGCGTGCAGGCCCTGGAAGCATTTGCCGAACAGGAACCGCAGGAGGTGACGCTGTTACACGTCGTCGACCCCTCGTTACTGAAAGCCGGGAGCGGGAGAAATCCGGTCGCGGCGAAACGTGTCCTCACCGCCATGGAGAAGGCCGGCGCGCTGCTGCTCCGCGATGCGGAACGGGCGGCCCGCGTCGCCCTCGGTCAAGCCGCCACCAGCCCCCATACCCGCCTTCAGACCATCTTGGCTCACGGCCCTTTCGCCAAGACCATCGCCAAACACGCGACCCGAATGAAGGCGGACCTGATCCTGATGGGCTGCCGGGGATTGAGCGACATCCGGAGTTTTCTCCTCGGCAGCACGTCGCGCCAGGTCGCAGCGATCACCCCCTGCCCGCTCCTCGTCTTGAAACAGTCCCTCACAAAGCTGCGCCGCGTGACGCTGGCCGTCGACGATTCCAGTCCCTCTCGCCGCGCCGCCAGGTTTCTCCGGAACCGAGTGCTGCCGAACACGGCGGAGGTCACCATCCTCACCGCGACGGAAAGCCCCGTCACGGATCTGGCCGCGCGCTACCTCTCAGAATCGCAACTGGCGGCACTGACCAAGCCGGCGATGGAACGCGCCGCCGATCTGCTGGACAAACTGCACGACGAATTCCTGAAAGCGGGCTATGCGGTCACGACCGTCGTCCGGATGGATCACGTGATCGACACGATCGTGAGACAGGTCGAATCGGACCGGTCCGATCTGCTCGTCATCGGCGCGCGCGACCTGACCAAGGGCGAACGGCTCCATCTCGGCAGCGTGTCGGAGACTCTCCTCCGCCATGCCCCCTGTTCGGTCCTGATTGTCCGAGGAGTCCGTGGCTGACTTTCGCTACCACGACATCCACCGCCTCTCCACCGACGATGCGTTGAAGCGGATGGAAACGTCTTCCGGCGGGCTCTCGCCGGAAGAAGCCCGGTTGCGCTTGAGTCAGTTCGGGCCCAATCGGCTGACCGAACCCGATCGGTACTCGGTGCTTCGCGGCCTCACCCGCCACTTCACCCACTTTCTGGCGGTCCTCCTCTGGATCGCGGCGGGACTCTCCTTTGCGGCGGATTTCATGCGGCCCGGCGAAGGGATGGCGACGCTCGGCTGGGCGATTCTCGGCGTCATCGGCATCAACGCAGTCTTCGCCTTCTTCCAGGAATACAAAGCGGAGCGGGCGGTCGACGCCCTCCGCCGGCTCTTGCCGGAAAAGGCCTGGCTCTCGCGCGGCGGCCAGGCCGTGGAATGCGCGCGCACCGACATCGTCCCCGGCGACGTGCTGATCCTGGAAGAAGGCGAACGGATTCCGGCTGATGCCCGGCTCATCGAAGCCAGCGGCATGCGTGTCGACAACGCGGCGCTCACCGGCGAGTCACGGCCCAAGCGCCGCACCGACGACCCGCTCGACGACGGCCACTGGCTCGATCTCCCGAATCTGGTCTTTGCCGGCACCACCATCCTGTCGGGCCACGGCCGCGCTGTCGTGTTCGCGACCGGCATGCGCAGCGAGTTCGGCAAGATCGCGAATCTCACCACGACCGTCGAAACCGGCCTGAGCCCGCTCCAGCAGGAAATCGTCGCCGTAACGCGCGTCGTCGCCGCCATCTCGTTGGCCATGGGCGCCGCCTTCTTCGCCATCGGCCTCGGCACCGGGCTCGGCTTTTGGA